>NZ_JAARMC010000040.1:0-23178 GCF_012985595.1 Pseudomonas sp. WS 5411
AGGCGCCCCGTTAAACCACGATGGCCGCAGGCAGGTATTGCGCAGTGGGCACCCCGGCATGGATGCCGGGGTAGCCGCGACACGGCCATGGATGGCCGATCGCGGCGGGCCCACGGAGCAATGCCTGACTGCGGGCATGCCGAGCCTAGGCGAGGCACCGAGTGGTGGGGCAAGAGCGCTTTGCTTACTTTGGCGCTCTTCCAAAGTGAGCCGCCGTAAGGGCGGAACCCTAAGTGGCCGTTACCGCAGCAACGGATATGTACACATACCGAAAAGAGAGTTGTGTAGCTAATCATGCCGCAATGGCAGACTGTCAGTCAGCAATTGTACTGACTAGCACTCCGTCATCGCGGGCAAGCCCGCTCCCCCATTATACCGCATCAAGTCAGCGCAATGCGCGGCGCAGGACCTTGCCCACCGTAGTCTTGGGCAATTCCTCGACGCGAAACTCGACAAACTTCGGCACTTTGTACCCCGTCAGGTATTCCCGGCAATGTGCCAACAGCTGCTCTTGGGTCAGGCTGGGGTCGCGGCGCACCACGACAATCTTCACCTTCTCTCCGGTCACCCCATCCTCCACGCCAATCGCCGCCACTTCCGCAACGCCTGGGTGCAACGCGACCACGTCTTCGATTTCATTGGGGTACACGTTGAAACCCGACACCAGGATCATGTCCTTCTTGCGATCCACCAGGCGGATGAAGCCCTGTTCATTCATCACCCCGATATCCCCGGTGGACAGCCAGCCCTCGGCATCCAGCACTTCGGCGGTTTCCTTGGGGCGCTGCCAGTAGCCCTGCATCACCTGCGGGCCGCGCACCTGCAGTTCACCCGGTTCACCGATGTCGGCGAGTTCACCGTCCTCGCGGATAAAGCGCACCCAGGTCGATGGCAGTGGCACGCCGATGCTGCCGGTAAATTCCATCTCGCGCATGCGCGAGATGTCGATAGGGCTGATGCTCACCACCGGCGAGCACTCCGTCAGGCCGTAACCCTCGATGATCGGCAGCCCGGTGACTTCCTTCCAGCGCTTGGCCACCGCGGTGTGCGTGGCCATGCCGCCGGCGATGACCAGGCGCAGGTCGGAAAAGTCCCGGGCACGGAACTCTGCGTTCTCCAGCAAGCCGTTGAACAACGTGTTGACCCCGGCAATGCCGTTGAAACGCTCCTTGCGCAGGATCATCTGCACCCGCTTCACGTCCCGTGGGTTGGCGATCAGGATATTGCGCCCGCCCAGGCACATGAACATCAGGCAATTCACGGTCAGGGAAAAGATGTGGTACAGCGGCAACAACGTGACGTTGGTTTCCTGCTGGTTCTGGTCCAGTTGATCGCCCACCCACGCCTTGGCCTGCAACAGGTTGGCGATGATATTGCGGTGGCTGAGCATCACGCCCTTGGCATCGCCGGTGGTGCCGCCGGTGTATTGCAGGAACGCCAGTTCTTCACGCGCCAGCGGCACCGGCGTATGGGTCAGGCCCCGGCCCTGCTTGAGCGTCTGGTTGAAACGCAGCGCACCCGGCAGGTTGTAGGCCGGCACCTGCTTCTGCACCCGGCGCAGGATGAAGTTCATCGCCGCGCCCTTGAAGGTGCCGAGCAGGTCGCCGATGGCCGCAATGACCACGCGCTTGACCGTGCTGCCGGCCACGACTTTTTCCAGGGTGTGCGCGAAGTTCTCGAAGATCACAACGGTCTCGGCGCCGCTGTCCTTGAGCAGGTGCTTGAGTTCGTGGGAGGTGTACAACGGGTTGACGTTGACCACCACCGCACCGGCAAGGATGGTGCCCAACAGGCAGATCGGATACTGCAAGCAGTTGGGCATCATCAACGCCACGCGATCGCCCTTGCGCACGCCCTGGGCCTGCAGCCAGGCGGCAAAGGCGATGCCCTGGGCCTGCCAGGTGGCGTAGGTCATTTCGGTGCCGATGCTGACGTAGGCCACGCGGTCGCGGTATTTGTGCAAATGTTCGAGAAACACCTCGCGCAACGACGGGTAGTCCTCGATGCCGGCGTCGATGTCGCTGGGCACCCCAGGCAGATAAGCGTTCAGCCAGATACGTTCGGTTTGGTCCAGGCTTACAGCGTTCATCGCAGTCTCCTTATTGTTGTTGTACGGCTACTTTTCAACGATGGCGGTAATGCCCAGGCCGCCGGCGGCACAGATGGAAATCAAACCGCGCCCGCCACCGCGCAGGTGAATGGCCTTGGCCAGCGCCGCCAACTGGCGGCCACCGGTGGCGGCAAAGGGATGACCGCAACCGAGCGAGCCGCCATTGACGTTCATCCTGGCGCGGTCGATGGCCCCCAGTGGCGCCTCCAGCCCCAGGCGCTCACGGCAGTAATCGGCATCTTCCCAGGCCTTGAGGGTGCACAGCACCTGGGCGGCGAAGGCTTCGTGGATCTCGAAGAAATCGAAATCGGCAAAACTCAGGTTTTCGCGTGCGAGCATGCGGGGCACGGCGTAAGCCGGGGCCATCAGCAAGCCTTCGCTGCCGTCGACGAAGTTCACCGCGGCGGTCTCGCCGGTACGCAGGTAGGCCAGCACCGGCAGGCCACGAGCGGCGGCCCACTCCTCGCTGGCCAGCAGCACCACCGAGGCGCCATCGGTCAGCGGCGTGGAGTTACCGGCCGTGAGGGTGCCGTTCTGCCGATCGTAGGCCGGGGACAGGCTGGCGAGCTTCTCCAGGCTGGCATCGGCGCGCAGGTTGTTGTCGCGAGACAGGCCGCGATAGGGGCTGATCAGGTCGTCGAAGAAGCCGTTTTTATAGGCCGCGTCGAGGCGCTGGTGGCTGGTCAGGGTCAGTTCGTCCTGGGCCAGGCGCTTGATCTGCCAGCGCTTGGCCATTTCTTCGCAGTGCTCGCCCATGGACAAGCCGGTACGCGGCTCGCCATTACGCGGCAGCAGCGGCTTGAAAAACATCGAGGGGCGCACCTGCAACAGGCTGCGCAACTTGTTGCCGCTGCCCTTGGCGCGGTTGGCCGCCAGCAGCGTGCGGCGCAGGGATTCGTTGATGCCGATGGGCGCGTCGGAGGTGGTATCGGCGCCCCCGGCAACCCCCACGTCAATCTGGCCGAGGGCGATTTTATTGGCCACCAGCAACGCCGCCTCCAAGCCGGTGCCGCACGCTTGCTGCAGGTCGTAGGCCGGGGTCTCGGCGGACAGGGTGGTGGACAGCAGCGACTCGCGGGCCAGGTTGAAGTCCCGCGAGTGTTTGATCACCGCGCCGGCGGCGAACTCGCCCAGGCGCAGGCCGTGGAGGTTGTAGCGGTCCACCAGGCCTTGCAGCGCAGCCACCAGCAAATCCTGGTTGCTGTCGTGGGCGTACACCGTGTTGGAGCGGGCAAACGGAATGCGGTTGCCGCCGACAATCGCCACGCGGCGCGTCGGGGCGGGGCTGAAGCTGTAGTCACTCATGAACGACTCTCATCAAAACGCGAGGTCCAGATAAACAGGCCACGCATATGGGGTTTGTCCCCGGCCGGATTGCGCACCTCGAATGCACGGCGCGGGCCGTCTGCCGGGGCATTCCACAGGGCGACCTGGCCGGGCAGGAAGATCGGCAACTTGAAATCGCAATGGGCCTCGGCCACGTCCAGCCCGCCTGGGGGTTGCTGGGCGGCCAGGGCGCGGCCCAGGGTCCACATGCCATGGGCGATGGCCCGGCGAAAACCGAACAGCCGCGCGCCGATCCGCGAGGTATGGATCGGGTTGAAATCCCCCGACACCTTGGCAAAACGCCGCCCCAGGTCCGCTGGCAACACCCAACGCTGGGTGCGCCGCACGCCCTCTTCGGGCAATGCCAGGCTGTCGCCCCATGGCTCGCCCACCGGGTTGGCGACATCGCGACGCAGGTACAGACTTTCGCTTTGCCACACCAACTCGCCCGCGCTGTAAGCGTGGGTGGCAATACTCAAGGCCTGGCCCTTGGCATGGGCCACCCAGCGCTCGGCAAACACTTCCAGGCGCAGGGCCTGACCTTCCTGCAGGCGTCGATGTTGGCGAATGCGATTGGCCAGATGCACCATGCCGCTGGCAGGGTACGGAAAGCTCGGGCGCGTCAGCAACATCAAGTGCAAGGGGAACGCCAGCACATGGGGGTAGGACAGCGGCACCCCTTGCTCGCGCCGAAAGCCACAGGCCCGGCCATAAGCCGCAATAGCATGGGCGCTCAACTCCACCGCCGAGCGCACCAGGCGCTCCCGGGGCAACGTGGGGGCGCCTTCCAGCCTGGGTTTGCGCATCGCCAACAGGCCGTCCAGCAGCAGGCGATTGCGCGACGGTGGCGGGTCGATAATCTGCGTCACGTCGTCCATGCTCAGGCTCCCAACAGGCTTTGGCCGCACACACGCACCACCTGGCCGTTGACCCCGCCCGAAGCCGGGTGCGCCAGCCAGGCGATGGTTTCGGCGACGTCGATGGGCTGCCCGCCCTGGGACAGGGAGTTCATGCGCCGCCCCGCTTCGCGAATCATCAGCGGGATTTTCGCGGTCATCTGGGTCTCGATAAACCCCGGCGCCACGCCGTTGACCGTGACCTGCTGCGCCGCCGCCACGGGCGCCAGGCCCTGCACCAGGCCAATCACCCCGGCCTTGGAGGTGGCGTAATTGCTTTGCCCCAGGTTGCCGGCGATCCCGGAGATCGACGACACGCACACAATCCGCCCACCGGCCTTGAGCCCCTGCCCTTGCAACAAGGCTTCACTCAACTGCAACGGCGCTTCGAGGTTGACCGCCAGCACACTGCGCCAGGCGGTTTCGGTCATCTTGGCGATGGTCTTGTCGCGGGTGATCCCGGCGTTGTGCACCACCACATCAAACGCGCCATGCTCGGCCACATAGGCCTGCAACTGCTGCTGCGCATCGGCGCCGGTGATGTCCAGCGCCCAGGCCTGGCCGCCGACGCTGCTGGCCGCCTGCTCCAGGGAGGGCAGCGCTTGCGGCACATCCACGCACACCACGTGCGAGCCGTCACGCGCCAGCACCTGGGCGATGGCCAGGCCGATGCCACGGGAGGCCCCAGTGACCAGGGCGCGGCGGCCGCTGAAGGGTTTGTCCCAGTTGATGGCGGGGGCGGCATCGACCGGTTTTTCCAGGCGCACCACCTGCCCCGAGACATAGGCCGAACGCCGCGACAGGAAAAAGCGCAGGCTGCTGTCCAGGGACTGCTCGGCACCCGGCGCGACATAGATCAACTGCACGGTGATCGCCCGCCGCAGCTCCTTGGCCAAGGATCGCACCAAGCCCTCCAGGGCTCGCTGGGCGATGGCCTGGGGCAAGTCCTGGCAGTGTTCGGGCGCGGTGCCCAGCACCACCACCCGCGCGTGCGGCCCCAGGCGCCGGGCGTTGGCATGGAAAAATTCGTAGAGTTCGTCCAGTTGCTTGAGGTCGACCACGGCGCTGGCATCAAACACCGCGCCCTGGACCTTGACCGTGGACGGCGCCTTGAGCGTGGCGGCCTGGGCCGGCACAGTGTCGGTGGCCTTGAAGAGGCGCCGCACTTCGTCCGCCAAGCGCCCTGCCCCAGCGATAATCACCGGGTTGGCCAGGCCCTGCTGGCCGCTGCGGTGACGTTGCAGGGCCAAGGGTTGCGGCAAGCCGATAGCCTGGGCCAGACGACGGCCCCAGGCAGAATTAACAAAAGAAAGGTAGCTGTCGCTCATAAATCAATCCGTTTTCCTGACCTGCAAATCCAACCCCTTGTGGGAGCTGGCTTGCCTGCGATGGCGGTGGATCCGATTGCATCTGTGGCGCAGATACACCGCTATCACAGGCAAGCCCGCTCCCCCATTGAGCGCGCTCGTTTCTAGTTCACCGGGGCGTTTTCACGTTTTTTGCTGCTGGGCTTGGTCGCTTGCTCCAACGTTTGCTGGCGCTTTTGCAAGGCCTCCAGCAACCCGAAGTCCTGTGGGAAGTCATCCACCTGGATGCCGTGATCGGCGTATTCCACATAGCGCGCCAGCAAGGCGTCTTCGTCGGCGCTGATCAAATCCAGGGCGCGGGCCTTGATGCGCCAGGCGGTAAAGGCCGTGCTGCTGATCGGCATCGGGCCGAGGGTGCCTTGCTTGACCGCCGCCTTGAGCCGCCCTTCGATCAACTCCACCTGGGGTAGCAGGCGGAACGCCAGTTCGCCATAGGCCAGCTTGTCGACTTCCGGACGCGGGATGTAGGAATTGGCCAGCAAACGGTCGCGGCTTTCGCCCGGGATCTGCACCAGCTCGGCCACCTGGGCCAGCAGGCGGTCGGAGGGTTTGCGCTGGGGAATGCCGAACGGGAAGCTCAAGCCACGCATCACTGCCGCAGCCGGCGTCGAAGGATAATTGTCGAGCACCTCGGCCAGGGCTTCATGGGCCCGCAACAAGGCATCCTGGGCCGACCAATGCACCAACGGCAGGTCGGCCTGGGGCCGGCCATCGTCCTCAAAGCGTTTGAGCACGCAGGACAGGATGTAGAGCTGGGACAGAATATCGCCCAGGCGCCCGGTGATGCTTTCCTTGCGCTTGAGCGCGCCGCCCAGCACGCCCATGGAAATATCGGAAATCAACGCCAGCACCACCGACAGCCGATTGGCCTGGCGGTAGTAGGACGCCAGCGCCGGATCCGTCTTGGCCGGTACGCCAATCAGCCGTCCGCCTGTCAGGGAATGCACTGCCGCACGTACGGTGTTGGCCAGCACAAAACTCAGGTGACCGAACATGGCGCTGTCGAACTCGAGCAACGCCTGGCGATTATCAGTGTTGCGCGCCGCTTCCATTTCTCGGAACACGTAGGGGTGGCAACGGATCAGGCCCTGACCGTAGATGATCAGGCAGCGGGTCATGATATTCGCGCCTTCCACCGTGATCGCGATGGGGCTTTGTTGATAGGCACGGGCCAGGAAGTTGTTGGGCCCCATGCAAATACCCTTGCCGGCGACGATGTCCATGCCATCGTTGACGATGATCCGCGCACGCTCGGTGACGTGGTATTTGGCAATCGCCGAGATAACCGAGGGTTTCTCGCCGGCATCCAACGACGCCACCGACACTTTGCGTACCGCATCGCAGGCATACAGGTGCCCGGCCATACGTGCCAGGGGCGCCTGCACCCCTTCAAACTTGCCAATCGGCAGGCCGAACTGCTTGCGCATCGCTGCGTAGGCCGTGGTACCGCGTACCGCCACCTTGCCCAGGCCGACGTTGGCCGACGGCAGGGAAATCGCGCGCCCGGCGGCCAGGCATTCCATCAGCATGCGCCAGCCGTTGCCCACTTGCTCGCGGCCGCCGATCACCCACTCCAGGGGGATAAACACGTCCTTGCCGGTGGTCGGGCCGTTCTGGAACACCGCATTGAGGGGCCAATGGCGGCGACCACTGTTCACCCCGGGATGGGAAGTGGGGATCAACGCGCAGGTGATGCCCAGCGAGCCGGGCTGGCCCAGCAGGCCGTCAGGGTCTTCGGCGCGAAAGGCCAGGCCGAGCACCGTGGCGATGGGGCCGAGGGTGATATAGCGCTTGTCCCAGGTCACGCTGAAGCCCAGCACTTCCTGGCCTTCATGCATGCCCTTGCAGACGATGCCCAGGTCGGGAATCGCCCCGGCGTCGGAGCCGGCATAGGGGCTGGTCAGGGCAAAGCACGGGATGTCTTCGCCACGGGCCAGGCGCGGCAGGTAGTAATTGCGCTGGGCGTCGGTGCCGTAATGCAGCAACAGTTCGGCGGGGCCCAGGGAGTTGGGGACCATCACCGAAATCGCTGCCGCCGAGCAACGGGTCGACAGCTTCATCACCACTTGCGAATGGGCATAGTGGGAGAAGCCTTTGCCGCCATATTGCTTGGGAATGATCATGCCGAGGAAGCCGGCGTCCTTGGTGTACTGCCAGCCTTCGGGCGACAGGTCCTGCCAGACCTGGGTGGTTTCCCAGTCGTTGGCCATGTCGCAGAGGGTTTCTACTTCGTTGTCGAGAAAGGCCTGCTCTTCGGCGCTCAAGCGTGCCGGCGCGGCTTGCAGCAGGCGCGGCCAATTGGGTTTGCCGCTGAACAACTCGGCGTCCCACCACACGGTGCCGGACTCGATAGCCGCGCGTTCAGTGTCGGACATGGCCGGCATGATCGTGCGAAACAGGCCCAGGGCCCTGCTGGTCAACAGTGTGCGACGCAGGGGCTTGATGCTCATCAGCAGCGCCGGTACCACCACCAGCAACGCCGCAACGCTCAGGCCAAACCCTGCAACCACATTGAACAGATAGCCGCCCGCCAACCAGGCCAGGCCAGCACCCAGCCACAGGGTGGCTGCCGCTTGTCGATACGCCAGGGCAGTCGCCACAGCGAGTCCCGCCAATAACCAGATAACCATGGAGATACCTCTACTTATTATTCAGGGCACGGCACGCACAGCAGCAGGTCGGTACGGCCTGCGACTGATCACCACACTACAAACTTGAAAAGCCAAATTCAAATTTTGTTTTGAAATTTTTATTTAATGTCTTTGCGAAATAATTCTCGGCCGAACGCGTCAGCCGAAGTGTTAAAGGGAGAAGGAAATCACCAGGGGTCGCGTGGGCGCCCCACAGGTGGAGCACCGGGTAAACGCAGTAGAAAGATGCGCTGACTACGCGTTTACCCAGGCACTACGCAGATACAACCCCAGGTCAGAAGGCGTAGGTAGCCGACAGGCTGACCACTTCGCCCTTGGCCTCGGATTTGCCATCCAGCGACGCTGCGCCAAGACGGTCAACGTTCTTGGTCTTGAGCTTGACGGTCTCCACAAACTGGCGGGAATACGCGCCGTCGATGCTCAGGCCCGGAATGGCGCGGATGTTGTAGCCAAAGCCCAGGGAAGCGAAGGTGCGATCCCCATCCGGGATACGCGGGTCACGGGTGGAGTTGCGGGTTGGGGTCTGGTCGAAGGCCACACCGGCACGCACGGTAAAGTCATCCGTGAGTTTGTAGTCACCGCCGAACGAATACATCCAGGTGTTCTTGTACTTGTACGGGATCGACACGATGGTGCTGCCATTGGACTTCAAGGTCAGCGCCTCGAAGGAGGACCATTGGGTCCAGGTCACACTGGCGCCCAGGGTCAGGCGGTCAGAGAAGTCGTGTACCCAGTCCAGGGACGCGTTGGCAGGGATATCCAGTTGCGTGGAGGCATTGGCACCGCCCGGATACAGTTTCAGCCCAGGGTAAGCCAACTCGACCAGGGTTTTACCGTCGACCACCGGGGTGGTCATCAGCCCTTCCGAGCCTGGATCGGCGTACATGTTGTACTTGCCCTCCAGCTTGTTCTTGATCTTGGCGTGATAGTTCAAGCCCAGGGTGTCCTGCGCCGTGGGTTTCCAGGTCATCCCCGCAAACCAACCCAGGGAGTTATTGTCGACTTTGACCCGCATCAAGGCGAAGCCCTGGCCGGCCGGGAACGGAATCATCCCGAAGTCCGGCGACTGCGCAGCAGCGGCATACAGATCGACGTTCTGGCTCACAAAGCCTTTGGTGTGCTGGAGAATCGCACCACCACCGATGGAAAACTCATCATTGACCTTGAACGACAGGGAGCCGGTCAGGCCCACGGTTTCGATGCGGGTGTCCACCGCGAAGTCGCGACCTTTCCAATCCTCATCCCAGGTTGTGCGCGCGCCCATCGGCACCACTTGGCTCAAACCAAAGGCAAAACGATCGTTGATCGGGATCACCATGAAGCCAGTGGGTACCCACGCTTCGAAGCCGCCTTGACCGCCATTACCGGTGCGAGGTGTCGATGTTAACTCGCCAGTATTGGGATCATAGACCGTGTTGGACGTCGGATTGCCAGCGTAGTCATACGCCGACCCTTTGTATTTGATGTCGATGTTTGCGTAGTTGATGGTGAACTGCGAAATGGTCTTGTCAATGAAAGCCATGGCAGCAGGGTTGTTGTACGCCGATGACGGGTCGTTCTTGAACATCGACCCCCCACCAAACGCCCGGCCCCAACCAGCAGTGTTTGCGGTTGGCGTCATGAAACCACCCGCCTGAACGGTTCCCGCTGAGGCGATCAGCCCGCCCAACAATGCCAGGCCTAACAACGCCTGGGCCTGCTGCTTCATATTATTCATGCGTCACTCCTTATTGTTTTTATTTGTCACAGCCGGTTGGACCGAACGGCTTTACCTCAACAGATGCCTCTGACGAGGCACCTGTTTTTCACCGGGTGATCAAGCCTATTTCCGAAGTCCCGGCATCAAGGAACAATGGTGACGCCGGTAGCGCCTACGTTCAGTGTCACCACCGTGCAACTGCCGCTAAGCGGCTGGTTGGTCGCAGCAAGAGTGATACTTGGAGACGGAGCTGGGGTTGAGGCCAGCGCTACATCGATAGCCGTAGGGCCGCAGTTGGTTGGAGGGAACGAAGTGATCGTGTAACCAACGTTGTAAGCTTTACCGGCACTTGTGCTGGTGGCTTCCAGCAACCAAGGCAAACCAGTGATATTGGGTAGGTTGCACAGCACGCTTGATCCTGGAGAGATAGTTACTTTGGTGATATCTGCCTTACCATCAGGGCGCACCTTGCCTTCGAATACAGCCTTACATGTTACGGGCTGCTGAAACGACGAAGGTGATTTAACAACAATGCTCCCAGTCGCCCCTGTAGTAAACGTCGCTCCAATTGGACTAAAAGACGCCGCACTGGCCATCGAAGCCGCGCCAAAGCACAGAGCAAACGAACTTACACAAACGAGGGTTTTCAAACTTTTCATTATTTTTCCTCACATGTATGGCGAGTCATTTCGCCGGGGTAATGGCCATGATCGAGAGGTCACGGAGAAACAGCAGAACTTCCCTTTCCAGCCAAATTTGAATTCATTTACCGCTACAAATTCGGGGGTTTACTCGACGACTTTGAACGTCGGCGGCATCTTGATCGACACGGTCTTGATCTTGCAGTCTTCGCCAATCGGCACATTGACCGCTTCCAACTTGCCGGTGGCGTTATCCCAGGTGCCTTCGGCAGTGGACGGGCCACACTTGCCGCCCAGGCCAAAGGCGTGCACATCGACGCTGATCTTCGACATGGAGCCGCTCCTGGCATCCCTGGCCACTAATATCCACGGCAGGTTGATGGCTTCGACGCGGCTGCACTTGAGGCCACCGTCAAACTCGACCTTGTCGACATTGACTTGCGAACCGTCGGCCGCGACCTTGCCGGCCACCTTGATGGTGCAGTCGGCGCTGATCAGCGCGCCCTTGGAAAAGCTGATGGGGCCCTGGGCAGTGAAGGCGCTGCCGGCGGGTTCGATACGGGCGGCCTGGGCCTGGTGATAGGCAATAAGCCCCAGTGCAGCGAGCACGATATGCGTAGTGAACTTGGCAGGTGTTTGCATGGTGTACGTCCTTCCCTTGATTTTATTTTTGTTAGGGTCAAACAACTTTCTTGCAACTAAGCAGCACTCGAAACCGGCAAACCGTGGGCGATGAAAACCTGCGCGACACACAGATCCCGAGTGCGCCCTATAACAGTTAATTCACATTAGAAGGTGCTGGTCTTGCCGTACTTCTCCAGTATCTTCAAGCGTTTGGATGGCTGGATATTGGCCAGGGTGACATCCCCCGAATAGTGCCGTAGTACCCGGTGATCCATACGCCGGCGCCATAAGTAAGGGATATAGGCCCAGACAATCATGCTGGCGTAGCCATACGGCAGTTGCGGCGATTCATCAAAGTGGCGCAACGACTGATAACTGCGAGTCGGGTTGGCGTGATGATCAGAGTGGCGCTGCAACTGGAACAGAAAGATATTGGTGACAATACGGTTACTGTTCCACGAGTGGCGCGGCGAACACCGTTCATAACGGCCGTTAGGCAACTTCTGGCGTTTAAGCCCGTAGTGCTCGACATAGTTCACCACTTCCAGCAACGAGAAGCCGTAGATGCCCTGGATCAACAGGAAGGGAATCACCGCCATGCCCAGCCAGGCGATCATCGCGCCCCACAACACCACGCTGTACATCCAGGCGCTGAGTACGCCGTTCTTCCAGTGCCACGCCGGCAGGCCGAGCTTGCGCAGGCGTTCGCGTTCCAGGTTCCAGGCCGAGCGCGCACTGAACCACACCGAGCGCGGCAGGAAGGCCCAGAAGCTCTCCCCCAGTCGCGAGCTGGCCGGATCTTCCGGGGTGGCAACGCGTACGTGATGGCCACGGTTGTGTTCGGTGTAGAAGTGCCCGTAGAAGGTCGGCGCCAGGGTGATCTTCGCCAGCACAATCTCCAGCAGGCGCGGCTTGTGCCCCAGTTCATGGGCGGTGTTGATCGCGATACCGGTGGCAGCGCCGGTGGACATGGCCATGCCCAGGTAGGTAAACCAACTGACCTCACCGTGCAACTGCACCCGGGCCGTCAGGAAGCTGGCGGTTTGCGCCATCCAGCTCGAAGGATCGAGGGAGGCGGTAAGTTGCAGCAGCCCGCCGCTGATCATCCAGTCGATGCCGCTGACGGCCAGCCAACCGGTGATCACCACCGAGGAAATAACGAACAACACCCCGGTGTAGACGATCCAGCGGTAGTACTTCTGCGATTCAAGGCCGCTGACAGCGGACTCCGGCGGGTTGCTGACATCTTCGCCGAGCAGGCCGTCGATCAGCGGGATCAAGCCGAAAATCACCAGTACACCGACCCACCACAGTTGTTGTACGCCGGTAGTGATGGCCAGGGCGCCGGACAGCAGCGGGGTCGCCAGAGGCATGATGCCGAGCCACCACAGGTGGCGCTTGCCGTCGGTCCAGACGTGGGGGGCGGCCAGGGTCTGATTCATGGCAACCTCCGGGCGCACTGCGCGGCAGAGAGAGAGAGCGAAGCAAAAGAGGCAGAAAAGCGGTTCAGGCGGCACTGAAGGCCACTTGAAACAAACCATGCGATAAAAGGCGTTTTTTTCATTATTTTATTCGCTCTTAGGCATTTCAAAAATCATTTCAAAATAAATATTGAAATATTTTTTTAAATAAATAGCGCGGAATCGATAGGTCGTCAACTACTTTTTCGGAGCCTTTTTTACGTGACCGGCCAGTCTCTTTTTCATCCGTTCGGTCAGGTGTCTAGGGCAAGCGTCAGCGACTTTCGACCACACCGTGGGGTTCACGATTATTTACTCGCCAGCGCAAACGGCGGGTGCAACACCGTGGCGCTTGCCACCGGCTTGCTGCGCTTGGCCACCTGCTCGACGAGTGCCGCCACGCGCTCGGTGGCGGTGATTGGCAGCATATGGCCACGGCCTTCGACCAGCTGCAGCTTCAGCCCTGGCACCTTGTCTGCCAGGGCCTGGCCGTGCTTGCGGAAGTCCAGTACCTTGTCCCGCGAGCCATAGATCAGGCCGATGGGCAGGCGCAGTTGCGGGTAGCGCTTGACCATCTCGGGCAGGTAATCATTGACCAGATTGATTTCGGTGGAAGCGGCATAGAAGTTATCGGGGCGCATCCCCAGCAGGCCGCCGCCACGGGTGGCAAAGTCGGCCGGCGCCGGGTCGGGAGCGAACACGCCCTTGACCACCGCACCACTGCTGAGCATGCCGATGGGCACCGTCAGCGTGCGCGACACCCAGCGCCGCAGCCAGGCCGGGCGCACCGCCAACGATAGAAACACCAGGGGAAGCATGCGCTGGGGATGGGTCAGGGGTGCCACCAGCACCAACCCGGACACCGCATGGGGATGGTCCAGGGCCAGGGCCAGGGAGATCGCCCCGCCCAGGGAATGCCCCAGCACCAGGGGCTGGCCCAGGTCCAGGGTCTGGATAAAGGTCGCCACTTGCCGGGCCTGGCTTGGCAGGTCGGCACCAGTGCCTTTGCGGCGGGTGGAATAGCCTGAGCCGGGTCGGTCCAGGGTGATCACCCGAAAGTGCTCGCGCAATTGTGCGGCCAAGGCATAGGTCAGGTTACGACTGCTGCCCATCAGGCCGTGGATCATCACCAGCGGCGGGCCCTTGCCCTCGTCTACATAATGAAAGCGCTCGCCATCCACTTCCAGAAAGCGCCCGTTACTTGGAACAGCCGCTTCGATACGGCGCGTCATCCAGGCACTCAAGCCCCATAACGCCGCACTGGCAGCCATAAACACACCCGCAGCGACAACCCATTCGACAGCCATAGCTCGGTCCTCTGCTTCCCTGCTGCTGGCGATCCGACCGGTATTGGTCAAGACCTCAGCCATCGTCCACACCCTGGACTTCAACTGCGTGCGTCAAGCGTTCGTCCGTCGGACAAATCGCACATAAAGGACAAGGGTCTAGCGTAGACGACATTTTCAGGTAGATTATTTAAAATCTTTTTTAAAATAATAAATACAATTTTTCTTTGCAATGGTGTTCTATCTAAAAGCCAAAACAAAAAAGGAGCACATCCGATGTCAACACCCGTAAGGCGCCCACAGCCCACGAGGGACACCCTATGAATGCCTCTACCCAGCCAAGCGGCCCGGCAGATTGCGTCGATATCGCAATCATTGGCTCAGGCTTCGCCGGCCTGTGCATGGCGATCAAACTCAAGCAAGCCGGGCTCGACGACTTCTTTATTGCCGAACAGGCCGACTCCCTGGGCGGCACCTGGCGCGACAACCACTACCCGGGCTGCGCCTGTGACGTGCAATCCCACGTCTATTCGTTTTCCTTTGCGCCCAACCCCGACTGGACCCGCCAGTTCGCCCCCCAGGCGGAAATCCGTGCCTACCTGGAACATTGCGCACAGCGCTTTGAGTTGGCGCCGTACCTGCGTTTTGGCATGGGCCTGCAACAGGCGGTGTTCGACGAGCAACTGCAACGCTGGCAATTGCAGTTCAGCAATGGCCGCCGCGTCAGTGCACGGGTACTGGTGTCGGGGATGGGGGGACTGTCCCGCCCGGCACTGCCGGATATTCCGGGGTTGGACAGTTTCAAGGGCAAGCGCTTTCACTCCCAGCACTGGGACCACGACTATTCACTCAAGGGCAAGCGTGTGGCGGTGATTGGCACCGGCGCCAGTGCGATCCAGTTCGTGCCGCGTATCGCCCCCCAAGTGGCGCACCTGGACCTGTTCCAGCGCACCCCGCCGTGGATCATGCCCAAGCCGGACCGCCCCATTTCAGGTTTTGAGCGCTGGGTGTTCAAGCATCTGCCGTTCACCCAGCGCCTGGTGCGCGGGGCTTTCTACTGGGCCCTGGAAGGTCGGGTGGTGGGCTTTGCGCTGCACCCGCGCCTGATGAAAGTGGTGCAGAAAATCGCCGTGCGCCATCTGCACAAACAAGTGGCGCGCCCTTCCCTGCGCAAAGTCCTGCGGCCGGATTACACCATCGGCTGCAAGCGCGTACTGATCTCCAACGACTACTACCCAGCGCTGTCACGCAGCAATGTCGCAGTGGTCACCGACGCTGTACTGCGAATCGAGGCCGACGGGGTCGTCACCGCCGATGGCATCAAGCACCCGGCTGATTGCCTGATCTTCGGCACCGGGTTCCAGGCTACCGATCCCCTGCCCCGCGACTGCATCATCGGGCGCGGCGGCATTGACCTGATGGAGGCCTGGCGCGATGGCGCCCATGCGTACAAGGGCACCACCGTGCCGGGCTATCCGAACCTGTTCCTGATCGTCGGGCCCAACACCGGGTTGGGCCACAACTCGATGATTCTGATGATCGAGGCACAGGTCACCTACATCCTCGATGCCCTGCAACAGATGCGCCGCCAGCAAATCGCCACGGTCGAGGTCAAGCCAGCCGTGGAAAGCGCCTACAACCAGCAAATCCAGGCAAAACTCCAGCGCACTATCTGGAACACCGGCGGCTGCCGCAGTTGGTACCTCGACCCGCGCACCGGCAAAAATACGACGTTGTGGCCCGGCTCGACCTGGCGCTTCAAACAGGTCACCCGCCAGTTCGCCCTGCGCGATTATCAGGTCACGCCACTATTGACCGGCGCCACACCGCGCCCCGTTGCGCCACCCCATGCCACCGCAGAAGGAAGCCTGTCATGAAGTCATTCAATGGCCGCGTGGCGGCCATCACCGGTGCCGCGTCCGGTATGGGCCGCGCCTTGGCCCTGGCCCTGGCGCGCGAGGGTTGTCACCTGGCCCTGGCGGACAAGAACCAGACCGGCCTGCAACAAACCGTGGAGCTGATCCAGCGCAGCAGCCTGGCGCCGATCCGCGTGACGTCAAGGGAGGTGGATGTTGCCGACCGCCAGGCCATGGAGGATTGGGCCGCCAGTTGCGCGGCAGAACACGGCCAGGTGAATTTGATTTTCAACAATGCCGGGGTGGCCCTGTCGAGCACCGTGGAAGGTGTGGACTACGCCGACCTGGAGTGGATCGTCGGCATTAATTTCTGGGGGGTGGTGTACGGCACCAAGGCCTTTCTGCCCTACCTCAAGGCCAGCGGCGAGGGGCATGTGGTCAACACCTCCAGCGTGTTCGGGCTGTTCGCCCAGCCCGGCATGAGCGGCTACAACGCCACCAAGTTCGCGGTGCGCGGCTTTACCGAGTCCCTACGCCAGGAACTGGATTTGCAACGCAGCGGCGTCTCGGCCACCTGCGTGCATCCCGGTGGGATCCGCACCGACATCTGCCGCAGCAGCCGGATCGACGCGAACATGACCGGGTTCCTGATCCACAGCGAACAACAGGCCCGCGCCGACTTCGAAAAACTGTTTATCACCGACGCCGACCAGGCCGCCAAGGTCATCCTGCAGGGCGTGCGCAAGAACAAGCGCCGCGTGCTGATCGGCCGCGACGCCTACGCCCTGGATCTGCTCGCGCGCTGGCTGCCGGCGGCCTATCAAGGGCTGGTGGTGTTCGCCAGCCGGCGCATGGCACCGAAACAGCGCAAGGCCCTGCCACCCTCCCCCCTCTCTGAACAGGAGTCGCCATAATGCTGCCCATTCGCCGCGACCTGCGTTTTACCCTGCCTGCCGAACGCATCAAGGACTGGCACGAGCAAGGCCCGTTCATCACGCACTTTTTCAATGCCCTGTCGTTGCTGTTTCCCCAGGGCGAATTGTTCTTCATGGACAGCGTGCGCCACTATCGCCAGCGCATCGACGACCCGGCGTTGAAAAAGGAGATCCAGGGTTTTATCGGCCAGGAGGCCATGCACAGCCGCGAGCACGTGGCCTACAACGAGCTGCTGCAAGCCGCCGGTCTGCCGGCCCACCTGCTGGACCGCCGCTTGAAATTTATGCTCGACCTGCAAAAGAAGCACTTGCCGCCGTCCTTCAACCTGGCGGTGACCATCGCCCTGGAACACTACACGGCGATGCTCGCGGAAATCCTGCTCAGCGACCCCTCGCGTTTTGGTGATTCGCTCAAAGGCTACCAACAGATGTGGTACTGGCACGCCCTCGAAGAAACCGAGCACAAGGCCGTGGCCTTTGATGTGTGGAACGGCGTGATCAAACCAGGGCCCAAGCGCTATCTGCTGCGCACCGGGACCATGCTGTTCACCACGGTGTTTTTCTGGCTGGTGGTGTTTGATTTCCACCTGCGCCTGCTGATCGCCGATCGCCGCGCGGGCGGGCATCTGAAGGGTTTCTGGCGGATGCTGAAGTTTCTCTACGGGCCCAAGGGCGTGTTCCCGCGCATGGCGCGGCCGTGGCTGCATTATTTCAAGCCGGGGTTTCATCCGTGGGATCACGACAACCGGGCACGGTTGGAGGGGATTGATAAGCTGGTGGAAGAGATTGAGCGCACCAACGGCGCGGCAGGCGCCTATACCTGAGCCGTGGTGAGGGGGGCTGTGGCGAGGGGGCTTGTCCCCTCGCCACATGGGTGGAGTCGGTGGTCAGACCGTGCGGGAAAACTGCCCCTTCTGCTGCCCACCCAGGTACGCATCAAACGCCATCGCCACGCTGCGCACCATCAGTTGCCCCTGGGGCAGCAACTGCACCCCATCGTCCTCGACATGCAGCAAACCATCCGCCACTTGCTCATCCAACTGTGACAACGCCTGGGCAAAGTATTCGGTAAAGCGGATCGCATGCCCCGCCTCGACCCCGGCAAAGTCAATGCGCCCATGGCACATCAGGCCGTTGATCACGTCCCGGCGCAACACGTCATCGGCGTTCAGGCGGTAGCCGCGCTGCACCGGCAACAACCCGGCGTCGATCCGCGCGTAGTACTGGGACAACTCCTTGACGCTCTGGCTGTAGCTGTCGCCCACCTTGCCGATGGCCGAGACGCCCAGCCCGATCAGGTCGCAATCGGCATGGGTCGAGTAGCCCTGGAAATTACGCTGCAAGGTGCCATTGGCCCGGGCCAGGGCCAGTTCGTCGTCGGGCAAGGCAAAGTGGTCCATGCCGATGTACACATAACCCGCTTCGGTCAGCCGGCGAATGGTCAACTCCAGCAGCTCCAGCTTGCGCTCCGGCGGTGGCATGTCTTCGGGGCGGATCATGCGCTGGGCGCGGATTTGCGTGGGCAAATGCGCGTAGCTGTAGGCCGCCACACGGTCCGGGCGCAGGGCAATCAGCTTGCTCAGGGTCACGTCGAAACTGGCCACGGTCTGCAATGGCAGACCGTAGATCAGGTCCACGCTGATGGACTTGAAGCGTGCCTGCCGGGCGGCCGCGACCAACTGCACAATCTGCTCTTCGCTCTGCACGCGATTGACCGCCGCCTGCACATCGGCATCAAAGTCCTGCACACCAAAACTCAGGCGATTGAAGCCCAGCCCGCGCAGGTTATGGATGCGTTCCACGCTGATGGTGCGCGGGTCGACCTCAATGGAAAACTCATGGTTGTCGCTGGTATCCAGGCTGAAGCCCTGCGCCAGGCTTGCCATCAACTCGGCCAGTTGCGCATCGTCCAGATAGGTCGGCGTACCGCCCCCCAGGTGCAACTGGGTCAGGGGCCGCGTGCGATCGAACAGCGCGGCCTGCATCTGGATTTCGCGCTTGAGGTAGCTCAGGTACTCCACGGCGCGATGGGTCTTGCGCGTGATGATCTTGTGGCAACCGCAGTAGTAACAAAGGCTCTGGCAGAACGGTATGTGGATGTATACCGACAACGCCTTGGGGGCCACCCCATGGTTGCTGGCCGCTACTGCCTGCTGATAGTCATCCAGGGCAAACGCCGAATGAAACTGCGGCGCCGTCGGGTATGAGGTGTAGCGCGGCCCCGGGCGGTCGTATTTCTGCACCAGGGCCCGGTTGAACTCAAACGCTTTCATGGTCGATGTTCTCATCGTTGGAGCAAGGGGGAACCGCGCTGCCTGCCCGGTCAAACAGCGCGCAGAGGGCTTCGACCCGCTGCCGGCCCGCAGGCAGCACACAGAGGAAGCGCTCGGACAAGTCGATCAGGCCGTCCTGGTGCAGGTGCTCCAGCAGCGGCCAGATCGCCGAAAAGTAGCGGGAAAAAATCACACCATAACGGCGCTCCAGCGCCTGGATATCCAACTCCAGGTCACAGGCCAGGCGCTCCATGACATGCTGACGGATCTGATCGCCCGCCTCGCAGCGCCAGCCGCGTGCGGTGGGCAACAGGTCGCTGTCCAACTGCTGACGATAGCGCGCCAGGTCGTCGGTGTTTTGCGCATACAGGTTGTCGAGCTGGCTGATGGCGCCCAGGCCAAAGCCGATATGGTCGCAGTAACCATGACGGGTAAAGCCCTGGCAATTGCGGCTCAGGCGTCCGTGTTCCTGGGCCAGCGCCAGGTCGTCGTCAGGGCGTACGAACTGGCCCAGGCCAATGTAGTGATAACCGGCAGCTTCCAGGTGCTGGAAGGCGATCGCGCGCATCGCGCACTTGTCGGCATTCGACGACAGCGCCCGCGCCCGTTGCTGCTGGTAGCGCCGGGGGGCCTGGGCATAGTCGAACACTTGCAGGCGGTCCGGCTCGAGGGCGATCAGGCTGGCCAGCTTGGCTGCAAAGCTGTCGCAGGTCTGCCAGGCGTGGCCATACCCGAGGTCAACATTCACCGAGCGAAAGCCCAGGGTGCGCGCCGCGTCGATCAGCGACTGGATGGGCGCCGGGTCTTGATAGCCGGCCACCGAAGGTATGACGTCGCTACTGGCATCCGACACGCCGATATTGATGTGATTGAAGCCCAGTTCACGCAGGCGGCCCATGGTCGCCCAGTCGGTGTGCAGCGGGTCGAGGTCGAGGCTGTAGTCACCCTGGTCATGCTCGAGAAAATGCAGGCGACTGCGCAGGTGCGCCATCAACCGCTGCAGGTCGGCCATCGCCGGGGTAGCGCCGCCCAGATGGAATTGATCCACCGGCTGGCGCCCACCCACGTGGCAACCGACCAGGTGGATTTCCTGCTCCAGCGCGTCCAGGTAGTCATCGGCCACCAGGCCCGCCGGCCATTGCAGGTTCAGCGCCAAGGGGCGTTGGCGCTGGCGACTGCTGCGCATGGCGCGCAACAGGTCGAGGGAGCCGATCCCCGTATGAAATTTGCCGATGTCGACCTGGCCCTGGTCCAGCACGCTTTGGTCACGGCGCAGGCGCCACTCGCGGGCGGGATGAATGACAGTGAGCATGACGGCCTCCGGGTCTGGCTACGGTGGGTCATTGTGCGGTGCGACCGGACAGCGCACCTTGATATGCATCAAGGCCAGGGAATACGAGGGGGGTTACCAGGTGATGTAGAACATGCTTTTGGCCAGCAACACAATGGCGACCATATGGCAGAACAGGCTCAGATGAACGAAGCGCAAATAGGCCGCGCTGACCCGCCCACGCCGCATCAGCCACACCGTCAGCAAAAAATGCATCAGCACACTGGCGGCGAGGATCAACTTGAGCGTCAGCAAGGCGCCGAATGCCGAACTCGATGGCGCCGCCAGCACCGGCAGATAGCGCAACCAGACCATGCCGATACCCGCGCCGAACAGCACCAGCAGCACCCACGGCATCAAGGCCCTGGCACGGTTGCCGATGCCCTGCTCCACCAGCAGCATGACGCGGGCCGGCAGTTGCTTGTGCACGCTGGCGAGGATCAGTACTTCAAAGAACACCGTGCCGATAAACATCAGCGCCGCGAACAGATGGGCCAGCAGAAACAGGAGATAGAGCATCAGCGCCTCACAGTGGGCCGGTCCGTATGGCGTGACTGTGCCCCAGGCCGGGAGGACGCTGCCTTGATGCGGGTCAAGGGCCCTGATAATCGTTGAAACATTTGCCCAAAGCCTTGTACGCCGGGCGTTTCAAGGCGTCTGCGACAGTGTGCCACAGACGCAATCGCCCCCTTGGCTGGTAAGGTGGCGACCGCCCCTGTGGCAGAACGTCGCAGATTATCAAGCGTGATCAACACCGGTAGACTACCCACCCTGCTTGTTCACCGCTTTTCAAAGCCTGACTGACCTGTTATGCGCAGCCGTCAGGCGCTTCACGGGACGCCCACTTCATGAATACGTTACTCACCCGCCGCAAGGTCCTCACCGGTATGGGCCTGCTGGGCCTGGGCCTGCTGAGCGGCTGTGACACCGGCCCCAAGCTGAATTTCAAGTACGGCAAGGATCTGAGCAACAAGATCATGGGCCGCACGTTCAAGCTCAAGAATACCGCCGGCGAAACCGTGACCCTGACTTCGTTTCGCGGCTTGATGCCGGTGGTGTTCTTCGGGTTCACCCAGTGCCCGGCCGTGTGCCCCACCACCCTGGCACGCATGGCCCAGGCCAAGAAGCTGATGGGCCGCGACGGCGAAATCATGCAGGTGATCTTTATCACCCTGGACCCGGAACGCGATACGCCCGAAGTGCTCGACGCCTACGTCAAGGCCTTCGACCCCAGCTTCGAAGCGCTCTATGGCACGCCGGAAGAAATTGCCGTGGCCGCCAAGGAGTTCGGGATCTTTTATGAAAAGATCCCCGCAGGCGACACCTACACCCTGTCCCACACCGCCACCAGTTTTGTGTTCGACACCCGCAGCAACCTGCGCCTGGGCCTGTCGGCATCCCTTAACGCCAAAGAGTGCGCAGAAGACCTGCTCACCGTCATGGAGGTCTGCTAATGACTGCTGTCCACACCCTCAAGCGCATCGCCCTCGGCCTTTCCCTGCTGGGCCTCGCCGCCCACGCCAGCGCCCAGGTCCAGGTCAGCGATGCCTGGGCCCGCGCCACCGTACCGGGGCAGCATTCGAGCGGGGCATTCATGACCCTCACCGCCGACAGCGACAGCAAGCTGCTGAGCGTCAAGTCGCCGGTGGCCAAGGAAGTGCAGATTCATGAGATGAGCATGAAAGACGACGTCATGCGCATGGGCCCGGTGGATGCCGTGGCACTGCCGGCCGGCCAGGCGGTGAAGCTTGATCCCGAGGGTTATCACGTGATGCTGATGGGCCTGACGGGCCAGATCAAGGAAGGCGACCAGGTGCCGCTGACCCTGACGGTGGAAGATGCCAAGGGTGACAAGCAGACCCTCGAAATCCAGGCCCCGGCCCGCAGTCTGGGTAGTGCTGGTGGTCATCATATGAACCATTGATCCTGAGGGTGGGAGCTGGTTTGCTCGGGGTGGCCATAGGTATCCTCTTCTGGGTATGTGTACATATCCGTTGCTGCGGTTACGGCCACTTAGGGTTCCGCCCTTACGGCGGGTCACTTTTGGAAAAGAGCCCCAAAAGTAACCAAAAGGGCTCTTGCCCCACCACTCGGCACCTCGCCTAGGCTCGGTGTGCCCGTCATCCGACATTGATTTGGGGGGCCGCCGCGATGGGCCATCCATGGCCCAGCGCGGCTAAACCGGCGTCCTGCCGGTTTACCCCCCAAATCAAAATCGGATGACGGCCAGCGTGGTTTAACGGGGCGCCTAAGATCAAAATCACAAGCAAAGCGAGGCGGCCTGACAGCCGACCTGATCGTCTAGGCGTACGCTTATACCTGTGGGAGCTGGCTTGCCTGCGATGACGGTGTATCAGCCAATACATTTATCGACTGATACACCGTCATCGCAGGCAAGCCAGCTCCCACAGGGGGGAATGCAGCTTCGCGCCCCGGCTTTGCTGTTGCTGTTGCTCTGCTTTTGATCTTAGGCGCCCCGTTAAACCACGATGGCCGCAGGCAGGTATTGCGCAGTGGGCACCCCGGCATGGATGCCGGGGTAGCCGCGACACGGCCAGGGATGGCCGATCGCGGCGGGCCCACGGAGCAATGCCTGGCTGCGGGCATGCCGAGCCTAGGCGAGGCACCGAGTGGTGGGGCATGTACGGGACAACCACATAGGTTACAAAAAAGTGCATTCACATAGGTGACACTTTGATTGAAACATACCCGTTCTTTGCGTCC
>NZ_JAARMC010000041.1:0-17722 GCF_012985595.1 Pseudomonas sp. WS 5411
ATCCCGAACTCAGTAGTGAAACGATGCATCGCCGATGGTAGTGTGGGGTTTCCCCATGTGAGAGTAGGTCATCGTCAAGATTAAATTCCAGAACCCCTGTTTGCTAACGCAAACAGGGGTTTTGTTTATGTAGAAGTCCATGAATTTCACTGGAGCGTTGCTAGTGCAACGCTCTGGTACACAGAATTTCTTGACGACCATAGAGCATTGGAACCACCTGATCCCATCCCGAACTCAGCAGTGAAACGATGCATCGCCGATGGTAGTGTGGGGTTTCCCCATGTGAGAGTAGGTCATCGTCAAGATCAAATTCCGAAACCCCCGTCTGTTAACGCAGACGGGGGTTTTGTCGTTTTGGGGGCTTATGTGTCCTCTGCTGACCGCCTGTCAGTTTCCTGCATAAAAAGAAGATGTATCCCACAAATTCCTAAGATTTATCCAACCTTGGCCGAAAGCCTGATGAGCCATGCGTGCACTGAAATAGAGCGGTCGTAGAGTCCGCCTATACCGTACATGGAACGTTGCATTCGGCACGCTCACCCCCTTTTGGCAAAAAGAAGTCGATGAAATGAATCTCAAGTTCAGTCATAAAATTCTGTTGGCCGCGTCAGGCGTTGTGGTTTTGGCCTTCGCGCTGTTTACGTTGTACAACGACTACCTGCAGCGCAACACCATCAGGCAAAATCTGGAGTCATCTATTGAGCAGTCGGGTGACCTGACTGCCAGCAGTGTGCAGAACTGGCTCAGTGGCCGGATACTGGTCCTGGAGAACCTTGCGCAGAACGTTGCTCATCAAGGCGCAAACGCCGACCTCCCCGGCCTGGTTGATCAACCGGCGTTCACCTCGAACTTCCAGTTCACCTACGTTGGCTCAACCAACGGTGTCTTCACTCAGCGTCCTGACGCAAAAATGCCTGAAGGCTACGATCCGCGTCAGCGCCCGTGGTACAAGCAAGCGGTCGCTGCCGACAAACCCATGCTGACGCCGCCTTATATGGCCGCCGTCGGTGGTTTGATCGTCACCATCGCGATGCCGGTCAAGAAAAATGGTGAGCTGCTGGGTGTAGTGGGTGGCGACTTGAGCCTGCAAACCCTGGTGAAGATCATCAACTCGGTGGACTTCGGCGGGATTGGCCACGCGTTTCTGGTCAGCGGCGATGGGCAGGTAATCGTCAGCCCTGACCAAGAGCAGGTAATGAAAAACCTCAAGGATATCTACCCAGGCAGCGGTGTCCGGATTGAGAAGGTTAATCAGGATGTCGTCCTCAATGGTCAGGACCGCATCCTGTCCTTCACCCCGATCAGCGGCTTGCCGGGTGCCGATTGGTACATAGGCCTGTCGATCGACAAAGACAAAGCCTACGCCCCCCTGGGTAAATTCCGCACCTCCGCTTTGATCGCGATGTTTATTGCCGTCACAGCGATTGCCGTGTTGCTGAGCCTGTTGATCCAGGTGCTGATGCGCCCACTGACCACCATGGGCCGCGCGATGCAAGACATTGCCCAAGGCGAGGGTGACCTGACCCGCCGCCTGGTCGTGGAAAGCAAAGATGAATTCGGTGAGCTGGGTAGTGCGTTCAACCAGTTTGTCGAGCGTATCCATGCCTCGATCAGCGAAGTGTCCTCGGCGACCAGGCATGTACACGATCTTTCCCAGCGCGTGATGGCATCGTCCAACGCCTCGATCATCGGCTCCGACGAGCAGAGCGCCCGTACCAACAGCGTTGCTGCGGCCATTAACGAACTGGGTGCCGCCACCCAGGAAATCGCCCGTAACGCCGCTGACGCCTCGCAACACGCCAGTGGCGCCAGCGAGCAAGCCGATGACGGTCGCCAAGTGGTGGAGAAAACCATCCTGGCGATGTCCGAGCTGTCGCAGAAGATCAGCTTGTCCTGCACGCAGATCGAAACCTTGAATGCCAGTACCGACAACATTGGCCACATTCTTGATGTGATCAAAGGCATCTCTCAGCAAACCAACCTGCTGGCCCTCAATGCCGCCATTGAAGCGGCCCGTGCCGGTGAAGCCGGCCGTGGCTTTGCCGTGGTCGCCGACGAGGTGCGCAACCTGGCTCACCGTACCCAGGAATCGGCGGAGGAGATCCACAAGATGATCACCTCGTTGCAGATCGGTTCACGGGAAGCGGTCACCACAATGAACGCCAGTCAGGTGTCCAGCGAAGAAAGTGTCGAGGTTGCCAACCAGGCCGGTGAGCGCTTGATCAGCGTGACCCAGCGAATCGTCGAGATTGATGGCATGAACCAATCGGTGGCGGCAGCCACTGAGGAACAGACTGCCGTGGTGGAAACCCTCAATGTTGATATCAACCAGATCAACCTGCTGAACCAGCAAGGTGTGGCCAACCTCAACGAGACCTTGAAAGACTGTGACGCGCTGTCACAACAAGCCAATCGCTTGAAGCAGTTGGTCGACAGTTTCAAGATCTGATCACCACGGGGTAAATGTGGCGCAGTGCAGCAGTGCACTGCGCCATTTTTTTCAGCCAAGCAACCGGCGTACGTTATCCAGCGCACTGTCGGCGAAGTCCTGGATAAACTGTTCAAACCCCTTTTTATCGCGGGCATCAACGGGCTCGGCGATGATGGTCCAGGTCGCCCGCGCTTGTTGCCCCTCAAGCGACTCAACACCCATTGCCGCCCACAGTCGGGCCACGCCCAAGGTGTTATAGATCGTCGTCCACGTCATGTGCATCGTCCGCGCATCGTGGCTGTTGAGCTGTTCCACGACGATATTGCCATCGTGGAACCATTTCTTGCGTAGCGATCCCACCCCGCTGCCCGTCATGCCGATACGGGCCAGGGCAGGAATGAACGCGTCAAATCCCTCGAAACGCCCCACGACCGCCCATAGCTCATCGGCGCTGCAGGCAATCACCACAGATGACACCACAGGCCTGCCCAAGGGGTTTTTGATCAACGTATCGGGTTGCAGCTGTCTCATAAGTATTTCCTGAAGGCGGGGGTCACAGAAAGCCGATGGCATTGAGGTATTGGCATCCTCTGCGTAATAACTCGGGTGCTTTTTCGGGATACTGCACACCCATTTGTTCGACGCCATGGCGTGCGTTCTCATGGCGAATCATCGAAATATCGCCGATGTCTTCTCCCAGCCCATTGAGGTAGAACCCGAGCACACCGAAAAGGGCATTCTCGCGACCTACTTCGCGCAGATGGTGCTGCCAATCCGCGACGCTCACCAACTCGAACGCATGACCTGCCTGGCGAAACGACTCCACGTAGGTTTCCCACCTCAGGGGCTGCGGATTGTGCAGGTTGAAGACGCTACGCTCGGCAACGTAGTTGCCACTGTGGAAGGCAATGAACCGTGCCAGGAAATCCACCGGCATCAGGTCGAAGTTCAAGCCCAGGCGTGGCACCCGGCCCAGCTGCAGCGATCCCTTGAGCATCAGCAGCAGGCGGTTCTTGTGGGGTTGGCAGACACCGTTGTGGCTATTGAAACTGATGTTCCCGGGTCGATAGATATTGATCCAGGCACCTTGTCCGGCGGCACGCCCCAATAGACGTTCGGCCACCCATTTGGACAGGTTGTAGCCGTTCTTGATGTACAGCGGTGGGGTGCTTGCCGCCGGCGCTTCAAGCACTTGCCCGTCGGCCCCAACGCTACTCGACGCGGATAGTGTGGAGACGAAATTGAGCACTTTCTTGCAATGGGTTTCGCACAGGCGCAGGCATTCAATGACCGGCTCCACGTTGTCCTTGGCCAGCGATGCGTAGTCCATGACGTGATTGACGTGGGCCGCGCTGTGTACCAGCACCCCGAACTGGCGGGCGAGGCGTTCATATGCATGTGCCTCCAGGCCTAAACGAGGTTGGCGCAGGTCAGCGGTGTATACCCGTACGCGGCTCAGGTCCAGGTGTTCCAGGCGGTATTCACGCATGGCGTCGGCAAACCGTATGGCGGCCGATTGTCCTGGGTTTTCGCGAACCAGGCAGGCGACTTCTGTCGCTCCGGCCACCAGCAAGGCTTCGACGATATGTATACCCAAAAAGCTGTTGGCGCCGGTCACGATAGCCTTGTGGCGATCACCGGCACGCGCCCCTGGCAGCACGGGGATATCCAGCGGGCGTAGTGCATCGCTTATCGCCCGGGCGGTGGGCGCCGTCCCCGGCGCGCTGTCGCCCATCAACGCCGCGAGTGTCTGCACCGTTGGCGCTTCGATAAACCGGTTGAGGGGCAGGCTGCGTCCGTACAACTCGCGAATCCGCAGGAGCATGGTCGAAAGCAGAATGGAGTGACCGCCGAGATGGAAAAAACTGTCGTCAGTCGAGATCTCGTTGACCGGCAACCCCAACAGCTCACTCCACAGGTCCAGCAATTGCGCTTCCACCGGCGTTTGGGGGAGGCAATGGGGGTTATCCGAGACGGCCTGCACGACCAGTGCCTGTAATGCCTGGCGATCAACTTTGCCATTGCTGCCATAGGGCAGGCTCGTCAACTCAGTGAATACGGTCGGCTGCATATAGTCCGGCAACGTTTGCCTGGCGTGTTGCTTGAGCGCTGCCAGGGCCGCGCCCGAATAGCTGGGATCAGCGTGTGCCACGAACACGAGAATTCTTCGCTCACGGTTAATCACCACCGCCACCTGGCGAAACAACTGGCTGGCGCGCAAACACTGCTCAATCTCCTGGGGCTCGACCCGAAAACCGCGGATCTTCACCTGCTGGTCCTGGCGCCCGACCAGTTCGATGCCCTCTGCAGTCCATTTCGCCATGTCTCCCGTGCGATAGGTGCGCAGGGTTCGGCCATCAGGCAGCGCAAGGTGCACAAAGTGCTCGGCGGTCTGCCGTGGCTGGTTCACATACCCAAGGCTTACTCCAGGGCCTGCGATGTACAGCTCGCCAACCACCTGATCCTCAACCGGTCGGCGCTGCTCGTCGAGGATCAGCACCTGACTGTTGGCGATGGGCATGCCGAGGTTGAGATTGCTGTCGTCAGCCCGCATCCGCCGGCTGCTGACCAGCACCGTGGCCTCTGTCGGGCCATACAGGTTGTGCAGGGCGCATTGCCCGGCCATTTGCTCAATGACATGGGGCTCACAGATATCACCGCCGGTCAGCAGGTGCTCCAGGCCCAGCGGCCGATCCATCGGCAGCAGGCTCAACAGCGCAGGTGGCAGGAAGGCATGAGTGATGCGCCGTTGCCGGATCAGTTCCACCAACTGGCGAGGGTCGCGACGCTGTTCTTCGCTGGGAACAATCAGGGTCGCGCCCTGGCTCAGGGCCGGAAAAAGGTCGATCAGTGAAGAGTCAAAACTCAAGGAAGAAAATTGCAGTACGCGGCTGTGCTCACTGAGCTCGACATACTGGCTGTACCACGCCGAGAAATGGGCCAGGTTCTGCTGGCTGAGCAAAACGCCCTTGGGCTGGCCGGTGGTGCCGGAGGTGTAGAGCACCATGCTGGCGCTATCAATCGAGGGTAACGTCAGGGCCAGGGGGCAGCGCTCGTCCATGTGCCGGCTGTCTATGCCGCTGACATCCACCCCAGTGAAATGCTCGCGCAACGGATGTTGGCCGTCATCGAGCAACACCGTGGCCCCTGCATTCTCCAGCATGGCCCGCTGGCGCGGCAGCGGATGGCTCGGCTCCAGTGGCAGATAGACCGCGCCGCAGCCAAGAATCGCCAGAATGCTGGCATACAACTCAACCGACTTGCCCAGGCAAATACCGACCACGGGCACCTGCCCAGGCCCGAGCAACGGCCGCAAAACCTGCTGGATCGCCAGGCTGTGCCGCAACAGGCGTCGATAACTCAGGCTGAGGCCGGCGATCTCCAGGGCCGGCCTATCGGCGAAGACCCGCAAGCTGTGCTCCAACTGTTTGACCAGCGGCGTCCGGGCTTTTTGCAGCAGCGCCGGCTCATCGGTCCGGTTAAGGCGATGCAGGTAGGCCAGCCCCTCCAGGCCTTGCAGGCTTTGCTCTGGAAGGGGGGAGGCGCTCGCACGCTGGGCAAAATGTCCGGGGTTGCGCGCGAAGCCGCTGACCTGCCGCACAATCCACTCGACCAACTGTGTCACCACCTGGCGTCGCAGTTGTTGACCGTTGCCGCAGGCTGGCGGTGCTACATCCAGCACGGCCAGCAGTTGCGATACGCGGTCATAGCAGCGTATTTGCAGGGCCGGCAGGCCGCACTCGCTCAAGGGGCCGATGGCCAGGCGCAGGCTCATCACGACCATGCCGGGCGAATCCTGGGCGACGGGCTGAGTGCCGTCTTCAATCAGCAAGTCGATGGCCGGCTCCTGCGCACCAAGGTCATGACCATAGGGTTCCAGTGCCTGCGTCAGCTCGTGCAAGGCCGTACTGGTACCGACCGGCCTAATCCCTAGGCGTCTCATGACGGGCTCCCGGATACGGGCAGATACGCGCTCATCGCCTGGGCGACGCAGGGTGTTTGCAGCAGCCCGCTGCGGCGCAGGAAACCCATGATGTTGCTGATCAGCGGGTGCTGGCGGGTGATGGGAAAGGCCAGGGCATTTACCTCGACCCGCAAAGCTTCGCGGACGGAGGGACTGATATCCAGATGGTCGATCAACAGCAGGTCGAAGTCCCTTTGCAGGTCACTGGTCAAATAGTGCTGCAGGAAGATCGGCAGCATCTGGGCGAGACAGTGGCGGTCTGCTTCGCTTGCTGTTTGCCAGTAGAGCCGCACCAGGCCGGTCCAGAAGCTGGCGTGGCGGCCCTCATCAGCCAGATGGTCGGCCATCAACCCCCTTACCGACTGTTTGACGCTGTCATCCTTGGCAAACGCCGCCACGTCATGGGTGACTGTGTTCTCGGCAATCGCCACGCCGATCAGCTCCACGGCATCACGCAGATGCGCCGGTACGTGGGCCTGCGCGCTGGGTATGGCACGGCTCAACTCGATGGCCGCAGGTAGCGCCAGCGGCGCAATACCCGTCTTCTCCTGCGTTTGCTGCATGAAGTCCAGGGCAACGAGGGCGTGGTAATCCTCATCGACCACCACGGTCATGGCGGCGTAGCGGCAGGCCACAGGGAAGGGGATTGAAAAGCGATTCTTGGCGATGCTCCTCGCGGTTTTATCGACGATCTCGGTTTCAAAGATCACCACGTCGTTGATGAATTTGTAGAACGTCTGCACCAGGACAAACTCGCGCCACTGCGGACAATGCTCCAGAAAGCCTGCACTGAGCACCAACGGTTGACGACATAGGGGATAGATCAACTTGTCGTCATCTTCCAGCAGGCGACGCGGGCGAGTACGGATGGTCGCCTGCTGCTCCCAGTCGGTCGCGAATGAGCGGTAGTCGGCAGCGGTCACAGGCTCACCTCCTGGCATCCTGCGTGCCGGCGCAGGCCGTCCCACAGGGCGATGCGGCTCTCTACGGCGCTGATGGCAGCATTCCAGGCCTGTTGTTCGCGCAGGGGATCTGCCTGGATCAGCCGCTGTAGCAGGTGTTCTGCGGCCGGTTCATGACCCTGGGCGTCCAGCTCGATGTGCCGCTGCAGGTAATAGCACAAGCTGGGGGCTTGCCGATGAGCGACATCGCAGCCTTCCAGGAGGCGCTTGAACATCGCCGGGATGACACTTTCGCGGCCATGCAGGAAGGTCGCGGCGACACAATGGGTCGGTGCGTTCAAGGCGACGTCCAGGGTGTGCCGCACAAAGCGCTCTACCGCAGGATCAATGGTGATCTGTGCCAAGGCGCTGTCGACGCTTGCTCCCTCATGCTGCAACGCGATGAATCGTTCGATGGTGATGGTGCAGGCTCCCACCTCGCGCATGGCCTCCAGATACAGTTCGAAGTGACTGCTGTGCCCGACGCCCTGGCGCTGGTCTGATTCCTCATCCAGGACAATTTCGTTGATCAGCCGCGCCGCCTGTGGGTCTGTCGGCGGCAGCCAGGGCAGGCGGATGCAGGTCAGGTCCTGTTGCAGGCGTTTGGTCAGGGTCATGAAGTCCCAGACGGCGAACACATGGTTTTGCATAAAGTGTTGTAGTTGCGGGAGAGAATTGATTTCCAGGAAAATCGGATGCTCATGTAATTGTTGTTTTTTATGTCTAAGTAGTTCTTGTAGTTGAAACATAGTTAATGCCTATAAGTCGTTATGTCGACTCAAATAAAAAGTTTGTTTAGAACCAAGCGTGGGTTGTTGCGAGTACTTCGTTGCCCGGCAAGCAACAGGTAGTGACAAAGCATCCTATTCTTGTTGGAGCGCGCGTCGTCCACAGCTATGCCCAAGCCTGTGCCTACGCGTTCGAATGAAGTGCCAAGACCAATTAAAGAATAATCACTTGGTTAAGTGTTCAAATACTTTCTGAGTTGTATAAGGTTTTTTTGCAGGAAGGGAAATGCTGCAGTTGAACTTACTGTTCGGGGTGGGAACTTTCCTTGTTGTTTGCGAGTTTTATGTAGGTGGACTTAACGGGCAGGGTTTGATCCATTATTGCTTTGCAACGCTGCAGGTTCCTATCGGTCGATGTCGAGTCTGTTGGCGCAACCATCCAGGAGGGTGACGGCAGGCATGGACCGGCTTAGGGCGTGTGCGGCGCCTGGTCATCCAGGTCGCGCACTGGGCGGCTAAAGCCGGGAGAAGTCAACGCGGACCTTTGTCGTTGTCCTGTTCAATGCTGTTGAGGTATTGAGTGATCACTTCCATGCCGCGCATCAGGTGATTACGCAGCGTCAGCACGCTCTGCTCGACTTTTTTCTGCGCGACCAGATTCAGCAGCTCGCGATGGTCCTCCTGGGAGGTTTTGCCCAGTCCCATGGCTTCAAGGTTGAAGCGCAGGAACCGCTCCTCCTCGTTCAGCCCGTGTTCCACCAGGTTCAACAACCGCTGGTTGGGTGCCTTGCCATACAACGCCATGTGAAACAGGCGGTTGAGCCGGCCGATTTCGGTGTAGTCGGTTTCGCACTCAAGGGTGTCGATCAAGGCACCCGCCTGCTCGATATCGCTCTGGGTGAGTAATGGGATAGACAAGCGCAGTGCTTCCGACTCCAGGAGAATACGCAGGGCGTAGGTCTCCGCCGAGTTATCTTCAATCAGCGGAGCAACCACGGCGCCTTTATGGGTTACCACATGCAACAGCGACTGTGCCTCCAGCTGGCGCAGGGCTTCGCGCACCGGCATCCGGCTGACCCCGAACAGGCTGGCCAGCTCTTGCTGGCGCATGGCGGTGCCGCAGGGCAGGCGACCATCCAGTATGGCGTTGCGCAATGTTTCTTCAATAACGGAGCGCGCGAGGTGAGCGGGAATGGGCCCACTGATCTTGATGCTGCTCAAAGGGTTCGGCTTGTGCGTCACGACTACGCTATCCTCCTTTCTTGTTGGAATGGGTTTTGGCTAATTGGATCCAAAGAACACTAGAGATTGCATGCAGGCTTGTCAAACAGGCAAAGTTTCCCTTTGTAAGCGACTCAACAGCGCGGTTTTACATCGCACATTATGGCTGGCGGGCGTCTTACAAGTGCGATTGCTTTAGCTGAGTGGACGCTGGGTGATTGCACTGTGCCATTGTCTTTTGCCGACTGACCCTTCACCATCGAATGATTCTCCGTCTCTTTCTACGGACTGAAGCCATTGGCGGTACGTTTTACTCCCTCGCGGATCCTGTGCTGGCTGTTTTCAGCGCTGCTGCTGGCTGGCTTATTGCCTGGCGGGCTGCATGCCGATTGGGATTTTTCCCAGATCAGCCGGCGCGCTACAGCGCTTTATGGACCGCTGGGCGCGGGCCAGCAGCGTATCGACGACTGGCAGCGGCTGCTGGCCACGCAAAAACAAGGCAGCGAGTTGGAGCAGCTCAAGGTGGTCAACCTGTTCTTCAACAAGCGGGTGCGCTATGTCGAAGATGTCGACTTATGGAGCCAGGTCGATTATTGGGAGACGCCCATCGAAGCCCTGTGGAAGGGCGCCGGCGATTGTGAAGACTATGCCATTGCCAAGTATTTCAGCCTGCGACACCTGGGCGTCTCCAGCGACAAATTGCGCATTACCTACGTCAAGGCATTGCGGCAGAATCGCGCCCATATGGTCTTGACCTATTATTCGACGCCAGAGGCCATGCCACTGGTACTCGACAGCCTGATCGACGAGATCCAGCCTGCCAGCCAACGGACCGACTTGCTGCCGGTCTACTCCTTCAACGCCGAAGGCTTGTACCTGCCCGGCGCCAAAGGCAACAAAAAGGTCGGCGACACCAAGCGCCTGTCGCGCTGGCAGGATGTGTTGAAAAAAATGCGGGCGGAAGGCTTCCCAGCCGAGCCGGCCAACTAGGAGTAACTGTTCAGATGTCACTGTTCAAACAGCTGTTGATCGCTATCTGTCTGTTCCTGGTGGTCGCCTTCAGCGGCAGCTTCATGGTCAGCCTGGAAAGTTCGCGTACCCAATACGTGAACCAACTGCGCTCCCACGCGCAGGACGCGGCGACCGCCCTGGCGCTGTCCCTGACGCCCAATATCGACGACCCGGCGATGGTCGAACTGCTGGTCAGCTCGATCTTCGACAGCGGTTATTACGCGAGCATCCGCGTGGTCGACGTGACCAATGACCAGGTCATTGTCGAGCGCAGTGGTATCCCCGACAACAACGGCGTGCCCAACTGGTTCGTCAAGTTGATCGGCCTGGAACCGGCCGGCGGCGATGCCTTGGTCAGCCGTGGCTGGGAGCAGGCGGCGCGGGTCGAGGTGGTCAGCCATCCGATGTTCGCCCTGGCCAAGCTGTGGCAGAGCGCCCTGGGCAGCCTGGGCTGGCTGCTGCTTTGCGGCGCCGTCAGTGCGGTGCTGGGTGCGCTGTTGCTGCGCCGGCAACTCAAGCCTCTGGACTATATGGTCAAACAGTCCCATGCCATTGCCCGCCGTGAGTTCCTGAGCCTGCCGGATCTGCCGCGCACCCCGGAGCTGCGCCGCGTGGTACAGGCGATGAACCAGATGGTGGAAAAGCTCAAGGCGCTGTTCCAGGAACAGGCCGAGCGCAGCGAAAAACTGCGGGTGGAATCCTATCAGGACAACCTCACGGGCCTGGCCAACCGTCGTTATTTCGAGATGCAACTCAATGCTAGGGTTAGCAACCCCGAAGAAACCAGCTCAGGCTACCTGCTGGTGCTGCGGGTCAAGGACCTGGCCGGCCTCAACCAGCGCCTCGGTGGCCAGCGCACCGACCAGCTGCTGCAGGCAGTCGGCGAACAACTGCTGCGCCAGTGCGAGCCGTACCCGGAAACCCACAACCTGATTACGCGCATCCGCGGCGGCGAGTTTGCCGTGCTGGCGCCGGGGCTGATGCGTGAAGAGGCGATGCAGCTGGCGCAGAACCTGGAAAGCACCCTGCAAAGCCTGCAAGCCACCGGCGCCAGTGACGTTTCGCCGGTTGCCTGTATCGGCCTGGCGCCGTTCAGTCACGGTGATTCCCCCCAGGCCCTGCTGACCCTGGCCGACCAGGCATTGGCGCAGGCCGAAACCCTGGGTGACGTGAGTTGGGTGTGCCTGGACCACAGCGCTGCCGCCAGCGTCGGCGACGATCATCATGCCTGGCACTCACTGCTGGACCAGGCGCTGAGCCAGCAACGCTTCGAGCTGTACTTCCAGCCGGTGGTGGCCGCCCAGGATCCGCAACTGATCCTGCACTACAAAGTGCTCTCGCGTTTGGTGGATGATCAGGGCCACACCATCCCGGCCGGCCGTTTCCTGCCTTGGCTGGAGCGGTTTGGCTGGTCGGCGCGTCTGGACCGACTGATGCTCGAGCTGGTGCTCAAGCAGATGGCCAGCCATGAACATTCGTTGGCCCTGAACCTGTCTGCAGCCACGCTGGCAGACCCCCAAGCCCTGAACCGCGTGTTCGACCTGCTGCGTCAGCATTCCAACCTGGGCCCCCGCCTGACCCTGGAAATCGGTGAAGAGCAACTGCCCGAACAGGCGGTACTGGAGCAGTTGACCCAGCGTCTGCGAGAGCTGAACTTCTCCCTCAGCCTGCAACGTTTTGGCGGGCGCTTCAGCATGATCGGCAACCTGGCGCGCCTGGGCCTGGCCTACCTGAAGATCGATGGCAGCTACATCCGCGACATCGACCAGGAAAGCGACAAGCGCCTGTTTATCGAAGCTATCCAGCGCGCAGCCCACAGCATCGACTTGCCGCTGATTGCCGAGCGGGTCGAAACCGAGGGTGAGTTGCAGGTGATTCGCGAGATGGGGATTTTTGGCGTGCAGGGCCAGCTGTTTGGCGAGCCGGCGCCCTGGCGCTGAGGCCGTGGCCGGCCTCAGATCAGGCCGGTCTCATCATCATTGATCAGGTGGCTCAGGCCACCCAGTGATTCCCGTGCGTGGCTGCGATCCTTGAGCTTGGCTTGCGCGGCAACCGGCAGGTCCGTGAGGTTGATCACGCCTTTCTGGATCAGCACCTGAATCAAGTCTTCCAGCACCCGGATCATCTCCGAGTCACTGTGCTTGAGCTGCTTGAGGCTCAGCTCCGCTTCTTCATTGGCAAACCAGGCCTGGATCTCATGATGATCCGCGGGCAGGGTGCCGGTCGATTCGGCGAAGGCAACCGCTTCGGCGCGAATCAGCTCACCCTGTGCATCACGTTGCACGTAGAACATTGAACATCCCTCATGAGGAGAACTGACGACAGCCTGTCAGCAGCATAGGCCAACGGAGCGCGATTGGACGTGAGTATGCCGTGCAATCGTTGCCCCATGCCAGTGAACGGTGGCCGCAAATGAATCGGCCGCCTCAAGAGGCGGCCGGGTCATTGGTTCATTAGGTGTGATCGACCTTGATGGTCGGGTCAGCACCACTGATCAACGAATTGATCGTCTGGCCGGACCAGTTGTTACCTTCCAGCTTGATCGTCACATCTGCATTGGCCAGGCCACCGGCGGCGTTGAGCTTGCCTTCGGAACTGATCTGCAGCGTGGTCACGTTATCCACCGTGGTCAACTTCAGGAAGTTGTCGATGGTGCTGTCGGTTTCGCCCTTGAGCAGGTCACGCAGGTCGATACGGTCGCCTTCCGAGGCCTTGAAGTCCTTGATCACGTCGTTGCCGACGTCACCGGATCTCCAGACAAAGGTATCGGCACCAGTGCCGCCGATCAGGATGTCATTGCCCTGGCCGCCGATCAGCGTGTCGTTACCCGTACCGCCCAACAGGATGTCGTTGCCCTTGCCCCCGTCCAGGTAGTCGTTGCCGCCCTGGCCGAACAGGATGTCATCACCCGAGCCACCCAGCAGGGTGTCATTACCGTCTTTGGCACCCGAGGTGTTGAACTCGTTGTAGTGCTCGGTGATGTACTTGTGCACATCCTGGCCGGTGACAGCAGCAACCGCCACGCCGTTTTTCCCTGCCACGTAGGTCTGGATGGCGTTATAGCCCTCGCCGGTAATGCCCGGGAAGCTCACCAGGTCGCCGAACAGGATGTCGTTGCCGTCACCCCCATCGACACGGTCGGCACCCGGCAGGGTAGCCTCGCTGCTCCCGAGGATGGCGTTGGCCAGGTCCTTGGGATCGATGTTGGCTTGTGGCTTGTTGTCGCTGTCGTACGGTGCCAACTGCTCCAGGCCGACCCCGCTTTTAAGGCCGATGGCTTCTACGCCACCTGTGGACAGGCCTTTGAGCAGTGCGAACGCGTTCTGCGAGTTGGTAGCGGTGGCTGTATCGGTGTAGTTGCCATAACCGTCACGAACGGATGTCTCATAGGTGCCATCCCCTTGGGCGTGGATGGTCCCCCGGTCGTACGCTGTGCCGTAGTACCAGAGGGTCACCTTACCGACAGAGTTGATCTCAAGGGAGATATTCGACTCGATATTGATCCGGGTGGCGGTACCTAAGGTGTAGTTGTTCATGTTAACGACGTCATCAAGCTTGACGTTGCCGTACAAGGTCGGGTTGGTCTGCTCAGCACGCTGATAGAACGTCGGTTCACCATCAGTGATGAAATATGTGGTGTTGATTGCGCCAGTGTTGCCAGTCGCCAGGCCACTTTTGAAGAAGTTGGATGCCGCCTTGAACACGTCTTCGTAGTTGGTGCCGCCAGTCGACACCATCTTATCCAGGACTTTCTGCAGCGCATCCAGTGCACCCGGGTCTTTCAGGTTGACTGTAACCGTGCGATTGACCTGGTCACTGAAGTCCGCCAGGAAGATGTTCACGGTGCCAGAGGTGCTGGAGCCGATACTGTTTTTCAGTGAGTTGAACACGGTGGTCAGCGAGGTTTTCGCCGCCGCTACCGAGTCCGAACCCATACTGCCCGACGTATCGATCATGAACGCGATGTTGTAGTTCTTGCCCTGGACCACGTTCAGGCCAGAAACGTCCGCCACGATGATGTCGTTGCTGCTGCTACCGATGACGTTGTCATCGCCCGAAGTCGCCGTGCTCCCGCTATAGGTGGCCGGGTACACCTTGACAGGCACATTGGCCACGGTTGTGGCCGAGCCGCCGAGGCTTTCGGTGGAGGTCGACGTCACGGTCAGGTTGTACTGGCCGCTGGTGTAAGGCAGCGGTTTGAGGCTCAAATTATTGAGGTCCCAACCGGTGACATTGACTTCGGTCTGGCCATTGATAGCCGTAAAGGTATGCCCGGCACCATCGCTGAGCACGGCGCCTACCGGGATGCTGCCAATCTTCACGCTCAGGGTTTCCGAACCGTCGGTATCGGTCAGGCCGGTGGTGACCTTGGTCAGTTTGACCGTGCCGTTTTCCAGCCCTTCGTTGAGCTTATACGCGTCGTAGTAGCCCTGGCCGTTGGTGCCGTGCAGGTCAGACACCTGGGCACCTGCGTTGATCAGGTCGTTGACCCCGGTGTAGATCGGGATGTTGGTATTACTCAGGTTCGTCGCCGCCCCACCGTTGACCGACAGGTTGACGTCATAGCTACCGGCACCTGCCTGGTTCGCGTGGTAAATATCGATGCTGTAGTAGCCATTGCTGGTCGGGATGAACGTGCCGCTGAACTGGCCGGAGTTCGAACCCCATGTACCGCTGGCCACGTCTTTACCCCCGATGTTGACCAGGATGCTGTCATCGCCGTAGCCACTGAAGGTATAGGACTTGCCTGCTTCCAGGTAGATCAGGCCAGAAGTCTTCGATCCGGCACCGGCTGCTACGTCTGCGGTTGACGTGACGTCAGTCGAAATCGTCGTGCTGTTAGGTGTGCCAGCTTTATTGATCGCATTTTTCAGCTCGGTTGCCGAGGCGCCATTACCGTTGCTGCCCAGGTTCGCAATGCTGTTCCAGCTCTGCTTGGTCAGGCCTACCGACGCGATGTTGTTATCGGCAACGCTCAATGTCGGCGCGTCCGCAACCGGGGTGATGTCGACTTTCACGGTAGCGCTGGTGCCCAGGTCCTTGCCATCGGTTGGCTGGAACTTGAACTGTGCGTAGTCAGCCTGCCTGTTGCCCACACCGGTGCCGCCGTAGCCGTCGGCTCCGGATTCGTTGGCGTTTGGCGTGAAGCGCAACTGGCCGCCGTCGATCTGCGCCTTGGTGAAGGTCTGGCCGGCTGTCACGTTGGTCCAGGTAGTGCCGTCCGCTGCCAGGTACTGCAGCTTGCCAGCGACCGGCAGCTCGGTGATTTTCACCCCGAGGCTGGCCTGAGGGGAATCCACATCGGTGACCCCGAAATTGGCCCAAGTCAGCTTCAGCGATGTGTCTTCGGTGCCGGTGACGGCGCCGCCAGTGGCAACCGGTGCGTCGTTGACCGCCACTACGTTGACTGTGGTGGTCGCTACGTTCGAGTAGTTGCCGCCGTCGGTCACGGTCACGGTGATGGTCCGTGGCGTGGTGCTCGGGTCTTCGCTGCTGTTGCTGAACGTGATGTTCTTGATCTGCTGCATGTAGTCAGCCAGCGACGCCGTCCCGGTCAGGGTCAGGGTGATCTTGCCGGTGACAGGATCCGTGACCGAGGTCACGCTCATACCGCTGACCTTGCTGTAGTCCAGCACGTCGTTCGGCTGAGTATTGGTCAGCACCACCGTGGCGCCAGTCAGCTGGGTGCTGTCCGGGTCGGTGATGCGGATGTCGGTGTCAGCAATCGACACGCCAGTGCCGCCTTCGGTGAACGTGGTCTTGAAGTCGTTCCCGGTGGCGCCGCTGGAGTTGTTGGCATCCAGGTCGATGGTCGGTGGTGCATCGTTATCGATGATCGACGTTTCGATTTTACCGTTGGTGGTGCTGACAACCAGGTTCTCGAAGTTACCGCCGGAGGTACCGGAGATACTGATCTCGAACTTCTCCGTAGGCTCGGTCAGCTTGTCGTCGATGGTTTTGATATCGAACGTCGCAGTGCTTTGGCCGGCTGGAATCTTCACGGTGTACACGCCGTTGAAGTCCGAACCGTCCTGGGCCACGCCTTTATACGAGAGGGTCACCGTGACTTCGGTGGCTGCCGGCTGGGTCAGGTTCAACGTGTAGTGAGCGGTCTGGCCTTCGGTCACCGAGGTATCGCCCGCGATACTGATCACGGTGTTGCTCGTCACGTCCGTCACCTTGGTGACTACCGGAGTACCGACCGGGATCAGGTTTTCATACTTGTCGCCACCGCTGACCACGTTAGTGATCTTCGCGGAAATATCCTTGGCGCCCACGTAGAAGTCATTCGGCGCGGTGAAGTTGGCGGTACTGCTGGTCTTGCCATTACCGATGGTAATGATCAAGTCGTTGTCCAACTTGATCACCAGGTCGGAACCCACGTTGGTCACGGCCGCACCGTTCTTGTCCACGAGGCTGGCGGTGTAGACGATCTGGCCACCTTCGGCGACGTTGGTGGTGGCGGTCAGCACAACCTTCACTTCGTCGATGGTGTCGTTGATCTGCGTCGTTGCGCCGTTGCCTGCAACCACGAGTTTCTCGAAGTTGCCGCCGTCGGTGCCAGTGATCTTGACGGTCTGGGTGCTCTTGTCGATGAACACGTCATCGCCAGGGGCGTTCACCGTCACGGTGCCGACGGTTTCACCGGCCTTGATGGTGATGGTTTGTTTGTTATCGAGGGTCAAGGTGACGTCAGTGTCGGCCTTGTTGCTCAAGGTGGCGGTGTAGGTGATGGTGCCGCCTTCGTTGACGGCGCTTGGCGCGGTCAGGGTGACGGTAGTGGTGTTATCGGTGCCCGGTGTGTCAGTGACAGTCGTGGTGACCTTGTCGGTATTTGGAACCAGGTTCTCAAAGTGCGTGCCACCGGTGACTTCTTTAATGCCGGTAGTAACAGTCTGGTCGCCTTTGTACACATCATCCGGTGCCACAACCGAAACAGTACCGCTCGACTGGTTCACACCGATGGTGATGACCTGGTTGTTATCCAGGGTCACAGTCACAGGGTTGGTGATGTTGGTTACCGGCGCACCGTTTTTATCCACAAGGGTGGCGGTGTAGACGATCTGGCCGCCTTCACCCACGGTTTTGGTCGCGGTCAGCACTACATCGACCTTGTCGATGGTGTCGTTGATTTGCGTCGTTGCGCCGTTGCCTGCAACCACGAGTTTCTCGAAGTTGCCGCCGTCGGTGCCAGTGATCTTGACGGTCTGGGTGCTCTTGTCGACGAACACGTCATCGCCTGGAGCGTTCACCGTCACGGTGCCGACAGTTTCGCCAGCCTTGATGGTGATGGTTTGCTTGTTATCGAGGGTCAAGGTGACGTCAGTGTCGGCCTTGTTGCTCAAGGTGGCGGTGTAGGTGATGGTGCCGCCTTCGTTGACGGCGCTTGGCGCGGTCAGGGTGACGGTGGTGGTGTTATCGGTGC
>NZ_JAARMC010000042.1:0-4988 GCF_012985595.1 Pseudomonas sp. WS 5411
CGACTCAAGCCCTGGTCATCATTGGCCGCAAGCTGGCGCGCATCGCCTTTTCGCTCATGAAAAACCTGAGCGAATACCAGTCAAAAGCGGTTTTGGGGGCTTCCCCAAAACCATAGAATCTCCCACATTTAACTGTGTTCACAGATCAAAATGTAGGAGCTGGCTTGCCTGCGATGACGCCCGACCAAACACTACATCTTCAACTCTCCTGCGCCCGATAAGCCCCCGGCGTCACCCCCGTCCACTTCTTGAACGCCCGATGAAACGCCGACGGCTCGGAAAACCCCAGTTGCTCGGCAATTTCCTGCAACGACAAATCCGCCCGCCCCAGATGAAAAATCGCAATATCGCGGCGCAATTCATCCTTGAGTGCCTGGAAACTGGTGCCTTCCTCCCGTAAATGCCGGCGCAGGGTCTGCGGGCTGATGTGCAGGTGCTGCGCCACGGCTTCCAGGTCTGGCCAGGGTGTGCGGTCGCGGCTTAGCAGGCGACGTAACTGGCTGCTCAGGCTGTCGCCTTCGTCTGGCCGGGACAGCAGGTCGGCGGGGGAGCGTTCGAGGAAGTGTTTGAGGGTGCGCTCATCCTGCAACAGCGGCAGGTTCAGGTAGCGAGTGGGGAACACCAGGCTGCTGCTGGCCGCGCTGAACACCAGCGGGCAAGGGAACAGCAGGTCGTATTCGCCGGCGTGGGCCGGCATCGGGTAGCTGAAGGTCGCTTGCTCGAGGCGGATACGCTGGCCAATCAGCCAACTGCCGAGGCGATGCCAGATCACCAGCAGGGACTCGCTCAAAAAGTGATCCGGATCCCACAGGTGCGAGTCATCCAGGCTCAGGCGTGCCATGTCGCCTTCACGGCTCAACCGCCAGCGCGGCCCCTGGGGGAACAGGCTGTAGAACAACAATCCGCGCTCCAGCGCCTTCTCCAGGGTGCGGCAATGAATCAATGCGTGGCACATCATGGCGAAAGTCCCGCGCTTGCTCGGTCCATCGGCAAAGCCCAGGTACTCGTCATCCAGCGCCTGCCACAACCGCTGCAACAGCTGCGTGAATTGCTCTGGCGCGATGCGCGCGCGGGGTTCTGCCAGCAGTTCCGGGGCAATCCCCAGTTGCTGCAACAGGCTCGAGTAATCGTAGCCGGCCCGGCGCGCGCCGCCCAGGGCAGCGCGGGCGTAATGACTGGCGATGGTGCGTTCGCGCATGCAGGGGCCTCGTCCATTGAGTGGCCGATGGTAGCCATCGCGCCTGGGGCGGACAAGGCGGATATCCGCCAAATTGTAGGACGAGATTGGAATGATGGGCGGATATCCGCCACCTGACTCAACCAAGAATGCTGCCGGTGCACAGCCGACAGGCCCATGGTTTGTGGGCTCCAGGGCTTTTGCGGAAAGTGGCACGCCGTTTGCGATAAGGAATACAGATCTGCCAGCCAGCAGCTCGCCAAAACAAATCCCTCCAGTGCAGGAGGGTTCGCAATTCAAGTGTCGTGGGCAATGGCGGATATTTGCCCCACGGGACTCTTGAGGAAACTTTGCAATGACGACTCGTCAGCCGTTCTACAAAACCCTGTATTTCCAGGTAATCGTTGCCATCGTTATCGGTATCCTGCTCGGTCACTTCTACCCGCAGACCGGTGTGGCCCTCAAGCCATTGGGTGACGGCTTTATCAAGCTGATCAAAATGGTCATCGCCCCGATCATCTTCTGTACCGTTGTCAGCGGCATCGCCGGCATGCAGAGCATGAAGTCGGTGGGCAAGACCGGCGGCTACGCGCTGCTGTACTTCGAAATCGTCTCCACCATCGCCCTGCTGATCGGCCTGGTGGTGGTCAACGTGGTGCAGCCAGGCGCTGGCATGCACATCGACGTTGCGACCCTGGACGCTTCGAAAGTCGCGGCCTACGTCACTGCCGGTAAAGACCAGAGCATCGTCGGCTTTATCCTCAACGTGATCCCCAACACCATCGTCGGCGCCTTCGCCAACGGCGATATCCTGCAAGTGCTGATGTTCTCGGTGATCTTCGGTTTCGCCCTGCATCGCCTGGGTGCCTACGGCAAGCCGGTGCTGGACTTCATTGATCGCTTCGCTCACGTGATGTTCAACATCATCAACATGATCATGAAGCTCGCGCCAATCGGTGCCCTGGGCGCCATGGCGTTCACCATCGGTGCCTACGGTGTTGGCTCGCTGGTGCAACTGGGCCAGTTGATGATCTGCTTCTACATCACCTGCATCCTGTTCGTGCTGGTAGTCCTGGGTGGCATCTGCCGCGCCCACGGCTTCAGCGTCCTGAAACTGGTGCGCTACATCCGTGAAGAGCTGCTGATCGTACTCGGGACTTCCTCCTCCGAGTCCGCACTGCCACGCATGCTGATCAAGATGGAACGCCTGGGTGCGAAGAAGTCGGTGGTGGGCCTGGTTATCCCGACTGGCTACTCCTTCAACCTCGACGGTACTTCGATCTACCTGACCATGGCTGCCGTGTTCATCGCCCAGGCGACTGACACCCACATGGACATCACCCACCAGATCACCCTGCTGCTGGTGCTGCTGCTGTCCTCCAAAGGCGCTGCTGGCGTGACCGGTAGTGGTTTCATCGTACTGGCCGCAACCCTGTCGGCGGTTGGCCACTTGCCGGTTGCCGGCCTGGCGCTGATCCTCGGTATCGACCGCTTCATGTCCGAAGCCCGTGCCCTGACCAACCTGGTCGGTAACGCCGTAGCGACCATCGTTGTGGCCAAGTGGGTCAAGGAACTGGACACCGACAAGCTGCAAAGCGAGCTGGCTTCCGGCGGTACCGGTATCTCCGAAACCCGCGAACTGGATGACCTGGGCGTGGCCGAAGGCCCGGCACCAGCGCTTAAGTAAACGCTGACGCAGTACTGAAAAACCCATCTTCGGATGGGTTTTTTTATGGGCGCACGAGCACAACGGTCACTGTCGATGATGCTTACGGTGATTGCCGCTGCCGCGCAAGGTTGCCTACTCTGTGTTCCATCGAATCGGAATCGGAGCTCCCATGTCAGGCCCCTTGGCGTCCCTCAAAGTGCTGGATTTCTCGACCTTGCTGCCGGGGCCTTTTGCTTCGCTGCTGTTGGCAGACATGGGCGCCGAGGTGCTGCGCATCGAATCCCCCACGCGCATGGACCTGCTGCGGGTGTTGCCGCCCCACGACCGTGGCGTGTCGGCCAGCCATGCCTACCTCAACCGCAACAAGCGCAGCCTGGCCCTGGACCTCAAGCAGCCCGAGGCGCTGGAGATCGTGCGGCAACTGGTGGCGGAGTACGACATTGTGCTGGAGCAGTTCCGCCCAGGGGTCATGGAGCGCCTGGGGTTGGGGTATGAAGCGTTGAAGGCGATCAACCCGAAGCTGATCTACGTGTCCATCACCGGCTATGGCCAGACCGGTCCCTACAAGGACCGCGCCGGGCATGACATCAATTACCTGGCCTTGTCCGGCGTCGCCAGCTACACCGGGCGCCAGGACAGCGGCCCAGTGCCCCTGGGCGTGCAATTGGCGGATGTGGGCGGCGGCTCGTTGCATGCCGTGGTCGGCCTGCTCGCGGCGGTGATTGCGCGCCAGCACAGTGGGCAGGGGCAGTACCTGGATGTGAGCATGACCGACTGCGCCTTCAGCCTCAATGCCATGGCCGGCGCGGCCTACCTGGCGTGTGGCGTGGAGCCTGGGCGCGAAGACCAGGTGCTCAATGGCGGCAGCTTCTACGATTACTACCGCTCGCGGGACGGGCGCTGGCTGTCGGTGGGTAGCCTGGAGCCGGGGTTTATGCAGCAATTGTGTACTGCGCTGGGGCGCCCGGAGCTGGCGGCCCAGGGCTTGTCGCCCAAGCCCGAACAGCAAAAGGCCCTCAAGCAGGCGCTGCAGGTGGAGTTTGAGCGGCACAGCTTCGAGGAGCTGTGTGCGTTGTTTGCCGGGGTCGATGCTTGCGTCGAGCCGGTGCTCAGTCTGGGCGAAGCCCTGCAGCATCCGCAGTTGCAGGCCCGCGAGCTGGTGAGCCAGGTGCCCCGCGGGGATGGCTCGTTCCAGGCGCAGATGGCCTGCCCGCTGAAGTTTTCCGAAGGGGTGCCTGAGCCGAGGCATATCGGTGCTGCGGTGGGGGCGCACAGTGATCAGGTGTTGGGGGAGTTGGGTTTCAGTACTCAGCGGATAGCCGAGCTGCGGGGGGCCAAGGTGGTGGGGTAGTGGCTGTTCGGGCCCCATCGCGGGCTTGCCCGCGATGGGCATGGGTATCTACACAACTCTTTTATCTAGTGCTTATTGGGTTTGTGTACATATCCGTTGCTGCGGTCACGGCGGCTTAGGGTTCCGCCCTTACGGCGGGTCACTTTTGGAAAAGAGCCCCAAAAGTAACCAAAAGGGCTCTTGCCCCACCACTCGGTGCCTCGCCTAGGCTCGGCATGCCCGCAGTCAGGCATTGCTCCGTGGGCCCGCCGCGATCGGCCATCCCTGGCCGTGTCGCGGCTACCCCGGCATCCATGCCGGGGTGCCCACTGCGCAATACCTGCCTGCGGCCATCGTGGTTTAACGGGGCGCCTGAGATCAAAAGCCAGATCAAAAGCAGAGCAACAGCAGAGCAACAGCAACAGCAACAGCAAAGCCAGAGCGCGAAGCTGCCTTCCCCCCTGTGGGAGCTGGCTTGCCTGCGATGACGGTGTATCAGTCGATAAATATATTGGCTGATACACCGTCATCGCAGGCAAGCCAGCTCCCACAGGTGTATGCGCACGCCTCGACGATCAGGTCGGCTGTCAGGCCGCCTCGCTTTGCTTTTGATCTGAGGCGCCCCGTTAAACCACGCTGGCCGTCATCCGATTTTGATTTGGGGGGTAAACCGGCAGGACGCCGGTTTAGCCGCGCTGGGCCATGGATGGCCCATCGCGGCGGCCCCCCAAATCAATGTCGGATGACGGGCACACCGAGCCTAGGCGAGGTGCCGAGTGGTGGGGCAAGAGCCCTTTGCTTAAATTGGGTCT
>NZ_JAARMC010000043.1:0-3356 GCF_012985595.1 Pseudomonas sp. WS 5411
GGAATTTAATCTTGACGATGACCTACTCTCACATGGGGAAACCCCACACTACCATCGGCGATGCATCGTTTCACTACTGAGTTCGGGATGGGATCAGGTGGTTCCAATGCTCTATGGTCGTCAAGAAATTCGGGTACTGAGTCGTGACCAGATGGTCTCGCTTCAGCAAATTGGGTATGTGATAGCTTTCGGTGTTTTGTGAGATTCGAACTTTCGGTTCATTTCGTCTTCACACACCGCAATCTGATGCTTTTGCTTGTTTCCAAGTCAAGAGTAGTCAAATTGCTTGGGTGTTATATGGTCAAGCCTCACGGGCAATTAGTATTGGTTAGCTCAACGCCTCACAGCGCTTACACACCCAACCTATCAACGTCGTAGTCTTCGACGGCCCTTCAGGGAACTCAAGGTTCCAGTGAGATCTCATCTTGAGGCTAGTTTCCCGCTTAGATGCTTTCAGCGGTTATCTATTCCGAACATAGCTACCCGGCAATGCCACTGGCGTGACAACCGGAACACCAGAGGTTCGTCCACTCCGGTCCTCTCGTACTAGGAGCAGCCCCTCTCAAATCTCAAACGTCCACGGCAGATAGGGACCGAACTGTCTCACGACGTTCTAAACCCAGCTCGCGTACCACTTTAAATGGCGAACAGCCATACCCTTGGGACCGGCTTCAGCCCCAGGATGTGATGAGCCGACATCGAGGTGCCAAACACCGCCGTCGATATGAACTCTTGGGCGGTATCAGCCTGTTATCCCCGGAGTACCTTTTATCCGTTGAGCGATGGCCCTTCCATACAGAACCACCGGATCACTAAGACCTACTTTCGTACCTGCTCGACGTGTCTGTCTCGCAGTCAAGCGCGCTTTTGCCTTTATACTCTACGACCGATTTCCGACCGGTCTGAGCGCACCTTCGTACTCCTCCGTTACTCTTTAGGAGGAGACCGCCCCAGTCAAACTACCCACCATACACTGTCCTCGATCCGGATAACGGACCTGAGTTAGAACCTCAAAGTTGCCAGGGTGGTATTTCAAGGTTGGCTCCACGCGAACTGGCGTCCACGCTTCAAAGCCTCCCACCTATCCTACACAAGCAAATTCAAAGTCCAGTGCAAAGCTATAGTAAAGGTTCACGGGGTCTTTCCGTCTAGCCGCGGATACACTGCATCTTCACAGCGATTTCAATTTCACTGAGTCTCGGGTGGAGACAGCGCCGCCATCGTTACGCCATTCGTGCAGGTCGGAACTTACCCGACAAGGAATTTCGCTACCTTAGGACCGTTATAGTTACGGCCGCCGTTTACCGGGGCTTCGATCAAGAGCTTCGCGTTAGCTAACCCCATCAATTAACCTTCCGGCACCGGGCAGGCGTCACACCCTATACGTCCACTTTCGTGTTTGCAGAGTGCTGTGTTTTTAATAAACAGTCGCAGCGGCCTGGTATCTTCGACCGGCATGAGCTTACGGAGCAAGTCCTTCACCCTCACCGGCGCACCTTCTCCCGAAGTTACGGTGCCATTTTGCCTAGTTCCTTCACCCGAGTTCTCTCAAGCGCCTTGGTATTCTCTACCCAACCACCTGTGTCGGTTTGGGGTACGGTTCCTGGTTACCTGAAGCTTAGAAGCTTTTCTTGGAAGCATGGCATCAACCACTTCGTCATCTAAAAGATGACTCGTCATCAGCTCTCGGCCTTAGAATCCCGGATTTACCTAAGATTCCAGCCTACCACCTTAAACTTGGACAACCAACGCCAAGCTGGCCTAGCCTTCTCCGTCCCTCCATCGCAATAACCAGAAGTACAGGAATATTAACCTGTTTTCCATCGACTACGCTTTTCAGCCTCGCCTTAGGGACCGACTAACCCTGCGTCGATTAACGTTGCGCAGGAAACCTTGGTCTTTCGGCGTGGGTGTTTTTCACACCCATTGTCGTTACTCATGTCAGCATTCGCACTTCTGATACCTCCAGCAAGCTTCTCAACTCACCTTCACAGGCTTACAGAACGCTCCTCTACCGCATCATCCGAAGATGATACCCGTAGCTTCGGTGTATGGTTTGAGCCCCGTTACATCTTCCGCGCAGGCCGACTCGACTAGTGAGCTATTACGCTTTCTTTAAAGGGTGGCTGCTTCTAAGCCAACCTCCTAGCTGTCTAAGCCTTCCCACATCGTTTCCCACTTAACCATAACTTTGGGACCTTAGCTGACGGTCTGGGTTGTTTCCCTTTTCACGACGGACGTTAGCACCCGCCGTGTGTCTCCCATGCTCGGCACTTGTAGGTATTCGGAGTTTGCATCGGTTTGGTAAGTCGGGATGACCCCCTAGCCGAAACAGTGCTCTACCCCCTACAGTGATACATGAGGCGCTACCTAAATAGCTTTCGAGGAGAACCAGCTATCTCCGAGCTTGATTAGCCTTTCACTCCGATCCACAGGTCATCCGCTAACTTTTCAACGGTAGTCGGTTCGGTCCTCCAGTTAGTGTTACCCAACCTTCAACCTGCCCATGGATAGATCGCCCGGTTTCGGGTCTATTCCCAGCGACTAGACGCCCTATTAAGACTCGCTTTCGCTACGCCTCCCCTATTCGGTTAAGCTCGCCACTGAAAATAAGTCGCTGACCCATTATACAAAAGGTACGCAGTCACCCAACAAAGTGGGCTCCCACTGCTTGTACGCATACGGTTTCAGGATCTATTTCACTCCCCTCTCCGGGGTTCTTTTCGCCTTTCCCTCACGGTACTAGTTCACTATCGGTCAGTCAGTAGTATTTAGCCTTGGAGGATGGTCCCCCCATATTCAGACAAAGTTTCTCGTGCTCCGTCCTACTCGATTTCATGACTAAGAGATTTTCGCGTACAGGGCTATCACCCACTATGGCCGCACTTTCCAGAGCGTTCCGCTAATCTCAAAGCCACTTAAGGGCTAGTCCCCGTTCGCTCGCCACTACTAAGGGAATCTCGGTTGATTTCTTTTCCTCAGGGTACTTAGATGTTTCAGTTCCCCTGGTTCGCCTCTTAAGCCTATGTATTCAGCTTAAGATAACCATCTTATGATGGCTGGGTTCCCCCATTCAGACATCTCCGGATCAAAGTCTGTTTGCCGACTCCCCGAAGCTTTTCGCAGGCTACCACGTCTTTCATCGCCTCTGACTGCCAAGGCATCCACCGTATGCGCTTCTTCACTTGACCATATAACCCCAAGCAATCTGGTTATACTGTGAAGACGACATTCGCCGAAAATTCGATAATACTCAATTTGAGTAACTCACAAATTTTACCTTAGCCTGATCCGTTACCAGTGAAAGTAACGTTCAGTCTATCTTTCTATCACATACCCAAATTTTTAAAGAACGA
>NZ_JAARMC010000044.1:0-2821 GCF_012985595.1 Pseudomonas sp. WS 5411
TCACCCTGACCGCGCCAAGCGCCGTCAACGAAGGCGGCACCATCACCTACACCGCCACCTTGAGCAACAAGGCCGACACTGACGTCACCTTGACCCTCGATAACAAGCAAACCATCACCATCAAGGCCGGCGAAACTGTTGGTACCGTCACCGTTGATGCTCCAGGCGACGACGTGTTCGTCGACAAGAGCACCCAGACCGTCCAGATCACCGGCACCGACGGCGGCAACTTCGAGAAACTCGTGGTTGCTGGCAATGGCGCGACTACCACCATCAACGACACCATCGACAAAGTCGATGTAGTGCTGACCGCCACCAAAACTGTGGGTGAAGGCGGCGAGATCGTCTACACCGCCACCCTTGTGGATAAAAACGGCGCGCCGGTGACCAACATCACCAACCCTGTGACTGTGACCCTGGATAACAACCAGGTCATCACCATCGGTGTGAACCAGTCGAGCGGTACTGTTTCGGTTGTGGCTCCGGATGATGTGTACAAAGGTGATCAAACCGTCACGACCGGTATTAAAGAAGTCACCGGTGGCGAGCACTTTGAAAACCTGGTTCCAGGTACTGACAAAGTCACCACGACTGTCACTGATACCCCAGGTACCGATAACACCACGACAGTGACGCTGACGGCTCCGTCGGAAGTGAGTGAAGGTGGGAAAATCACCTACACCGCTACGCTTTCTAATAAAGCGGATACCGACGTCACCCTGACGCTGGACAACAAGCAAACCATCACCATCAAGGCCGGCGAAACTGTTGGTACCGTCACCGTTGATGCTCCAGGCGACGACGTGTTCGTCGACAAGAGCACCCAGACCGTCCAGATCACCGGCACCGACGGCGGCAACTTCGAGAAGCTCGTGGTTGCTGGCAATGGCGCGACTACCACCATCAACGACACCATCGACAAGGTCGATGTGGTCCTGACCGCCACTAAAACTGTGGGTGAAGGCGGCGAGATCGTTTACACCGCCACCCTTGTGGATAAAAACGGTGCGCCAGTAACTAACATCACCAGCCCTGTGACTGTGACCCTGGATAACAATCAGGTCATCACCATTGGTGTGAACCAGTCGAGCGGGACTGTCTCGGTTGTGGCTCCGGATGATGTGTACAAAGGCGACCAAACGGTTACTACCGGCATCAAGGAAGTCACCGGTGGCACGCACTTTGAAAACCTGGTTCCAGGTACTGACAAAGTCACCACGACTGTCACTGATACCCCAGGTACCGATAACACCACGACAGTGACGCTGACGGCTCCGTCGGAAGTGAGTGAAGGTGGCCAGATCACTTACACCGCCACCTTGAGCAACAAGGCTGACACTGACGTCACCCTGACACTCGATAACAAACAAACCATCACCATCAAGGCCGGCGAAACCGTCGGTACCGTCACCGTTGATGCCCCTGGCGATGACGTGTTCGTCGACAAGAGCACCCAGACTGTCCAGATCACCGGGACTGACGGCGGCAACTTCGAGAAGCTCGTGGTTGCAGGAAACGGCGCAACGACGCAAATCAACGACACCATCGACAAGGTCGATGTGGTCCTGACCGCCACTAAAACTGTGGGCGAAGGCGGCGAGATCGTCTACACCGCGACCTTGGTGGATAAGAACGGCGCGCCGGTGACCAACATCACCAGCCCTGTGACCGTGACTCTGGATAACAACCAGGTCATCACCATTGGTGTGAACCAGTCGAGCGGTACTGTCTCGGTTGTGGCTCCAGACGACGTTTACAAAGGTGATCAAACCGTCACGACCGGTATTAAAGAAGTCACCGGCGGCGAGCACTTTGAAAACCTGGTTCCAGGGACTGACAAGGTCACTACGACTGTCACTGACACACCGGGCACCGATAACACCACGACAGTGACTTTGACGGCTCCGTCGGAAGTGAGTGAGGGTGGGAAAATCACCTACACCGCTACGCTTTCTAATAAAGCGGATACCGACGTCACCCTGACGCTGGACAACAAACAGACCATCACCATCAAAGCGGGCGAAACAGTCGGCACCGTCACCGTTGATGCCCCTGGCGATGACGTGTTCGTCGACAAGAGCACCCAGACCGTCAAGATCACTGGCACCGACGGCGGCAACTTCGAGAAACTCGTGGTTGCAGGCAACGGCGCAACGACGCAAATCAACGACACCATCGACAAGGTCGATGTAGTGCTGACCGCGACCAAAACCGTGGGTGAAGGCGGCCAGATCGTCTACACCGCCACCCTTGTGGATAAAAACGGTGCGCCGGTAACCAACATCACCAACCCTGTGACTGTGACCCTGGATAACAACCAGGTCATCACCATCGGTGTGAACCAGTCGAGCGGGACTGTCTCGGTTGTGGCACCGGATGATGTGTACAAAGGCGACCAAACAGTTACTACCGGCATTAAAGAAGTCACCGGTGGCGCGCACTTCGAAAACCTGGTTCCAGGTACTGACAAGGTCACCACGACTGTTACTGATACCCCAGGTACCGATAACACCACCACCGTCACCCTGACCGCGCCAAGCGCCGTCAACGAAGGCGGCACCATCACCTACACCGCCACCTTGAGCAACAAGGCTGACACTGACGTCACCTTGACCCTCGATAACAAGCAAACCATCACCATCAAGGCCGGCGAGACCGTCGGTACCGTCACCGTTGATGCTCCAGGCGATGACGTGTTCGTCGATAAGAGCACCCAAACCGTCAAGATCACCGGTACTGACGGCGGCAACTTCGAGAAACTCGTGGTTGCAGGCAACGGCGCAACGACGCAAATCAACGACACCATCGACAAGGTCGATGT
>NZ_JAARMC010000045.1:0-2553 GCF_012985595.1 Pseudomonas sp. WS 5411
CCCGGGGGATCCGGCGCGCCTAGGCCTTGACGGCCTTCACTCAATTCGCCCTATAGTGAGTCGTATTACGTCGCGCTCACTGGCCGTCGTTTTACAACGTCGTGACTGGGAAAACCCTGGCGTTACCCAACTTAATCGCCTTGCAGCACATCCCCCTTTCGCCAGCTGGCGTAATAGCGAAGAGGCCCGCACCGAAACGCCCTTCCCAACAGTTGCGCAGCCTGAATGGCGAATGGGAGCGCCCTGTAGCGGCCACTCAACCCTATCTCGGTCTATTCTTTTGATTTATAAGGGATTTTGCCGATTTCGGCCTATTGGTTAAAAAATGAGCTGATTTAACAAAAATTTAACGCGAATTTTAACAAAATATTAACGCTTACAATTTAGGTGGCACTTTTCGGGGAAATGTGCGCGGAACCCCTATTTGTTTATTTTTCTAAATACATTCAAATATGTATCCGCTCATGAGACAATAACCCTGATAAATGCTTCAATAATATTGAAAAAGGAAGAGTATGCGTAGCCGTAATTGGAGCCGTACCCTGACCGAACGTAGCGGCGGTAATGGTGCGGTGGCGGTGTTTATGGCGTGCTATGATTGCTTTTTTGGCGTGCAGAGCATGCCGCGTGCGAGCAAACAGCAGGCGCGTTATGCGGTGGGCCGTTGCCTGATGCTGTGGAGCAGCAACGATGTGACCCAGCAGGGCAGCCGTCCGAAAACCAAACTGAACATTATGCGTGAAGCGGTGATTGCGGAAGTGAGCACCCAGCTGTCTGAAGTGGTGGGCGTGATTGAACGTCATCTGGAACCGACCCTGCTGGCCGTGCATCTGTATGGCAGCGCGGTGGATGGCGGCCTGAAACCGCATAGCGATATTGATCTGCTGGTGACCGTGACCGTGCGTCTGGATGAAACCACCCGTCGTGCGCTGATTAACGATCTGCTGGAAACCAGCGCGAGCCCGGGTGAAAGCGAAATTCTGCGTGCGGTGGAAGTGACCATCGTGGTGCATGATGACATTATTCCGTGGCGTTATCCGGCGAAACGTGAGCTGCAGTTTGGCGAATGGCAGCGTAACGATATTCTGGCCGGCATTTTTGAACCGGCGACCATTGATATCGATCTGGCCATTCTGCTGACCAAAGCGCGTGAACATAGCGTGGCGCTGGTTGGTCCGGCAGCGGAAGAACTGTTTGATCCGGTGCCGGAACAGGACCTGTTTGAAGCGCTGAACGAAACCCTGACCCTGTGGAACAGCCCGCCGGATTGGGCGGGTGATGAACGCAACGTGGTGCTGACCCTGAGCCGTATTTGGTATAGCGCGGTGACCGGCAAAATTGCGCCGAAAGATGTGGCGGCGGATTGGGCCATGGAACGTCTGCCGGCGCAGTATCAGCCGGTGATTCTGGAAGCGCGTCAGGCGTATCTGGGCCAGGAAGAAGATCGTCTGGCCAGCCGTGCGGATCAGCTGGAAGAATTTGTGCATTACGTGAAAGGCGAAATTACCAAAGTGGTGGGTAAATAATAACTGTCAGACCAAGTTTACTCATATATACTTTAGATTGATTTAAAACTTCATTTTTAATTTAAAAGGATCTAGGTGAAGATCCTTTTTGATAATCTCATGACCAAAATCCCTTAACGTGAGTTTTCGTTCCACTGAGCGTCAGACCCCGTAGAAAAGATCAAAGGATCTTCTTGAGATCCTTTTTTTCTGCGCGTAATCTGCTGCTTGCAAACAAAAAAACCACCGCTACCAGCGGTGGTTTGTTTGCCGGATCAAGAGCTACCAACTCTTTTTCCGAAGGTAACTGGCTTCAGCAGAGCGCAGATACCAAATACTGTTCTTCTAGTGTAGCCGTAGTTAGGCCACCACTTCAAGAACTCTGTAGCACCGCCTACATACCTCGCTCTGCTAATCCTGTTACCAGTGGCTGCTGCCAGTGGCGATAAGTCGTGTCTTACCGGGTTGGACTCAAGACGATAGTTACCGGATAAGGCGCAGCGGTCGGGCTGAACGGGGGGTTCGTGCACACAGCCCAGCTTGGAGCGAACGACCTACACCGAACTGAGATACCTACAGCGTGAGCTATGAGAAAGCGCCACGCTTCCCGAAGGGAGAAAGGCGGACAGGTATCCGGTAAGCGGCAGGGTCGGAACAGGAGAGCGCACGAGGGAGCTTCCAGGGGGAAACGCCTGGTATCTTTATAGTCCTGTCGGGTTTCGCCACCTCTGACTTGAGCGTCGATTTTTGTGATGCTCGTCAGGGGGGCGGAGCCTATGGAAAAACGCCAGCAACGCGGCCTTTTTACGGTTCCTGGCCTTTTGCTGGCCTTTTGCTCATTAGGCACCCCAGGCTTTACCCGAACGACCGAGCGCAGCGAGTCAGTGAGCGAGGAAGCGGAGAGCGCCCAATACGCAAGGAAACAGCTATGACCATGTTAATGCAGCTGGCACGACAGGTTTCCCGACTGGAAAGCGGGCAGTGAAGTGAAGGCCCATGAGGCCAGTTAATTAAGCGGCCGCGATATCCTGCAGATGCATCCAGTACT
>NZ_JAARMC010000047.1:0-1458 GCF_012985595.1 Pseudomonas sp. WS 5411
CCCTGACCGCGCCAAGCGCCGTCAACGAAGGCGGCACCATCACCTACACCGCCACCTTGAGCAACAAGGCTGACACTGACGTCACCTTGACCCTCGATAACAAGCAAACCATCACCATCAAGGCCGGCGAAACTGTTGGTACCGTCACCGTTGATGCTCCAGGCGACGACGTGTTCGTCGACAAGAGCACCCAGACCGTCCAGATCACCGGCACCGACGGCGGCAACTTCGAGAAGCTCGTGGTTGCTGGCAATGGCGCGACTACCACCATCAACGACACCATCGACAAAGTCGATGTAGTGCTGACCGCCACTAAAACTGTGGGCGAAGGCGGCGAGATCGTCTACACCGCTACCTTGGTGGATAAGAACGGCGCGCCGGTGACCAACATCACCAGCCCTGTGACAGTGACTCTGGATAACAACCAGGTCATCACCATCGGTGTGAACCAGTCGAGCGGTACTGTCTCGGTTGTGGCTCCAGACGACGTTTACAAAGGTGATCAAACCGTCACGACCGGTATTAAAGAAGTCACCGGCGGCGAGCACTTTGAGAACCTGGTTCCAGGTACTGACAAAGTCACCACGACTGTCACTGATACCCCAGGTACCGATAACACCACCACCGTCACCCTGACCGCGCCAAGCGCCGTCAACGAAGGCGGCACCATCACCTACACCGCCACCTTGAGCAACAAGGCTGACACTGACGTCACCTTGACCCTCGATAACAAGCAAACCATCACCATCAAGGCCGGCGAAACTGTTGGTACCGTCACCGTTGATGCTCCAGGCGACGACGTGTTCGTCGACAAGAGCACCCAGACCGTCCAGATCACCGGCACCGACGGCGGCAACTTCGAGAAGCTCGTGGTTGCTGGCAATGGCGCGACTACCACCATCAACGACACCATCGACAAAGTCGATGTAGTGCTGACCGCCACCAAAACTGTGGGTGAAGGCGGCGAGATCGTCTACACCGCCACCCTTGTGGATAAAAACGGCGCGCCGGTGACTAACATCACCAACCCTGTGACTGTGACTCTGGACAACAACCAGGTCATCACCATCGGTGTGAACCAGTCGAGCGGTACTGTCTCGGTTGTGGCTCCGGATGATGTGTACAAAGGCGACCAGACTGTTACTACCGGCATCAAGGAAGTAACTGGTGGCACGCACTTTGAGAACCTGGTTCCTGGGACTGACAAGGTCACTACGACTGTCACTGACACACCGGGCACCGATAACACCACTACAGTCACCCTGACCGCGCCAAGCGCCGTCAACGAAGGCGGCACCATCACCTACACCGCCACCTTGAGCAACAAGGCCGACACTGACGTCACCTTGACCCTCGATAACAAGCAAACCATCACCATCAAGGCCGGCGAAACTGTTGGTACCGTCACCGTTGATGCTCCAGGCGACGACGTGTTCGTCGACAAGAGCACCCAGACCG
>NZ_JAARMC010000048.1:0-1357 GCF_012985595.1 Pseudomonas sp. WS 5411
CTGTGGGCATGCCGAGCCTAGGCGAGGCACCGAGTGGTGGGGCATGTACGGGACAACCACATAGGTTACAAAAAAGTGCATTCACATAGGTGACACTTTGATTGAAACATACCCGTTCTTTGCGTCTCTAGCATCGACACGGCCTAGGATCACAGGCCCGAAGATCACCTCCCAGACATCATCTCGAATTAGCTCCATTCCAATGGTCTGATACTTGAGCAGATTGCCTATGTAGATCCTAAGACCTGCTCGATTGATGATTCCATTACTATCAGCCAGGTAACACTCCACGTGGCTCGCATACCCCATTTCAGGCAGCTTTTCCGGGTAAGCGCGGGGTGAGGGCAAATAACATGAGGCTGGTGTTTTCTGGCCAAGCGCCTCGTGCCCTCGCTCATGATTGTAGTGCTGCATAAAGCGATCAAAGTGTTTCTGCTGAGCTTCCCAAGCAATCGCCGCTGGTTGGGGCAAAGTGCTTTTCAGGGTTCGGTGCATCCTTTCATGGCGTCCATTCTGATCTGGGCGGCCGGGCTCAATTCGCTCAGGGATAATCCCCAACCGCAGCCACCAGATCGACAGCTGTGATAACCCTGCACGGCCCGTGCTGGCAAACGGTATGCCGTTGTCGGTCCGAATACGTTCAGGCAAGCCATACTCGCGAAAAACACGCTCGAAGGTTTGTTGGGTTTCTTTGAAGTTGGTATTGCGCATGCCCTGGCAGGCCAGTAGAAAGCGGCTGGCATGGTCCATGATCGTCAGCGGATAACACCACACTCCGGCCCCTGTCAGAAACTGCCCCTTGTAGTCAGCGCTAAAGAGCTGATTTGGGGTCTCTGCCTTGCACAGGGGCTTTGGATAGACAGCCACGCGCTGACGCACACGTCGAGGTGCAATCAGATCAGCGGCCTTGAGGATGTTGTAAATGGTTGTTTTCGAGGGTGGATCCTGCCCGGGAAAACGCTGGCGCAAGTCGTTCTGAATCTTCTTCGGCCCGGGAATAGTCTCCCCGATAGAACGAAGCTCGATAATTGCTTGCCTGATAGCAAGAGGCACAACATAGGTTTGATTGTGCCGGCACCGGCTACGCTCTTCGAGCCCTCTAGGCCCTTCAGCCTCGTACCGCTCGACCCATTTGTAGCCAGTCTTCCGACTGACCTGGTAGTCGCGGCACAGCTGGCTAAAGGTATCTCTTTCAGCCAAATAGGCGGCGATGAACATCACTTTGAGGTCCATAGGTTTCAGCTCTTCCCAGGGCATGGTCAGATCCTCACAAAATCGACCCTGCCAGTTAATAACTGTTACCTATGTGCGTGAACTGATTTGTAACCCATGTGGGTGAGTCATACCGGCAAGAGCG
>NZ_JAARMC010000049.1:0-1256 GCF_012985595.1 Pseudomonas sp. WS 5411
GCCACCCGCGAATTGAGCTACAACCCCTACGGAAAAATCACCGCCGAGCGCGATGAACTGGGGCGTGTGACCCGGTATGAATATGCCGATGGCTTGCACCTGATCAGTCGCCGGATCAACCCCGATGGCTCTCAACTCAAGTACCGCTACGACAACACCCGCCTGCTGCTGACCGAGATCGAAAACGAGGCAGGTGAGCGCTATCAACTGGAGTACCACGCCAACGGCCTGATCCAGCAGGAAACCGGCTTCGACGGCCAACGCACCGCCTACGTCTACGACCTCAACGGCCACCTGCAGGAAAAAACCGAGTTTGGCGACGATGACCGTCAGTTGGTTACCACCTACCAGCGCGATAACGCCGGCCGCCTCGTCCGAAAAACCCTGCCCGATGGCAGCACGGTGGATTACACCTACGACCGTCTCGGCAATCTGCTTAGCGTCGACGACGGCCACTGGCCGCTGCATTACGAATACGACGCGCAAAGCCGCCTGACCGCCGAGCACCAAGGCTGGGGCACCCTGCGTTATGGCTACGACCACTGCGGCCAACTCGAAACCCTGCGCCTGCCGGACAACAACCGCCTGACCTTCAACCACGACAAGGGCGGCCACCTTGCCACTATCGACCTGAATGGCCGGACACTCAGCTCGCACCTGTTCAAAGCAGGCCGCGAACACCAGCGCCAGCAAGGCCAACTGCTGAGCCACTACCACTACGACGACCAGGGCCGCCTGGCACAACACGAACACCGCCACGGCCTTCGTCGCTACACCTACGACAACAGCGGCAACCTCACCCGCCTGCTCGACACCCGCAAGGGCCAGCACGACTACCACTACGACCCCCTCGACCGCCTGACCCGCGCCGACCATTCCCAGGATCCCACCGAACGCTTCGCCCACGACCCGGCGAACAACCTGCTGATGCAAGACCGCCCAGGCCCCGGCATCGTCGTCGGCAACCGCCTGTTACTGCAAGGCGACCGGCATTACGACTACGACGCCTTCGGAAACCTCATACGCGAACGCCGTGGCCGCGCGCAGCAGTTAGTCACCGAATACCGCTACGACTGCCAGCACCGCCTGATCGGCGTGACGCAACCGGACGGCAGCCAGGCCAGTTATCGCTATGACCCGTTTGGGCGGCGCATCGCTAAAGTGATCAATGGCAAGACCACCGAGTTTTTCTGGCAAGGCGACAAAGTCATCGCCGAGCACACGGCGGGGCAGCATCGCAGCTATCTCTACGAGCC
>NZ_JAARMC010000004.1:0-259534 GCF_012985595.1 Pseudomonas sp. WS 5411
GCTATGACCCGTTTGGGCGGCGCATCGCTAAAGTGATCAATGGCAAGACCACCGAGTTTTTCTGGCAAGGCGACAAAGTCATCGCCGAGCACACGGCGGGGCAGCATCGCAGCTATCTCTACGAGCCTGATAGCTTCAGGCCGCTGGCCTTGCTGGAAGGGTTTGGTCCGGCCAATACCCAGGCGTTCCACTACCAGCTGGACCACCTGGGTACGCCCCAGGAACTGACGAACACGGACGGCAAAATCGTCTGGTCAGCCCACTACCAGGCTTACGGAAAAGTCACCCGGCTGGACGTGAGCACCGTCGATAACCCGCTGCGTTTTCAGGGGCAGTATTTCGACCGGGAAAGCGGGCTGCATTACAACCGGCATCGCTACTACAATCCGGATAACGGACGCTACCTGACGCCCGACCCGATGAAGTTGGCGGGTGGGGTTAACGGGTATTTGTATGTGCCCAATCCTACGGGGTGGGTGGATCCGTTGGGGTTGAATGCGTGTCCGGGCGAAAAAAAATGTGAGCCCGGATCTGAAGTCCAAAACCCGTCCGCCGATACGAAGACCGACGAGAGCGCTCCTTCCCTTCCAGCCCCCGCAACGAAAAAGCAATATCTTTACCGGGGAGACTCCAGGCATCCACGTAAAATCTTCAAAGAGGGGTTTAAGAGCAGAGGAAAAAGCACGGACCTACTCTTGCACTCGAGAGACAATATGGATCCACCAAGCAATTTTGTACCCACCTCGACTTCAAGGGACGTAGGTATAATATTTGCAACACGTTACGGATTAGAAGATGGCTTTTTGTACACTTTAAAAAAGATACCCGGCCGAGACGTCAACAAAGAACTAGGAATACTATCCGACTACAAAAGGGAAAAAGAAATAGCCATCCCCGACCGTATTCATCGAAAAGACATATTAGGTGCAACCCCAATAAACGAAGATGGCACATCCGCAAACTACAGCCTAATAAACCCTTATAGAAAGTAAATCATGAAAAATATAGAAATAAGCATACTCAATCGAGGCAACATTGAAAAAGCAAAAATAGAATACGATCGAAACACATGTGCGCTTTTTATAACCTTTTCCGACCAAACAAAAAAAACGTACTCCGGACTGGATGTTTTTCGCTCATTTGGTTTGTTGCGAAAGGAATTTAGCGAAGTAAAATTTTTGTGCAAAGGCTCAAAAATCAATGTTTTCCCTTCTGCTATGTCATCTTCGATGTCTAGTGGCCTCGTAGCCTATGAAATGAAGTTAGGTGAGCCTGACCCAGAGATGGTGCGTATATTCGATTACGAAGAACATGACCTGACTAACGATATCGAGGAACAAATTGAATTTCGCGTGCGTTGGGGAGACTCGCTAAGATAATCAGAACAGATCTATTTAGGAGTCCAAAATACTACAAAAAACCAACTAATAACCACTATTGATGCTCATTGATAAAGTCGATATGCCCTTACCGGGGAGGGTGATGGATTTAACACCGCAGCAACTGAGGCAAACACGATCCCTGTGGCGAGCGGACTTCCCACAAAAAAGCAGTACCAAGATTCCCCAAGGCCCTTCAAACCGACCGCACCCACCCTCCCTGCATCGACCGCACCCGATTGCGCCCGCCGCTTTTGGCCTCATACAACGCCTGGTCGGCGTCATTCAGCCAACTGGTCGCGTCGTCGTGGGAGGCTTGGTACGGTGCCAGGCCGATGCTCAGGCTGGCGCGCAGGGTGGGGTCCTGGGCGTAGCCCAGGGAGCTGAAGCGGTCGCGCAGGGCGTCCATTACTTCGGTGGCGTGGCCCAGGGGCATGTCCGGCAGGATCACGCAAAATTCATCGCCGCCGTAACGCCCGGCCAGGTCGGTGGCGCGCAGGTTCTGACGCAGGATCTTGCTCAACTGGCGTAGCACGATATCGCCGGTTACGTGGCCGTAGGTGTCGTTGATGGTCTTGAAATGGTCGATATCAATCAACGCAATGGCGGCCCCCTGCTGGCCGCCCCGGCAGCGGGCGAATTCGATTTCCAGCTGGTCTTTCCACGCGCCGTGGTTAAGCAACCCGGACAGGCTGTCGGTGCGGCTCAGGGCCAGGAGTTCGCGTTTATGCCGGGCCAGGGTGATGGCCTGGCGATAACAGATCCAGCCCAGGACCAGCGGATAGAGCATCAGGATCGGCAAGCAGGCGTAGAGTTGGGCGGGCGTGGTCAGGGCGATATAGGCCGGGGCGAACAGCAGCAGCGCCACCCCGATGCCCAGTGCCTGGGCCACCCACCCCATCAGCATAAATCGGAGGCCACCGATGGCGACGTTGTTCATAGTCATCATCGACAGGGTAGTGACGCTGGGCAGCGGGTTGAAGTGCATGGCAGCGACCCAGAAGCCGCCACAAAACGAGTCCACCAACAGGTGGCGGCGCTCGGCGCGCAGGGAGTTTTCGGCGCGGCGCGCCATTTGGTAGGCCAGGTGCGGCCAGGCGAAGGCGTTGATCAGCATCCAGGCCCAGACCCAGCCAGGCGGGTCCAGTGGGTACATGCCGGCCGATACACAGACAAAGCCGAGCGTCAGCCCCAGGGTCCGAGATTTGTACAGACGTTTGGCGAGCGGAAGTCCTTTTCCTCCTGCGGCTGACATGATCTGGCTGATCCTGGATGAATGCTGAAAGTCTATCAGGGCAAAGGCAAATAGCCAGTACCGCTCAGACAGTTACTGCAGACGCCAATCGCTTTGCCAAACCCTTGACGCCAGCGGCCTAGCTGGAGAAACCGCGGGCCAACAACATCGCCACCGCCAGCAGCAACACCGCCGTGACCTTCTGCAACAGCATGCGTTTGCGCGGCGACTCGAGCACATGCTTGATACGTTGGCCGAAGTAGCAATACAGGCAGCCGCTGGCGAATTGCAGGATCAGGAATGTCAGGCCGAGGATGGCGATGTCACCGGCGGCGCTGTCCTGCCCGACGGCGGCAAACTGCGGGAACACGGCGCTGAACAGGATGATTGCCTTGGGGTTGGACAGGCCGGTCAGCAAGCCCTTGCCGAACAGGCCGCGGGGCGTCTCGGGCCCGTGCCCGGCGGCGGTGATCTGCACGCCGCTGCTGGTCCACTGCTTGTAGGCCAGGTACAAAATATAGGCCACACCCACCAGTTGGATGCCCTGGGTAATCAGCGGGTAGCCCTTGATCAGCTCGGAAAAGCCCACGGCAAAGATCAGGATCGAAATCAGGTACGACACGCTGGCGCCGAACTGGGCCGGCAAGGAGTGCCGCAGGCCGTCCTTGAGACCCAGGCTCAGCAGCAGCAAGGTCATCGGGCCGGGGCTGAAGGCCAGGGTGCTGCACAGCACCAGGAAATACAGAAAGGAAGACAGCGTAAGGGCGGTGACCATGGTGGGTAATTTCGCGGCGGGGAGGAATGTTGCGCAGTCTAGGGCGCGAATTCCGTGTCGGGCAGGTAAACTCGGCGGTTATTCACGCAGGCTTTACCGGTAAAGTGACCGGCAAACTTCAGGACGTCGCGATGGCCCTTCCGCAGATCCACTTTCATGAGCACGCCCCCAAGGTCCAGCAGATCGTCGAGGCGTTCGCCCGTGCTATCGAACAAGGCGAATTGGCCGCTGGCAGCAAACTGCCGTCGGTGCGTGAGCTGGGAGCGCAGTTGGGTGTCGGAAAATTCACCATCAATGAAGCCCTGGACCGTCTGCGCGGCCAACATCTGCTGACCTCGCGCCAAGGCCGTGGGCACTTTGTGGCCCAGCGCCAGACGCAGCCGTCGTCGAGCAACTGGGTGGACCTGCTGCCCCAGGATTTGCTCAGTGTGCTGCGCCGCCCGATGCTGACCGGCCAGGGCGAGCTACGCCCCGGTGGCGGGCATCTGCCCGAAGACTGGCTCGATTCCGAAGCCATGCGCCAGGCCCTGCGCAGTGTGGTGCGGGCCCCTTCCCTGCGGGTTGCCGGCATGGGCACGCCAGCGGGTTTCCTGCCCCTGCGCCAGGCCCTGCAACAAAAACTGCAGGGCGATGGCCTGGCAGTGCCGGTGGAACAGATCATCACCACGCCCAGCACCCTGCAAGGCCTGGACATGTTGATGCGCCTGCTGGCGCGCCCCGGTGACACGGTGCTGCTGGATGCACCGTGCTATTTCAACTTCCACGCCAACCTGGCACTGCACGGGGTCAAGGTGCTGACACTGCCGCGTGGCCCGGACGGGCTCGACCTGACGGCCCTGGAGCAGTTGCTCGCCGAGGCCCGGCCCAGCCTGTATGTGACCACCAGCATCCTGCACAACCCCACCGGCCATTCCTTCAGTGCAGCCCAGGCCTTTGGCTTGCTGCAACTGATGCGTCAGTATCACTGCCATATCATCGAGGACGACCTCTACGGCGACCTGCACCCCAACCCGCCGCCCCGCCTGGCGGCACTTGCCGGGTTGGAGCAGGTGACGTACCTGTCGGGCTTCTCGAAAACCCTCAGCGCCAATACCCGGATGAGCTATGTGGTGGCCGCACCGCAACTGGCGGCCAACCTGACCAATATGAAGTTGATGAGCGGCGGCGTGACCTCGGAGCTGTTCGAGCAACTGGTCTACCGCCTGCTCAGCGAGGGCAGCTATGCGCGGCACCGCAAGCGCATGGTCCAGCGCCTGCTGGAAGCCGGTGCGCGGGTGGAACAGTGGTTGCGCCGCTGTGGCTGTGAGCTGCCCATGGGGTATGAGGCCGGGATGTTTCTCTGGGCGCGCCTGCCGGCCGGGGTTAACGCTGAACAATTGGCCGAGGCCGGGCTCAAGCGCGGCATGGTGTTGGCGCCGGGGGCGTTGTTTGGGTATGAGTCGGGGATGGGCGAGTTTATGCGTTTCAATGTGGCGCACTGTGACGATCCACGGGTCCGGCAAGCCATCGAGCCATTGTTGCGCTGATCCAGTGTGGGAGCGGGCTTGCTCGCGAAGACGTCGGCCCAGCAAACATTGATGTTGACTGACCTACTGCTTTCGCGAGCAAGCCCGCTCCCACAGGGGATCTGCGCTTAACTGACGGGCATTAGGGCTTGCCGGCTCCCACAGTCGTGACAATTGAGTGCACACAAAAACGCAACACTGCACCGCTTCGAATGTGATGGTCGCTGCCCCCCAGGGTTTATATAGTCGGGTCCAACAGCCACCCGCCATGAGCCCCAGGGCCCATCACCAGGAAGCGCTCAATGACCGACCTTCACGACCTCACGGCCGCGCAATTGCTGGCGCATTTCGCCAGTCGCCAGCTCTCCCCCATCGACTACTACGATCACCTGCTGGGCCATATCGACCGCTGGGAGCCGCAGATCCGCGCCCTGTATGCCTTCGATCCCGAGCAGGTGCGCCGGGAAGCCCAGGCCTCCACCGAGCGCTGGAACAAAGGCCAGCCCAATGGGGTGCTCGATGGCGTGCCCGTGACCATCAAGGAACTGGTGGCTACCGAAGGCACGCCGATTCCCCTCGGCAGTGCCGCCACCCGCCTGACCCCGGCCCTCAGGGACGCCCCGCCCGCCGCGCGGATGCGGGAAGCCGGGGCGATTGTGCTGGCCAAGACCACTGTCCCGGATTTCGGCATGCTCTCCTCCGGCCTGTCGAGCTTCCATGGCATCACCCGCAACCCGTGGAACACTGCCAACAACACCGGCGGTTCCAGCTCGGGGGCTGCCGCTGCGGCCGCCGCCGGTTACGGGCCACTGCATATCGGCACCGACATCGGCGGCTCGGTGCGTTTGCCCGCCGCCTGGTGCGGCCTGGTGGGGTTCAAGCCAACCCTGGGGCGTATCCCGATTGACCCGTACTACACCGGACGCACCGCCGGGCCCATGACCCGTACGGTGGACGACTGCGTGCTGATGATGCAGCACCTGGCCCGCCCCGATGCCCGCGACGCCACCAGCCTGCCGCCGCTCACCAGCGAGTGGAGCAACCAGCCGCTGTCGGTCAAGGGCCTGCGCGTCGGCCTGATGCTGGAACCCGGCGCCGGCCTGCAACCGGAAGGTTTCGTGTGTGAGGCGGTGGAACACGCCGCGCGCCTGTTCGAAGCCCATGGCGCCAAGGTCACGCTGATCCCGCCGATCATGGACCGTGCCCAGCTCGACGGCCTCGACCAATTCTGGCGCGCCCGGCAATGGGGCGACCTGTCGGCGTTGAGCAGCGAGCAATTCGATAAGGTCTTGCCGTACATCCGCGACTGGGCCGCGCCCGGTGCCGACATCAACGGCGTGCAGGCGGTGCAGGGGTTCAACCAGACCTTCGAGATGCGCCGCCGCGCCGCACAGGCCTTCAGCGACCTGGACCTGATCCTGTCGCCCACCAACCAGGTCAACGCGTTCCCCGCCGAATGGCCGTCACCGAGCAATGACCCGCAATTACCGTTCGAACACATCGTGTTCACCGTGCCCTGGAACATGGGCGAGCAACCGGCGCTGTCGATCAACTGTGGTTTCGCCGCCGATGGCATGCCCATCGGCCTGCAGATGATCGCACCGCGTTTTGCCGATATCTGGCTGCTGCAAATCGCAAAAACCTATGAGAGCTGGCGTGGCGCAATCCACCAATGGCCGAACCCGAACTGACCTTGACGCTGTAACTGAACTGCCCACCCACACGCCTGTTCCCTGGCCACAAGGCCGGGGTCTGGACGACCTATAACTAAAATCGAGGGGCTGGTATGCACACTGAACAATTGACTCGCGAGGGTCCCGAGCACACACCCGAAACGCCATCGCCGGACGCCGGTCGCAAGAGCATCTTCGCTGTGGTGTTGGGTAATGCCGTGGAGTTTTTCGACTTTGGGGTCTACGCGACCTTCGCGGTGATGATCGGCCATACGTTTTTCCCGTCCGACAGCGCCTTCGTCAGCTTGATGCTCTCGGTCACGGCCTTTGGCATCGGCTTTATCGTACGGCCCCTGGGCGCGGTGCTGATTGGCGCCTACGCCGACCGCGTGGGGCGCAAGCCGGCGATGTTGTTGACCCTGGTGATGATGGCGGTGGGCACCGGCAGTATTGCGATATTGCCCGGCTACGAGACCATCGGGATTGCCGCGCCGATCCTGCTGGTGGTCACCCGCATGATTCAGGGCCTGGCCTGGGGCGGTGAAGCCGGCCCCGCCACCACCTATATCCTGGAAGCCGCGCCGCCGCACAAACGCGGCACCTATGCCTGCTGGCAAGTGGTCGCCCAGGGCGTCGCCGCCATGGCCGCCGGGCTGGTGGGTTACACCCTGACCAAAGTCATGTCCCCCGAAGACCTCAACAGCTGGGGCTGGCGCGTGCCGTTCGTGTTTGGCCTGCTGGTGTTGCCGATTGGTATCTATATCCGCCGCAACCTGGCCGAGACCTTCCACGGCCAGGGCGAAACCACCAGCACCGGCGACTTGGTGCGCGAAGTCTGCGGCAAGCATCGGCGCGCGCTGGTCCTGGGCCTGCTGATCCTCTCGGGCAGCACCATCACCCAGTACTTCCTCAACTACATGACCACCTTTGCCCTGACTGAGCTGAAGCTGCCCACCAGTATTTCCATGCTCTCGACCCTGGTGGCCGGTGCGGCCATGGCGGTGTGCGCAGTGGCTGGCGGCATGTTGTGCGACCGTTTCGGGCGCCGGGTGATCCTGATGACGCCCCGGGTGGTGCTGTTGCTGATCCTGTTCCCGGCCTTGCAATTGATGACCGAACACCCCAGCCCGTCGACCTTCCTCCTGACCCTGGCGCTGCTGTCCGGCCTGCATGGCATGAGCGGCGCGGCGTTGATCGTATTGCTGGTGGAAAGCTTCCCCAAATCCGTGCGCTCCACCGGTTTCTCCATCGTCTACGCCTTCGGTGTGGCGGCGTTTGGCGGCACCGCACAGATCATCATCACCTGGCTGATCGGCACCACGGGCGACCCGATGTCACCGGTGTGGTACCTACTGATCGCCAACCTGGTGTGCCTCACCGCCGCCTGGTTCGCCAAGGAAACCCGGCCAGTGCTGCCCGGCACCCCGGCCCGCGAAACCCGGCTCAGAGAAGCCCCGGTTCGCTGATCGCTTTATCCCTACTGTGGCAAGACCGCTTGCCACAGGTACTGTGCCCGGCCTCAGCGGTCGCCTTACTCTTCTTTGTGTGGGGATTCACCATGTATCCACGTCTTTTCCTGGCCGCCGCCCTGGCGTCCGGTACCCAGGCTTTTGCTCAAGAAAACGCCCAGGCCAGCGCCCCCGGCTTTATCGACGGCAGCAGCCTGGACCTGAACCTGCGTCACTACTACTCCAACCAGCACACCCAGCGCAGCACCTACCTGAGCATCCAGAAACCCGCCGGCATCGAACGCACCCGCGTGCGCGAAACCTGGGTGCAGACCGCCATGCTCAAGTACAGCTCCGGCTACACCCAGGGCGTGATTGGCGTGGGGGTCGATGTCGGCGTATTCAGCGCGGTCAACCTGCAGCGCGGGCATGGCAAGGTGGCCAATGGCGGTGACCGCGTGCTGGTGGACAGCGACGGCGATGCGATCCCGACCTGGAGCCGGCTGGGGGTGGGCGATGTGCGGTTTCGCCTGTCCAACACCGAGCTCAAGGCCGGGCGCTTGATGACCGATAACCCGATCCTGCGCTACAAGGACAACCGCGCCCTGCCCTCCAGCTTCCAGGGCGTGGGCCTGTACAGCAACGAACGGGACTGGCTGTCGGTGCAGGGCGGCAGCTTCGACCGGGCCATCCCGCGCACCGGCACCGGCGCCGAACGCCTGACCACCACCTTTGGCAACCGCGCCTACAGCGGCGCGCGCATCAGCTACCTGGGGGCCACGCTCAAGCCGGGCTACGGCCTGGAAGCCAGCCTCTACGGCTCGCGCTTCGAGGACATGTGGGACCAGTACTACCTGGGGCTGACCCACCGTATCGGCGACAAAAACGCGGTGGCGCTCAAGACCGCCCTGCACTACTACCACACCCAGGATTCCGGCCAGCAGCGCCTGGGTTATATCGACAACGACGCCGCCAGCCTGGCCGTGACCGCCAACCACCAGGCCCACAGCCTGACCCTGGCCTGGCAACAGGTGTTCGGCAACGAGTACTTCGACTATGTGTGGGAGTCCACCGGCAACTACATGGCCAACTCGCTGTACTCGGACTACAACGGCCCCAACGAAAAATCCTGGCAACTGCGCTACGACCTCGACCTGGCCGCCTACGGCGTGCCCGGCCTGACCGCCAGCCTGTGGCACGCCAAGGGTTGGGGCATCGACGGCACACACTACGAGGGGGATCGCAACGGCCACAACACCGGCTACAACGTGCGCGGCCTGGATAACGCCAAGCACAATGAAAACGGCTTGATGCTGGCCTACGTGGTGCAATCGGGGAAATTGAAGAACACCGTACTGCGCACCATCGTCTACAACCACCGCGCCAGCGGCGGTCAAATTGACGGCAGCTACGACGAGTTCCGGATCGTCGGCAACTTCCCCATCAACCTGTTCTGACACCCGCCCGTCGGCACCAGTCAATGCCGACGGGTAATATTCAGAATTCTTACACCCTGCATGAGACTGCTCCGGCATTGGCTCGCCGCCGCGCTTGGTAAAAAGCCTGTCCCCTACGGACGGTTACCCAGGAACGCGGATGAAACCTTTGAAAGCAGCAGCGCTTTGCGTCATCAGTGGATGGTTAATGCTCTTGAGTTCCCCCGGCCATGCCGCACCGCCGGGTATCGAGTGGCTGGTGGATTGCCCGCGCCTGCCCGGACGGGCCCTTGACCAGGAGGTGATGGCACGCACCCAGTGCGGCATCGTCACCGTGCCGCAAAACCATCAGGCCGCGGACACACGCACGTTGCGCCTGACCCTCACCCGGGTCGGTGCCCGTCAGCCTCTGGAGCGTCGGGGTGTGATCTTCACCCGCCCGGCTACCGCACAAGCGGATTTGCGCGGGGTGTTCGCGGTGCACCTGGCCACAGTCTGGAAGTACTACAACACCGAGGCGTACCGCACGCTGACCCAGTTCTACGATGTCATCGAGTTGAGCCCGCGCAACGCCCGCACAGCAGCCGACAACGAGCAATCGGCCTGGGACATGGAGTTTGTACGCCAGCAACTGGGTGAGCAACGGATCAGCTTCCTGGGCATCGCCCAAGGCAACGTGCTCGGTGCCGGCTACGCCGGGCTGTTTGCCGATCGCATCGAACGCATGGTGCTGGTAGAGCCCGATGAGGCTGCCACCCCGGCGTTCGAATCCCTGCCCGCCACATTGCGGCTCAAGGGGCCTTATCTACAGGGCAGTTCCGTCGTCGATGCCAGCCGCTGCGTAAATCGTTGGGCGGGTGTCTACCTGGCACACGGCAGGCAGCCACCGCCGGCAAGCGACTGCCTGGGCAACTGAGGCTTCAGTCCACCAGCGCACAACGCTGCATCGCGCTGGCCAGCATTTCCTGGCACTTGAGCACCGCCACCGAGCGCGGCCGGTTGCGGTACCCGCACAGGTCGATGCGGATTCGCCCCAGGTGCTCATCGGCAATCGGCACCGCCACCAGGCCATCGCCCAGGTCGCGGGCGTCGGCATCCACCTGGGGCAGGATCAACACCGCCGCCCGTTGCCGGGCCAGGCTTTTCTGCACTTCCAGGGAGCTGGTGGTAAACACCGGCTGGATCGTCACCCCTCGTTTTTTTGCTGCCATCTCCAGGGCCTGGCGCACGCCGTACGCCGAGTCAGGAATGGCCAGGGGCTGGCCCTCTAGTTCGCGCAGTTCGATGCTGTCGCGCTGGGCAAAGGGGTGCTCGGCACTGACCAGCACCCGGTGCCACAACTCGCATTGTGCGGTGACTTCCACGTCGGCCCGTTCCTGCAGATAGAACGCCAGGCCCAGGTCGGCCTCGCCACTGCACAGGGCGTCGAGGGTGGCCGAGGCGCTGGCGATCACGATATTGAAGGTGACCTTGGGGTGCGCCCGGTAGAACGCCGCAAGCACCGGTGCCAGCACCGTGGAAACGATACTTTCTGACACATGGATGCTGATGTTACCCGCCACCTGACTCTGCCGGCTGGCGATCACATCGCGCACCTGATCGAGGCCGCGCAGGGTGCTGGTGACCTGCTCGGCCAGGCACTCACCCTCCACCGTCAGGCGGATACCGCGCGGGCCGCGCTCAATCAGGGCGGCGCCAAAGAAGTGTTCGAGGTGTTCAATCTGCCGGCTGACGGCAGTGGGCGTGACGTACAAACGCTCGGCCGCCTTACGCAACGAGGCGCAGCGCGCCACCTCGTGAAAATACCGCAAGGCTCGTAATTGCATGCTCGGGTGCTCCTGCACAAAGACTGGAGCGCTATGGCAGGCAATTACTGCGCCAGGCTCAGATTTTATGAGCACGACACATCAACTGTGGGAGGGGGCTTGCTCGCGAATGCAGTGGGCCAGTGATGGATATGTCGGCTGATACAGCGCATTCGCGAGCAAGCCCGCTCCCACATGGGGCCCATGGACGTGGTTTACGACCTGTTTTAACTGAAAACGACCCCTGCCGTTGACGCCCCGCCCCAACCCCTATTAAGTGCTATTTATCCGCATTAATACGATAAATAGAAAACCATGCTCAGCCGCCCCCTGCGACGCAAACGCCAGAAGCTTTCCGATGTGATTGTCGAGTCGGTCAAGCGCTCGATCGTCACCGATGCCTTGAAGCCCGGCGACCGCTTGCCCACCGAGCGCGAATTGATGGAGAGCTTCCAATGCTCCAAGGGCTCGGCCCGCGAAGCGCTCAAGGCCCTGGAGGTCGAAGGCCTGGTCAGCACCCGCACCGGCCCTACCGGTGGCGCGTACCTGAACCAGGCCGGCACGGAGCCGGCCAGCCGCGCCTTGCGCAACTACCTGCACTTCCAGCACCTGGATGGCGAGCAGGTGTATCAACTGCGCAAGGTAATCGAGGTGGAACTGGCAGTGTCAGTGCTGGGCCGCTTGAGCGAAGACGACTATCGCGCCCTGCAAGACAACGTGGACTTTTGCAGCGCGCCGGAAGACAGCGAGGCCGGCCAGCGCGAGCAGCGCCTGGCGGAGCTGGAGTTCCACAACCTGCTGGCCAGGGCCTGCCCCAATCCGCTGCTGAGTTTTATGGCGCAGTTCCTCAACGACCTGCTGCGCGACCTGGTGGTGCTGAAAAAAGCCTACAAGCCCAAGCGCAAGCAATTCGACGCGGCCAACCTGGACTATCACAAGCAACTGCTGAGCGCGTTTCGCGCCAACGATGAAGCCGCCGTGCGCAGCCTGATGCATGAACACATGTGCGACGCCGAACACCACATGACCGCGCTGGAAGGCCAGGTCAGCCCACACTTTTTGCTGGAGTTCGACCACTCCTGAAAACACCCCAAATCCCCTGTAGGAGCTGGCTTGCCTGCGCCTACAGTTTTGACCGTGTTTCACCTCAATAAAAAAGGCCTGCCCACAGGCCGTGCTCCACCGTATCGCCATTGCCACTCCTGCCAATAACTAAACCAGGGAGTCACCCCATGCAGCGTCGTACGTTGTTGAAAGCCAGCCTCACCGCCGCCGCCGCGCTCAGCCTTCCGCTGGGCGTGCGCAGTGCATTCGCCGCCGAACCGTTTACCTTTTACGGCCTCAAGTCCATGTCTGGCGCCTTTGCCAGCTATGGCAAGTTTGCCGACATGGGTTCACGCCTGGCGGTGGCCCAGTACCCCGAACTCCTCGGGCGCCCACTGAACTACAAGGTGATCGACACCGAAGGCAACGCCGGCAAGGCGGTGCGCAAGGTCCAGGAGGCGATCGGCCAGGACGGCGCGCGGTTCTTCCAGGGCTGCACCCTGTCGTCCTCGGCACTGGCAGTGGCCAAGGAAGTGGACAAGGTTGGCGGTGTGTTCATGACCCCGGTGGGCGCTGACGAAGTCACCGGCAAGGACTGCAACAGTGCGACCTTCCGCTGGTCGGTGCCCACCTATGGCGCGATCCGCGAAACCCTGGTGCCGCTGATCAAGCTGCTGCCCGAGGCCAAGCGCTGGTACACCATCACCCCGCAATACGTGTTCGGCGAAGCCTTGCTCGAAGGCGCCAAAAGCGTGCTGGCCGAAAACGGCCTGGAACATGTGGGCAACAGCTATCACTCATTGCAGGAGCAGGAATTCTCCGGCTACCTGACCAACGCCATCGCCGCCCGGCCCGACGTGCTGGTGTTGCTGAATTTCGGCAGCCAGTCCTCCAACACCCTGCGCCAGGCCGTCAACTTCGGTATCAAGGAGCGCATGAAAGTGCTGCTGGTGTGGTCCGCCGGCCTCGACCAGTTCCAGGAACTGGGCAGTGATGTACTCGAAGGCGTGTACCTCGGCGCGCAGTATTGGCACCAGGTCGATACCCCGCTCAACCGTGAGCTGGTCAAGCTGACCCAGGCCAAATACGGGATCAACCCCACCTACCCGCTGGCCGCTGACTACATCAGCACCAAAGTCATGCTCGACACCATCAAGGCCTCCGGCAGCTTCGACGGCCCCACCGTGGCCAAGGCCATGCAGGGCCTGAGCTACGACGGCCCGACCGGCAAGGAAACGATCCGCGCCGGCGACCACCAGGTGATCAAGGATTACTACCTGCTGGTGGGCAAGGCCACGGGCGACATGGCCGACAAGGATGACCTGGCCAAAGTCCTCAGCTCCGGCCAGTCGTTCCCACCGGTAGAAGCCACGGGCTGCAAGCTCGGCTGATCCGCCCACTTTCACCGGTAACACACGACAGGGCCGTTGACCGCGGCCGCCTGTTGGAGGATTCCTGCATGCTCAATCTTTACCTGTTCCAGATTCTCAATGGCCTGGGCCTGGGGATGATCTACTTCCTGATTGCGGTCGGGCTGACGATCATTTTCGGCCTGCTGAACTTCGTCAACTTCGCCCACGGCGCGTTTTTTTTGCTGGGGGCGTACATCTGCTACACCGCCGTCAGCCTCACCGAAAGCTTCTGGCTGGCCCTGCTGATCGCGCCGCTGGTGGTGGCCGCGCTGGCGTGGCTGATCGAGCGATTATTGATCCAGCGGATCTACCACCTGCCGCACATGTTCCAGATCCTCGTGACCCTGGGTATCGCGCTGATCATCCAGGAAGCCAGCGTGATGATCTGGGGCCCGGTGGGCAAAAGCGTCGCCGTGCCGGAACTGCTGCGCGGGGTGCTGGTGGTCGGCGACTTCGTGTATCCCTACTACCGCCTGTTTTTGATTGTGTTCTCGGGGCTGGTGGGCCTGGGCCTGTGGCTGCTGCTGGAGCGCACGCGCTTTGGCGCCCTGGTGCGGGCCGGCAGTGAAAGTACCGAGACCGTGTCGCTGCTGGGCACCAATATTTTCCGCCTGTTCTCCATGACCTTCGCTCTCGGCGTGGCCCTGGCCGGGATCGCCGGGGTGCTGTTTGCCCCGTTGCGTGGCGCCCAGCCCTTTGTCGGCCCGGAGATCCTCGGCATCGCCTTTGTGGTGGTGGTGATCGGTGGCATGGGCTCGTTCGGCGGCGCCCTGGTGGGCGGCCTGCTGGTGGGCGTGGTGCAGAGCCTGATGACCACCCTGTGGCCCCAAGGCGCGAGCCTGATGATCTACGGCGCCATGGCCGTGGTGATTCTGGTACGCCCTTACGGCCTGTTCGGGAGAGCCTGACATGAGCGAGAAAAATCCCCTGCCGTTTGCTAAAACTCAATCCAAGGCCATGTTGCTGTGGGTGCTGGCGGTACTGATCGGCCTGCCGTTGATCCTGCCCTCGGCAACCCTGGCCACCGAGATCCTGATCTTTGCCCTCGCCGCCCTGGCCTGCAACCTGTTGCTGGGCTACACCGGGCTGCTGTCGTTCGGCCAAGGCATCTTCTTCGGCGCCGGTGCCTATTGCGCCGCCTTGCTGATGATCCACCTGCAACTGGGCCTGTTCAGCGCGCTACTCGGCGCAGCCCTGGTCGGCGGGTTCCTGGCCTTCCTGGTGGGCGCCCTGGCGATCCGCCGCACCGGCATCTATTTCGTGATGCTGACCTTGGCTTTCAGCCAGATGGCCTACTTCCTGGCCTACACCCTGAGCGACTGGACCGGTGGCGACAACGGCCTGCTCAGTGTGCCGCGCCCGGAAATCCGTATCGGTGACACAGTGCTGCTGTCCCTGGCCGACGCCCGGGTGTTCTATGGCTTTGTCGCGGTGCTGTTCCTACTGATCTTTATCGGCGCGCGCCGGGTGATCGCCTCGCCGTTCGGCAGCACGCTGATGGCGATCCGCGAAAACGAAACCCGCGCCTCGGCCATCGGCTACGACACGCGCCACTTCAAGATCCTGGTGTTTGTGCTGTCTGGCGCGGTCACCGGGATCGCCGGGGCGCTGTACGCCATGCTCCTGCACTTTGTGCCGCTGTCCAACATCGACCTGGTGATGTCGGAAAACATCCTGATCATGACCATCGTCGGCGGCACCGGCTCGCTGTTCGGCTCGCTGCTGGGGGCCGGTTCCATCGTGCTGCTGGGGGACTTTCTCTCCGATCTGTGGCCGCGCTGGCTGATGCTGCTGGGGGTGATCCTGATCCTGGTGGTGATCTTTATGCGCGGAGGCTTGTGGGGCGGCCTGTCGGCGCTGTTCGAACGTGTGCGTGGCAGCCGCAAGGCCGCCGCCGTGACCAAGGAGGAGCTGCTATGAGCATCCTGTTGGAAACCAAAGACCTGGAACTGGCCTACGGCGCCTTCCATGCCGTCAACGGCGTCAACCTCAAGGTCGAAGCCGGCACCATCCACACCATTATCGGCCCCAACGGCGCCGGCAAGACCAGCCTGTTTCACTGCCTGACCGGCGAACGCCAGGCCACCGCCGGGGCGATTCATTTCGACGGCCAGAACCTGATGCGCAAGCCGGCCCACAGCCGTGTCGGCCTGGGCATGGCGCGTTCGTTCCAGCTCACCAGCCTGTTCCAGAACCTCAGCGTGCGCGAAAACCTGCGCCTGGCCGCCCAGGGCCGTGACGGCGCACGCGCCCTGAACTTCTGGCGCCGCGTGGACAGTAAGCGTGAACACCTGGAGATGGCCGACCAGGTCCTGGAGCGTCTGCAACTTACCGCCCGCGCCGAGACCCTGGCCGGCGAGCTGTCCCACGGCCAGCAGCGTGTGCTGGAGGTGGGCATGTCGATCTGCTCCAAGCCCAGGCTGTTGATGCTCGACGAGCCCACGTCGGGCATGGGCATCGACGACATCCCAATCATGACCCAACTGATCAGCGACCTGGGCCGCGACCATACGGTGCTGCTGATCGAGCACAACATGAGCATCGTCATGTCCATCAGCCAACGCATCACTGTGATGAGCCACGGGCAGATCCTGGTCGAGGGCACACCGGAATTCGTGCGCGCCGACGAACGCGTGCGCAGTGCTTACCTGGGGGAGGCCGCCTGATGCTGACCGTCGACAATATCCATTCCTACTACGACAAGAGCCACGTCCTCGAGGGCGTGTCCCTGACTGTCAATCCCGGCGAACTGGTGACCCTGCTCGGCCGTAACGGCGCCGGCAAGACCACCACCCTGCGCAGCATCCTGGGGATTATCTGCCCGCGCCAGGGGCAGATTCACTTCAACGGCAAACCGCTGGTGGGGCAGAAAATCTTTGAAATTGCCCGACAGGGATTAGCGCTGGTGCCGGAGAACCGCGGGATTTTCCGCCTGCTTACGGTCGAGGAAAACCTGCGCATCGCCGTGCGCAAAACCAGCCGTTGGCAGATGGAGGACGTGTACACGATGTTCCCGCGCCTCAAGGAGCGGCGCAAAAACGCCGGGCATGCGTTGTCCGGTGGCGAGCAGCAGATGCTCGCCATCGCCCGCGCCCTGCTCAACGATCCCAAGCTGCTGATCCTCGACGAACCCACCGAGGGCCTGGCCCCGGTGATCGTCGACGAACTGGTGAAGATCCTGCGCAAGATCAAGGACGACGGCCTGCCAGTGCTGCTGGTGGAGCAGAACCTGTTGGTCTGCGACAAGCTCGCCGACCGCCACTACGTACTCGAACAGGGCCGCGTGGTCTACGAAGGCAGCGCCGAGGCGTTTCGCGCCGACCCGACGATCAAGAACCGCTACCTGGCCCTGAGTGCCTGACCGGAGACTGCTGATGAATAGTTTTGCGCAACCGCTCCAGAGCAACGCCCCGCTGATCAACCGCGACCGCCTGTGGCAATCCTTGATGGACCTGGCCCAACTCGGCGCCACGGCCAAGGGCGGCGTATGCCGCCTGGCCCTGACCGACCTCGACCGCCAGGCCCGCGACCTGTTTGTGCAGTGGTGCACAGCGGCCGGGTGCAGCGTCAGCGTGGATGCGATCGGTAATATCTTTGCCCGCCGCGCCGGGCGTAACCCCAACCTGCCACCGGTGATGACCGGCAGCCACATCGACACCCAGCCCACCGGCGGCAAGTTCGATGGATGCTATGGGGTGATGGCCGGCCTGGAAGTGATCCGCACCTTGAATGACTTGGGCGTGGAAACCGAAGCGCCGATTGAAGTGGTGGTGTGGACCAACGAGGAAGGCTCACGCTTTCCGCCGTGCATGATGGGTTCGGGAGTGTTTGCCGGCAAATTCGACCTGCAGGAAACCCTCGACAAGCAGGATGAGCAAGGTCTGTCGGTGGGCGCCGAGCTGCAGCGCATCGGCTACGCCGGCCCGCGTGCGGTGCTCGGGCACCCGGTGGGCGCCTACTTCGAGGCGCATATCGAACAGGGCCCGGTCCTCGAAGATCAGGCCATCACCCTCGGCGTGGTCATGGGCTGCCTGGGCCAGAAGTGGTTCGACCTGACCTTCACCGGCGTCGAGGCCCACGCCGGCCCCACGCCCATGCGCCTGCGCAAGGACGCCCTGGTGGGTGCCGCGCAGGTGGTCAGTGCGGTCAACCGCATTGCCCATCAACAGCAACCCCACGCCTGTGGCACGGTCGGCTGCCTGACCCTGCATCCGGGCTCGCGCAACGTGATTCCCGGCCAAGTGCAGATGACCATCGACCTGCGCCACCTGCATGCCGACAAGCTGCAGGCCATGGTCGATGAAGTGCGTGAAGTGATCGAAGCCACAGCCAAGCAGCATGGCTTGAGCTATGAGTTGACGCCCACCGCCGACTTCCCGCCGCTGGACTTTCACCCGACCTGCGTCAACGCCGTGCGCGATGCTGCCCAGGTGCTGGGCCTGAGCCACATGGACATTGTCAGCGGCGCCGGGCACGACGCAATTTTTGTCGCTGAACTGGGCCCGGCCGGGATGATTTTTGTGCCGTGCGAAGGCGGTATCAGCCACAACGAAATCGAAAACGCCGCGCCGGATGATTTGGCCGCCGGCTGCGCGGTGCTGCTGCGGGCCATGGTCAATGCCGCGCAACAGGGAGGTGAAGCAGCATGACGCAGATCGCCAACCTGACGGCTGTAGAACTGCTGGCACGCTACCGGGATAAGAGCCTGTCGCCGGTGGAAGTGACCGAAGACACTCTGCTGCGCATCGAGCGCTACAACCCGGTGGTCAACGCGTACTGCCATGTCGACCCCGAGGGCGCCTTGAACGCCGCACGGGCTTCGGAGCAGCGCTGGTTCAAGGGCGCGCCCTGCGGGGCATTGGACGGGGTGCCGGCGTCGATCAAGGACTTGACCCTGACGGTAGGCATGCCCACACGCAAGGGCTCACGCACCTCCTCCGCCACCGGGCCGTGGGACGTTGACGCGCCGTTTTCGGCGTTTATGCGCAAGGCCGGCGCCGTGTTGCTGGGCAAGACCACCACCCCGGAATTCGGCTGGAAAGGCGTCACCGACAACCCGCTGTACGGCATCACCCGCAACCCCTGGGACACGCGCACCACAGCCGGTGGTTCGTCCGGCGGCGCGGGTGCAGCGGCGGCGCTGAACCTTGGCGTGTTGCACCAGGGCAGCGATGCTGGCGGCTCGATCCGCATTCCCTGCGCCTTTACCGGCACCTTCGGGATCAAGCCGACCTTTGGCTACGTACCGCAATGGCCGGCCAGCTCGATGACGATCCTCTCGCACCTGGGGCCGATGACCCGCACCGTGGAAGATGCAGTGCTGATGCTGCAAACCGTGGCCCAACCGGATGCCCGGGACGGCCTGATCGGCGCGCCGCGCAACACGCCATGGCTCAAGCCGGGCACGGACCTCAAGGGCCTGCGCATCGCCTACAGCCCGGATTTTGGTTACGTGGACGTCGATCCGCAGGTGGCCGAGGTGGTCGCCCAAGCGGTCGCGGGCCTGGTGCAACTGGGAGCGCATGTCGAACAGATCGACCCGGGCTTCAGCGATCCGCTGGAGGTGTTCAGTACCCTGTGGTGTGCCGGCGCGGCGCGCCTGACCGGGCAGTTGACCGACGCCCAGTGCGAGCTGCTCGACCCCGGCCTGCTGCGCATTGCGCAACAGGGCGAACGCCTCGGCCTGGCCGACTTCAGCGCCGCCCTGGAGGCCCGGGCGGCATTGGTGGCGCGCATGGCGGCGTTCCATGAGCACTACGACCTACTGGTCTCGCCGATGCTGCCAATCACCGCCTTTGACGCCGGGCATAACGTGCCACCGGGCTCCGGGCTGTGCGAGTGGATGGAGTGGACGCCTTTCAGCTATCCGTTCAACCTCACCCAGCAACCGGCGGCCTCGGTGCCGTGCGGGCTGGCGGCCAATGGTTTGCCGGTGGGCTTGCATGTGGTGGGTGCGCGGTTTGCCGATGAGCAGGTGCTGCGGGTGTGCCAGGCGTATGCCAGGGCGTTCCCGACCCAGCATTTGCAAGTACCGCATACGCCCACCTGAAACGCGATCACCTGCAGGAGCCGGCTGACCGGCTCCGACTACAGGTTGCTGCGGGATTAGGCTTTGATATCGGAGCCCTTCAAAGGCTGCTCACTATCAATCTTGAGCAGGAAGTCGGCGCGACGATCACCGTTCAGGTCAATCTGCAGCGTGGACTGATGGGCTTGAGCGTCGTACTCCAAAATGGCCTGTCGACCTTCACCGGTAAACCGGCTGACGAACCTCATGGGTTTTTCCGCAATGTCACGCCTCGGCGCTGATTCAACTCCATGCAGCGCTTCATCAACCACTGAAACGTCACGCTCATCCACATAAGTAGCCTCTGGCCCCGTCGCCCGCAGGTTGGACACGTCGATCTTGTCCTTGCCCGACACGAAGTCGGTGATTCGATCAGGACTCTGCGGTGTCGATTGCTGCGCATTCAAGAACAGGTAGGAGTTCCTGCCACCGCCGCCAGTCAATATGTTCTGGGTAAGGTTGCTGATAAAAATATCGTTTCCCGCCCCACCCTTGGCGTTTTCGATGGTCGTGCCCTTGGCAATGAATACATTTTTTTTCATCCCGCCGACATCCGACGGTGCGCCCTCGTTGAGATTGATCACCTGATTATCGCTAAACCCAGAAAAATCCAGCGTGTCTACACCACCACCGTCCCAGACTGTAAACACCGGAGCGTCTCTGGATGAACTCAAACGATAAGCCTCACGGTCGGCATTGGGGTTGAAGCCATAGGTGGTATCGCCCGTCCGGGTTTCGTGGTTCGCCCCGTAGAGTTTCTGGATGGCGGCCATGTCATCCACCATCGGTGTAGAGGGCTGGTAGTTGATGCCGTTTTTTACGAAGGACTGGCCAGTATGCTGCTCACTCCAGTAGCTCATGATGCTATGCCCGCTGGAGTCCTCCGCGTAGGTAGCCGTCGCGTAACTCGAACCTGTAGGAAGGCTTCTGAACGGGTGCGACAACCCCAGGGCATGCCCCAGTTCGTGGGCGGTGGTTCTGTGCCCGTCGTTGGAATGGCTGGGGGCTGTATGGACCTCATCCGATCCGGCCAGCCATATTTCAGAGGCTGCACCGAACCGTGGAATACGCGGGTTTGCCGCCAGATATCGCTGTGTCGTTTCAGAAGGCAGCGTCGTCGCGAAAGCGTTTTTGCCGTCAGCGCTTTCATTGAAGTTTCCAAAGTTGATATTGCCCTCACTCACCGCTCCCTGACCCTGTTCGGTGAAGCGCACATTCGCCACATCCGACCATTGGTCCATGGCCTGCCGCGCTGAATCCTTCTGGGCCTGATTGAATTCACTGAACCCACTCAGGCCCAATGCCCGAAAAAACGGCCCGGCCGTCGTTCGAAACTGGTAGGTGACATCAGTTTTTCCATCACCATTGGTATCGTGCCAACGAGAATTGTCACGGGTTATCTCATCGGCGGCCTGCTCGACGGTATATGAAGGTTTGCCGTTGATTGTGCGTTCGCCACCGCGTTGATCGTGGTGAAGGACACGATCCAAGTGAGTCACGGTATTGCTGGCAAAGGGAGAAAGGTTAAACGTTGTTGAAGTCGACATGTTGCGTCTCCTTTTCACTGGTGCAGTGAAGTGGTGAGAAATGCCGGGGGACGAGCCCGCCTGGGCACATCCCAAACTAGCCCTGCACACAGCGAGCAGACATAGGCCTTTCCTTAAGGAAAGCGTGAGCCCACGCGCACGCGCTGAGCCCTGGAGCAACGCACTCATCGAAGAGGTGCGTGGTATCGTTGACACTTTTCGCGAGCACGCTCGCTCCTGCCTCGGAGCCGACATGGACATCGAACTGGCACGCACTTTCCTGGAAATCACCCGTTGCGGCAGCCTGGCCGCTGCCGCCGAGAAACTGCACGTTACCCAGACCGCCATCACCGCCCGGGTGCAAAAACTCGAAAGCCAGCTCGACAGCACCCTGTTTGTGCGCAACCGCGCCGGGGCGCGGTTGACGGCCGATGGCGAGGCATTCGTGGTGTATGCCAATCAACTGGTGCAAACCTGGGAAGCCGCACGCCGCGACCTGCCGTTACCCGAGGGCTATCGCAATGTGTTGCATATCGGCGGCGAAGTCAGCCTGTGCAACCCGCTGATCCTCGGTTGGGCCAAGGCCCTGCGCGAACACATCCCCAGCCATGCGCTGCGCACCGAAGTGCGTGACGGGGAGTACCTGTTGCGCCAGCTGGAACTGGGGGTGCTGGATGCGGCGCTGGTGTTCCAGCCGCAGTACTGGCCGGGGTTGCAAGTGGAGCAGGTACTGGAGGAAAAACTGATCCTGGTGCGCCTGGCCACCCGCCCCGATCCCTATGTGTATATCGACTGGGGCGCGGGCTTTCGCCAGCAACACGACGCCGCCCTGCCGGACAAGGCCCGCGCGGCTGTGAGTTTCAACCTGGGGCCGTTGGCCTTGCAGTACATCCTGGAGAACGGTGGCAGCGGCTATTTCCGCACGCGGGTGGTGCAGAGCTATCTCGAAAGCGGCGTGATGGAGCGCGTGCCCAAGGCCCCGGAGTTCAGTTTCCCGACCTACCTGGTGTACTCGCGTGAGCGTGATTCGGCGATCCTGCAGCAGGCCCTGGTGCTGCTGCGCGGGGTGGTCAAGGCCGAGAGCGATTGGTCACAGCGTTGGGATCCGGTGCTTTGAACCGATGCCCATGGTAGCCTCCTGATGTTTTCTCCTGGTCCCACCTGCCGATGAACAAGAAAAAATCCGTCACCATCAGCGACATCGCCAAACGCGTCAATATGACCACCATCACGGTGTCGCGGGCGTTGAGCAAACCTGACCTGGTCAAGCCCGCCACCCTGGCGCGGATCCTTGAGGTGGCGCGCGAGCTGGACTATGTGCCCAACGCCTTTGCTCGCGGGCTCAAGCGCAGCGAAAGCCTGATCATCGGGGTGATCACCGCGTCGGTGGACAACCCGTTCTACAGCGAAATGATCAAGGCGATTTCCCGCGAGGCGAAAAAGCACGGCTACACCATCATGCTGGTGGACACCGACGAGCTGGAAGAATTGGAAAGCAAGGCCGTGGATACCCTGCTGGGTTATCGCGTGGCGGGGATTATCCTGTCGCCGGTCTCCGACGAGCCCGACTACCAGCCCGATTACCTGGAGCGCCTGGGCAACGGCAAGACCCCGGTGGTGCTGCTCGACCGCACGATCCACGACAGCCCGTTCAGCCGCGTGGTGCTGGACAACTACCACAGCGGGATCGAGGCCGCGCAGTACCTGTTGCGCCAGAACCCGGCGCTCAAGCGCCTGCTGGTACTGACCGGGCCGCAGCATTCACGCATCACCGTGGAGCGCCTCAAGGGCCTGCGCGAAGTGCTCGCCGAGCACCCCCAGGTGCAGGTCGAAGTGTGCGCCGGCGACTACACCTTGATGCCCTCCTACCTGCACACCCTCGACTACCTGGCCGCGCACCCCGCGCCGGAGGCGATCATGGGTTTCAACCAGTTGATCACCCTCGGCGCCCTGCGCGCCTTGCGCATGCACAATATCCCCCACGACAGCCTGACCATCTGCGGCATCGACCGCCTGCCGTTTGCCGATATCTTCGGCGTGCCGATTGCCTGCGTGGCCCACGATGCGTCGCTGGCCGGCAGCAGTGCAGTGCGCCTGTTGCTCGACCGCCTGCAAGACCCGCACAAACCCCGGGACAAGGTGGTGATCGCCGGCAAGCTGGAGAACGGCTAGCGGCTGGTGTAGCCGCCATCAATCGGCAGGCTGACCCCACTGATCATGCTCGCGGCCTCACTCAACAGGAACAGCACCGGCAACGCCACTTCCCGGGGCTGCGCAAAACGCCCCAGGGGAATCGCCGCCAGGGCCGGGTCGCGTTTGGCCGGGTCGGACCAGGCCTGTTGCGCCATCGGCGTGAGGGTCACGGTAGGGTTGACGCTGTTGACGCGGATCCCGAAACGTCCCCATTCGGCACATTGCACACGGGTGATCGCATCCAGGGCAGCCTTGGACGCGCAATAACCGAGGTGATCCTCCAGCGCCACCAACGAGGCCTGGCTGGAAACGTTGACGATACTGCCGGCGATACCTGCCGCGATCATCGCCGCCGCTACCCGGCTGGCGACTTGCGCGGCGGCGCGGGCGTTGACGTTCATCACGTGGTCGAAGGCGGCGCTGCTGATCGCCGCTGCCGGTTCCAGGCGCGAGATCCCGGCGCAATTGACCAGGCCGTGCATGGGCGGCAAGCCCTTGAGGGCCAGGTCCAGGGCGGCGCTGTCGGCGATGTCCAGGCACAGGGTTGCACAACCCAATTGGGACAGAGCGTGGGCGTCGCGGCCAATGGCAAAGACCTGGGCGCCGCTGGCGATCAGTTGCAGGGCGATTTCCCGGCCAATACCGCTGGTGGCGCCGGTAACAAGGATGCGCTGGTGGCTAAAGTCGAAGGTGGTGGTCATGGATTACGGTCTCGAATGCAATGGAGAACCCCTGTGGGAGCTGGCTTGCCTGCTCCCAAATCTTGGTCTGTGTTCACTTAACTCATTTGCAGGCTGTGCATGATCGGTTTGAGTGCCGGATACAGCCTCAGGTAGTCGGCAAAAGCGCGGTCGTATGCCTGCACATTTTCAGCCCCCGGCTCGGCCCGCAGCTGCAACTGCACCCAGCCTTTGTCCATTTGCGCCTTATCCACCAGCCCCACCGTGTGCGCCGCCAACAACGCTGCGCCCAGCGCCGCCTCCACTTCCTGGACGATGGTGTACACCGGGTAGCGGGTGACATCCGCGATAATCTGCATCCACAAATCCGAATGGCTCGCGCCGCCCACCACGATCAACCGTGGGTCCAGGGAATGGGCACCGCGCATGCCCGCCTCGATATTGTGCCGCAGGGCAAAACTCACGCCTTCGAGCACCGCGCGGTACAGGTGGATGCGGCTGTGATACAGGTTCAGGCCGACAAAGCTGCCGCTGGCCTGGTCATCCCACACTGGGCTGCGCTCGCCCATCAGGTAGGGCAAAAACAACAGCCCTTCACTGCCCGCCGGGATCGCGCGCGCGCGCTGCTCCAGCAGCCACAGGCTGTCTTGGCCGGTGGCCTGGGCCTGTTGCTCCTCGGCCTGGCAGAACTGCTCGCGAAACCAGCTTACCGAGGCACCGGCAGTAATCGCGCCGCCAAAGATGTACAGGTCCTGCTGGCCGTTATAGACATGAGGCATGCTCACCAGACCATGGCGGGCATCCACCTGCTGGTTGAGGTAGCCCCAGCACATGCTGGTGCCGATCATCGCCACGTGGTTGCCCGGCCGGGTGACGCCGGCCGCCAGGGTCGCCATCGCCGCATCGACGCCACCGGCCAGCACCGGCATGCCCGGCGCCAGGCCCAGGCGCCTAGCCCATTCCGGCAGCAAACCGCCCACCACTTCGCCCGAATACAGCAAGCGCTCGGGCATCATTGCCAACGGGATATCCAGCGCCGCCAGCATCTCGACGGACCAGCCGCGCGCGGCCACATCATAGACCCCGCCGATATTGCCGGCGCTGCTGTGATCCACCGCCACCTCACCGGTCAGGCAGTAATTGATATAGCTGTTGGGCGGCAGCAGGTAGCGGGTGTTGGCCCAGACGTCGGGCTGGTGCTGCTTGAGCCAGAGCATCTTGGTGAAGCCGTAGTAGCTGTCCAGGGAGTTGCCGGTGACCGCGAACAGGCGCTCCAGGTCAACCTGCTCGCGGACCCAGGCCACCTGCTCGCCGGCGCGGCGGTCCATCCAGATCAGGCATGGGTGCAGCGGCTTGATCTGCGCATCCACGGCTATCCCCGAGCCGCCGTACAGGCTGCTGATGCACAGCGCCTTGACCTGCTCTTTGACGACCCCGGCCTTGCCCATGCACCCGGCCACACAGGCCTCCACCGCGTCCAGCCAGACCTGCGGCCACTGCTCGGCCCAGCGCACTTTTGGCGTGTCCACGCGATAGCCCTGGCTGTGCTGGGCAATGATCCGACCCTCACCATCCACCAACAGCGCCTTGGTGCTTTGGGTGCCAATGTCCACGCCAATCACGTATTTCATACTTATTGCCCCGGCTTGAGCAGCACCTTGATCGACTTCACCGAGTTGGCCAGGTCGAACGCTTCGGCCCAGTTATCCAGGGGGAAGTCGTGGGTGACGATGCCCTTGGACGTCACCAGGCCGCGCTCGAACAGGTCGATGGCCACCGGGTAGCAATACGGCCCCAGGTGTGCGCCGCGTACGTCCAGTTCCTTGCGGTCACCGATGATTGACCAGTCGGCACTGGTCTCGGCGCCGAACACGCTGAACTCGACAAACCGCCCCAGCTTGCGGATTAAATCCAGGCCCTGGGTCACGCCGGCCGGCACGCCAGTGGTCTCGATATACACGTCGCAGCCGTAGTTGTCGGTCAGGCCATTGATGATCGCGCGGGCGTTGTCACGGGCCGGGTTGATCACCACATCGGCGCCGTATTTTTTCGCCAGCTCCAGGCGCTCGTCGACCATGTCGATCACCACCAGCTTTTTCGGGGTCTTCAGCGCAGCCACCTGGACCATGCACAGGCCCAGGGTGCCGGCACCGGCAATCACCACCACGTCATCGAGTTGCAGGTCGCCACGGTTGACCGTATGGATCGCGCAGGCCATGGGCTCGATCAACGCCGAATCCTCCAGGGACACCGACTCGGGAATCTTGTGCACGATGGCGGTCTTGGGGATGCGCATGTACTGGGCCATGCCGCCTTCGGCCACTTCGCGCTGGAAGCCGAAAATGTTGTGCACTTCGCACATCCAGTACTTGCCGGACTTGCAGAAGCGGCACTTGCCACAGGGCACGATCTGCTCGGCGATGACCTTGTCGCCGACCTTGACCTCAAAGTGCTCCTCGGCGCCCTCGCCCACTTGCTCCACGTAACCGAAAAACTCGTGCCCCGGCACCACCGGCGCCTTGACCCACGGGTTGTCGCCACCCCAGAACATCGCCGCGCCCGAGTGGCATTTGCAGTCACTGGCGCAGATCCCGCAGGCGGCAATGCGGATCACCAGTTCATTGGGCCGCGCCAGGGGTTTGCTGATGCGCTCCAGGCGGTAGTCTTTCGGGCCGTGGCAGACGACGGCTTGCATTTGGCTGTGCTTTTCCATGATGTACTGACCTTTATTGAAGATGAGAGAGCCCGTCGCGGCCACGGCGGCCGCGTCGAGGTGCTGGTTTTTTTACTTGTGGCGCTGACGGCTGATAAAGATCGCCAGCAGAATAATTGCGCCCTTGATCACGCTCTGCACATAGGGCGAGACCCCGAGCATGTTCAGGCCGTTGTTCAACACGCCCAACAGCATGGCGCCGAGCAAGGTGCCGACAATCACCCCGCGCCCACCGGCAATCGAGGCGCCGCCCAGGACCACCGCGGCAATCGCATCCAGCTCGAAACCGATGCCGGCGTTGGGTTGGCCACTCATCAGGCGCGAGGTCAACACCAGCCCGGCAATCGCTGCGGTCAGGCCGCTGATGCCATACACCAGCAACTTGAAGCGCGCCGCGCGCACCCCGGACAGGCGCACCGCCTCTTCGTTGCCACCGATGGCGTAGATGTAGCGACCGATGCGTGTGTGTTGCAGTAGCACGTAGGCCATCAGGTAGGTGAACAGCATGATCAGGATCGGCACCTGGATGCCCAGCAGGCTTTGGCGGCCAAAGAAACCAAACCACTCCGGCAGCCCGGAAATCGGATAGCCATCGGTGTACATCAGGCCGAAACCCCGGGCGATGCCCATGGTCGCCAGGGTGACGATGATCGGCGGCATATGCAGGTACGCCACGAACAGCCCGTTACCGATACCAAAGGCCACGCCGATCAACAGGCCCGCGCCAATCGCCAGGCCCGGCGGCAGGCCCGCGACCATCAGCCCGGCGGTCAGGGTGCCGGACAAGGCCATCACCGGCCCCACCGACAAGTCGATACCACCGGTGAGGATCACGCAGGTCATGCCCACCGCGATGATCGCGTTGATCGACACCTGGCGGCCGATATTGGACAGGTTGCTGGCGGTGAGGAAGTTGTCGCTGGCCACGATCATCACCGCCGTGACCACCAGCAGCCCGATAAACGGATAGAACGCCGGCGAGCGCACCAGTCGTGCCAGGTTCAGCCGTAACCCCTGGGTACCTGCGCGGTTAATGGACGTATTCACTTGAGCCCCCTGTTGCATGGCGCATGACCTCTTGTGGGTTGACGGCGGACGCTTCCAGTACCTTGACGATGGCGCCCTTGTGGAACACGGCGACGCGGTCGCACATGCCGATGATTTCCGGCAGTTCGGAGGAAATCATGATGATTGCGTAGCCTTGCTCGGTGAGCTTGCGCATCAGCGCGTAGATCTGTGCCTTGGCGCCGACGTCGATGCCACGGGTTGGTTCATCGAACACCAGCACATCGCAGTGATGGTTGATCCAACGAGCAATCACCACTTTCTGCTGGTTGCCGCCGCTCAGGTTGAACACCCGGCTTTCGCCGCTCGGCGCCTTGATCGACAGTTGCTGCATCAACGCTTCGACACTGGCGCACTCCTTGCCCTTGTCGATCAGGCCGCTGGCGCCCTGGTACTTGTGCAGGTTGTTGATGGAGATGTTTTCGCGAATGCTGAAATCGGTGATCAGGCCTTCGCTCTTGCGACTTTCCGGCAACAGACCGATGCCGTGGGCCAACGCCTGGGCCGGGTCGTCGAGGCTGATTTTGGCGCCGCGCAACCACACATCCTTGGTCACCGACGGCAGTGCGCCCATCATCCCCAGTGCCAGCTCGGTACGGCCCGAACCGACCAGCCCGGCAAAGCCGAGGATTTCGCCCTGGTGCAGGTGGAACTGGTTGTGGGGGCCATTGCGTTGCAACTGGATATCCCTGACCTCCAGCAGCAGCGGCCCGCGCGCGGCGGTGGGTTTGGCGGGAAAACTGCATTCCAGCTTGCGGCCCACCATCATCTCCACCAGGCGGTCAATATCGCTGTCGGCCACGTCGGTGACGCCGGCATTGCCGCCGTCGCGCAACACGCTGATGCGGTCGCACACCTGGAAGATCTCCTCCAGATGGTGGGAGATAAAAATCACCGCCACGCCCTGGCGCTTGAGTTCGCGCATGATCTCGAACAGCAGTTCGGCCTCGCTCGGCGTCAGGGTCGCGGTGGGCTCATCGAGCACCAGCAGCCGCGCCTCCAGGGCCAGGGCCTTGGCGATTTCGACAAACTGCTGCTCGGCCACGCTCAGGCGCCGCACCGGGCATTGCAGGTCGATGCTCACCCCCAGGCGCTGAAACAATGCCTGGGACGCCTCATGCATATCGCGCTTGCGCAGCAGGCCGAAGCGGTTGTTCAGCTCATGGCCGAGGAAAATGTTCTCCACGGCCGTGAGGTCGGGAATCAGGCTGAACTCCTGGAAGACAATGCCGATACCGGCGGCAATCGCATCGCGATACGTCGCAAAGTGCCGGGCCTGCCCGTCAATCAGAATGCGCCCTTCATCCTGGTGCTCGACGCCGCCGAGGATTTTCATCAGGGTCGATTTGCCCGCGCCATTTTCCCCGAGCAAGGCATGAATTTCGCCGCGTTCCACCTGCAGGTTGATGGACTTGAGGGCTTGCACCCCGGGGTAGCGCTTACAGATATTTTCCAGTTGCAAAAGACTGCTCATACCGCCGACCTCTCGTTCAGAAGGATGCCCTGTGCCCCACGATTGACGTGGGGCATGGACGGTTTACCAGCTGAAATCCTTGGCCTTGGCCTGGTCGATCAGGGCGATGTCCACCGGGATACTGGCGGGGACATGGGAGCCCCACTTCTTCGCCAGGGCGATGCCCAGGGCCAGGCGGATCTGGTCGCGGGGGTACTGCGCCGAGGTGGCGATAAACTTGCTGCCTGGCTTGAGGATGGCCTTGATCGCTTCCGGTGCGCCATCGACGCTGACCAGCTTGACGTCCATGCCGCTGGCCTCGATGGCCGACAGTGCGCCGAGGGAGCCGTTGTCATTGACGCTGAAAATGCCCTTGAGGGTGGGTTGGGCCTGGAGCATGTTTTCGGTCACGCTCAGCGCCTGGTCACGTTCCTGCTTGCCGTTCTGGATGCTGACGATCTTGATCTGCGGGTGCTTGGCCACGGCTTCCTTGCAACCGCGCACGCGCTCGAGGATCGGTACCACGGCGATGCCGTCGAGGATCGCGATATTGCCTTGGTCGCCGATGCTCTTGGCCAGGTATTCACAGGCCTGGAAGCCGGCGTCGAAGTTTTTCGAGCCGACGAAGGAATCCAGCGGCCCCTCGGCCTGGGCATCCACTGCAACCACCACCACACCCGCGGCGTGGGCCGATTTGACGGCGGACTGCACGCCGACCGAATCCGTGGGGTTGATCAGCAGGATGTCGATGCCCTTTTGCAGCATGTCTTCCACGTCACTGACCTGCTTGGACACGTCGTGGCGGGCATCGGTGATGATCAATTGCGCACCGATGGTCGCCGCCGCTTCTTGCAGGGCGTCTTTCATGGTGACGAAGTACGGGTTGTTGATTTCCTGGAAGGAAGCGCCGATGCGCATGGGGGCAGGCTTGGTGTCGGCCAGGGCGACGGTGGAGATGCTTAAAGCCAACAAACACAGGGTTTTGCGAAGCATTTTCATGGCGTGGTTCTCTGTTTTGTTTTTATTTTTAGAGCAAATGTTATCGTTAACATTTTGCCAGAAGCTAGCAAGGAAATGCGGTGGGTGCAAGCCCCTTGCGATATCCCTTGTGGGGGCGGGCATGCTCGCGTGGGTCGTTAAGGCGCGCACCCGAGGTGTTCTTACTAACGCGATCGCAGCGATGTGGCGACCCGACAAACCAGCGCCCACAGGGGCAAGCTCAGCTCGCAAAATCCTCAGGCCGGACTAAGCTCACTCACCAACAAAAAATACAACGAGCGACGCCATGACCCATCCCACCGAGGCCTTTCGCGAACGCTACCGTGCCGCTGTCCACCCACGCTATAACCCGTGGCTGCATGCCGGTTTTGTACTGCTCTACGGTTTGTCCTGCATCCTCCTGGCCTGGGGCAGCACCCAGCACATTCAGGCCTGGGAATGGCTGACCATCCCCCTGACCCTGGTGTTCTTCAACCTGTGCATCTACCTCGTCCACCGCCACCTGGGCCATCACAAACACGCTGTCGCCAAGCTGTTCTATGCACGCCACACCGGCGATCACCACAGTTTTTTCACCCCTGGCCATATGACCTACGACAGCCCCAGGGACTGGCGGGTGATCCTGTTTCCCGCCTGGCTGATCGTTGTCCACAGCCTGGCCATCACCCTCCCCGCCTGGTGGCTGCTCAAGCAGTTAAACCCCAACGTGGCGGGGTTGTTCGCCGGGTGTATGATCCTCGGTTACCTGCTCTACGAAACCTTCCATGCCTGTGAACACCTGCCCCCCGAGCATCCCCTGGCACGCCTGCCGTGGATCCGGCACATGCACCAGCTCCACGCGTTGCACCACCGCCGTGAGTTGATGCAAGGGCGCAACTTCAACATTGTGCTGCCGCTGATGGACTATCTGTTCGGCACGTTACACTGGGAGCCCGTCACGCCCCCCTCCAAAGCCCCTCGGGACACACCATGAATCAAAAAATCCGTCACTTGCTGCTCCTGGTATTGATCGTCGTCGTGGCCTTCCTGCTGCTGATGCCCACCCAGGTGCAACCGGTCAACTGGACACCACCCAAGGCACCCTCGCTGAAGGATGGGCCCTACAGCGAAAACCAGCGCCTGAAGGACGTCCAGCGTATCGGTGCCCTGGGCATCGACGGGCCTGAAGCGTTGCTGGTGGATGCCGAGGGGTTTCTGATCACCGGCCTGCATGACGGGCGGATCATCCGCACCGCACCCGACAGCCAGACCCTGGAGGTGCTGGCCCATACCGGGGGGCGGCCGCTGGGCCTGGCGCAACACCCGGACGGGCGGCTGATCATTGCCGACGGGGTCAAGGGCCTGCTGGCACTGGACGGCCAGCGCAAACTGGCCAGCCTGACGACCAGCGCCAATGGCCTGCCCTTCGGCTTTACCGATGATGTGACGGTGGATGCGGCCGGGCGCTACGCCTACTTCAGCGACGCGTCGAGCCGCTGGGGCTATGGCCAGGATGGTGAGGCGGTGATCGAGCATGGTGGCGATGGCCGCTTGTTGCGCTATGACTTCAGCAACGGCCAGACCGAGGTGTTGCTCGATCAACTGCAATTTGCCAACGGCGTGGCGCTGGGGCCGGATGAGGCCTATGTGCTGGTCAATGAGACCGGGGCCTATCGCATCAGTCGCTATTGGCTCAAGGGCGACAAGGCGGGCACCCATGACCTGTTTATCGACAACCTGCCAGGGTTGCCGGACAACCTCACTTTCAACGGCCGGGATCGGTTCTGGGTAGCCCTGTATTCACCGCGTAACCCGCTGCTTGATGGCTTGGCCGGTTACCCGGCGGTCCGCAAGATGGTGGTACGTGCGCTGCTGGTACTGCCCAAGCCCGTGGAGCGCAAAGCCTTTGTGCTGGGGTTGGACGTGCATGGCCAGGTGATCGCTAATTTGCAGGATGGCAGTGCCGGCAACTATTCGCCGGTGACCACGGCGCGCGAACATGGCGACTGGCTGTACCTGGGCTCGCTGAAGAACACCAGCATGGCCCGCTTGCCACTGAAACTGGCGCTGTAGAAGCCGACTTGCCGGCGATCGCCGGCAAGCCGTTTTCGGTTAGCGCACGATGGTCTGGCTGCAGATATGCCCCAGGCTTACGTACTGCGTGATGTTGCCGCCCACGCCAACACCGGGGAACTCTTTGAGCTCGATGCGCCAGCCGCCCATGTTGAACCAGGTCCGCCAGTTGTAGGTCTGGCCGGACGAGCTGTCCGGGTAGACCGCATTGAGATCGCCGGAGCAGGTGCCCAGGTCGACATTGCCGGAGGCCGCGCCAGTGATACCGGTCTTGGCCTCGTAGTTGACCCAGTGGTAGTTGATGGTGTTATCGAAGCGCTTGTCGACCCGCAGCACCGGGGTCACACCCCGCAACGGCTCACCGGTGCTGTCCGACCATTGGGTGCTCCAGCTCAGGCTACGGGCAGCCTGAGTAGCCAGTTGCATGATCGAACTGGGAATGCGCACCACGTTATCGCCATTCACATTGCTCTGGTTCAGTCGCGGCGCCGAGCCAAAAGACAAGAGGTATCGCGCCTGCGGGTTGAGCGCCACTGCCGGGTTGGCCCGCACCCGAACCTTTACGGTGTAGCCAGGCGTGAGGTTGGGGTAGGTGGAGGTGTTGTTTGGCTGGATCACCACCCAATTGTTGCCATCGAAGCGCTCGAAGATCCACTGGTCGCGGGTGCCCTCGCCGTCATCGCCAAGGAACATGCCCACACCCTGGCCGCGCAGCGCGGTGAAGTCGAAGTAATCGACATCGTTGACGCTGTCGAGGTTGCCGGTCACCTGGTTCAGGGCATCCGGCAGGGCGAACGCGGTTTGCGCGGTGTCGTTGGGCTCGAAGGCGTCGATATTGCTGTCCACCGCCACGCCAAAACTGAACTGCGAATTGCTCGCGGCTTTGGCCACCATGTACCAGTAGTAATCGCCGGCAGGCATCACGCCGTTGAGGTATTCATCAGCGCTATCTGCGTTATCAGAGGTGCCCAGCAGCGTCAGGTTGCCCTGACCATCGTCATGGAACAGGCTCAACGACATATCGGTACCGGCGCTCTGGTTCAGCAGTTGGACCTGGATGCGAGCGTTTTTCGGCAGGTTGAAGTGATAGGCTATTTCGGCCCCGGTCTCTACCCCGGTGAGGGTGTACAGGGTGTTGATATCCAGGGTCGGGAACTGTGGGGTAAAAGCCGCGATCGCCGCGCCTTGCAGTTGATCCCGCTGCGGCTTTTGCAACTCGCCGATCACCGCCTCAAAGGGCGCAGCGCTGGCTGCGGCTTTGCTCGCCGGGGCCTTGGGTTTGGCTGCCTTGGCCGCCTTGAGTTTTTGCTTGAGTTCGACCGACAATTTCGACGACTGGACCTTGCCCCCCACTTTAAGCACCTGGTCGACCGCTTGCTTGACTGCCTGGGCGGACAGTTTGGCTGGGGCTTGCGAAGGGTATTGTTCGGCCAGGGCAAAGGCCGAAACGAAGCAGGAGGCCGCCATGGCCGCGCCCAGCATAAAGGCTTTTTTCGATTTCATTTTTTATCCATCCATAGTTAAAAAATTGTGGCGTCGGTGCGCGGTGAAATCCGTTCACCTGGGATGGACTGTAGGATAATGCTGTATGCATGTACAGTATTTTTTCAAATAGATGTAAGGAGGATGTGATCAGTGCTGTAGGAGAAACTGACCTTGTTGCGAGGGACTTATCCCTAGCCACCCAGGCAATTTTTTCACATCGCTTTCACTGGCCGACCACGCCCCGCCCCCTAAATTGCCCAGCAACACAAACGGCTGTATCTCAGGTGTCAGGGTGAAGAGTGTGGTTGACATAAATTGCCCGGATGAGGGCCGGGCGAAAACCTTCAAGCAGTTATGGCTGCGTTTCGTTGCGCTCATCGCCCTGTGCCTGGTGGTGATGGGCGCAATGCTCTGGCCAACCACGCCACCGAACCTGGGAATCGACAATCGCCTGGTCACTTCGGGGGCCTTGGCGGCCTGGCGCAGTGGCGACCTGATCGTACTGGTGCGCCATGAAGAACGCTGCGACCGCTCTGGCAACCCCTGCCTGGGCCCTGCGGATGGCTTGAGCCGCCCCGGCGGTGTCTCGGCCGTCGCCGTGGGTAGCGCGTTCCACGCCCTGGGCATGTCCCACAGCGATGTGGTGAGCAGCCCCACCACGCGTACCGTGCAAACCTCACGACTCATGTTCGGCGATGCCCAGATATTGCCCGACCGCTTGACCTTATGTGGCACGGCCCTCGCCCACGATCTGCCGGTACGCAAACGCCCTGGGCGCAACCTGTTGCTGGTCACCCACAGCGAATGCATCGGTGACCTGGAGCGGGTGCTGGGTTACCCCCACGCCGATGGCGCCGAATATGGCAGCTCACTGTTCGTTCAAATCAATGCGCATGGCAAGCTCAAGGTGCTGGGTGTACTGAACAGCCAGGACTGGCCCACCGCCCTTGGACACCTTTAGCGATCAGCTCACGATATCGCTGCGCTGCAGTTCTCCCTGCACCTCCAGGACAAAGGCCGGCTGGTTGGGTTTTCCCGAAATCTGCAACGTGCTCATGTTCGACTGTCGGTCATAGGCGACGATGGCTTCACCGCTCACCCCGGTAAAACGGCTGACAAACTGCAACGGTTTATCACCCAGCTGCGCCCTGATACCTGACACGTCAACCTTGTCCTCGCCGCTGACAAAGTCCTGGATCCGGTCCGGTGCCGTGGCGCTGGAGTCGTTGTCATCGCCACCGCGCAGTTCGTTATTCGCGGCGTTGCCCACCAGCCAATCGTTGCCTGTCCCACCCTTGGCATTCTCGATAGTGGCGCCATAAGCAATGGAAACGTTGCCTTTTAGGCCATCCACATCGGAAAACGTACCCTCTTCAAGACTGATTTTCTGGTCTTGGCTGTAGCCCGAGAAGTCAAGCGTGTCATTGCCGCCACCGTCCCAAATGGCGGCGACCATTTTGTCGTGCTTGGTATTGACGCTCAGGAAGTCACGACCGGTATTGGAATTGAAGCCATACGTGGTGTCGTCTTAGCGGGTCTGGTGATTGACGCCATATTTGGATTGGTAAGCGTAAATATCGTCGAGCTGGGGAGCCGACGCCCGAAAGCCCCCATGATTGGCATAGGTCGTGCGTTCGCCCCTATAGCTCATGACGCTATGGCTTTGAGAGTCTTCATGGGAGTCGATCTTCGAACGATCGAGAATGCCGTTGTAGTTGCCGGGGTGCGTAAGCCCCATTGCGTGGCCCAGTTCATGGATGATCGTATGGCGACCGGCATCACCAAGCTGGGCTTTGGGCAAGGACATATCTTTATCATTGCTTACAAACCAGACATCGCCCCCCTGCCCTTTAGCATCCGGCAGTACCGTATGGGCTTGAAGGGTCACAGCGGAGCAAGAAATACTATTTATCTCTTAAGCCGGCAGGAAAGCACCACGGCCTTGCGCAATGCCCATGAGCGCCTCATCACCCCGGCAACGGAATCACCCGCAACGGCCTGACCGACTTGTAGGAAAAGCTCGAGTAGATTTCCTTCACACACGGCAATGTCTGCAACACCTCACGGGCAAATTCGCCGAAGGACTCCAGGTCCCTGGCCACCACTTCCAGTAAAAAATCATAGCGGCCGGACACGTTATGGCAGGCGACGATTTCCGGGATGTCCAGCAACCGCTGTTCAAACGCCCGGGCGATTTCCTTGGAATGGGTATCCATCATGATGCTGACAAAGGCCGTAACCCCGTAGCCCAGGGCTTTGGGCGAAAGGATCGCCTGGTAGCCGCTGATCACGCCGCTGTCTTCCAGGTTCTTGACCCTTCGCCAGCAGGGCGAGGTGGTCAGGGACACGCGCTCGGCCAGTTCGGCGACGGTCAGGCGAGCGTTGCCTTGCAGGGCGTTGAGCAGGGCTTTGTCGGTACGGTCCAGGCTGCTGGGCATGTCTTGCCTCAAGTTGTTATTTTTATGGGATTTCATCCTTCGCCACAGGCTTTTCTCGGCAAAGTAGGCAACGTTCTGCCTCGGTTATGAGCATAGCATTGTAGGAAATAAGGAGTGTCCGACATGCACAATAAACACAACACATTCGGCTTTTCTACCCGTGCCATTCACTACGGCTACGATGCGCAAGACCATCACGGTGCCCTGGTGCCGCCGATCTATCTGTCGGCGACCTTTGCCTTCCCGACCGCCGAATACGGCGCAGGGTGTTTTGCCGGTGAAGAAAGCGGGCACTTCTACACACGCATTTCCAACCCGACCCTGGCGCTGCTGGAATCACGCATGGCCACCCTGGAGGGCGGCGAGGCCGCAGTGGCATTCAGTTCCGGCATGGGCGCGATTGCGGCGACCTTCTGGACCCTATTACGCCCCGGCGATGAGGTGATCGTCAGCCAGACCCTGTACGGCTGTACTTTCGCCCTGCTGCACCATGGCATTGGTGAGTTCGGCATCAAGGTGCGCCATGTCGACCTGGCAGACCTCGACGCCCTGCGCGCCGCACTCTCCCCCGCGACCCGCATGATCTACTGCGAAACCCCGGCCAACCCCAACCTGCAATTGATCGACATTGCCGCCGTGGCCAAGATCGCTCACCAGCAAGCCAACGTGACCATGGTGGTTGATAACACCTACTGCACCCCGTACCTGCAACGCCCGCTGGAACTGGGCGCGGATGTGGTGGTGCATTCGGCCACCAAGTACCTCAGCGGGCATGGCGATATCACTGCCGGGATCGCCGTCAGCCGCCATGACCTGGCGCAGCGCATTCGCCTGCAGGGCTTGAAGGACCTGACCGGGGCCGTACTGTCGCCCCAGGACGCCTTTCTATTGATGCGCGGCCTCAAGACCCTGGCCCTGCGCATGGATCGCCATTGCAGCAATGCCCAGGCCGTGGCCGAGGCCTTGCAGGCCCACCCGGCAGTCGAGTCGGTGACCTACCCCGGCCTGCGCTCCTTCCCGCAATACGAGTTGGCAGCACGTCAGATGAAACTGTCGGGCGGCATGATTGCCTTTGAACTCAAGGGCGGCATCGCCACCGGCAAACGCTTCATGAACGCGCTCAAGCTGTTCAGCCGCGCAGTGAGCCTGGGCGACGCCGAATCCCTGGCCCAGCACCCGGCCAGCATGACCCACTCCACCTACACCCCGGAGGAACGTGCCCAGCACGGGATTGCCGAGGGACTGGTGCGCTTATCGGTGGGGCTGGAGGATATCGCAGACCTGCTGGCGGATATCGAGCAGGCGCTGGCGCATTGCGTCAAACGCGCACCGGCGAGCAAACCGGCGACGCATTCCGCGTAGAAATGGGGGGGTTACTTCACCAGCCGGGTTTCCTTTGAAGGCCGGTAGCCGAAGTAGGCGCTGTAGCATTTGCTGAAGTGGCTGGGCGACACAAACCCGCAGGCTACCAGCACTTCGACCTGGGACAGTTCGGTGTGCTGCAGCAGGCGCCGGGCCTCGGTGATGCGCAGCTCCATGTAGTAGCGCTGCGGTGTGGTGCCCAACTGCTCGCGGAACAAGCGCTCCAGTTGGCGCCGCGAGCGCCCGGCATACACCGCCAGTTGCTCCAGGGCCAGGGGTTCTTCGAGGTTGGCATCCATCAGGCGCACCACCTCGCGCAGCGGCGCACTCACGCAGATATTTTCGGCGGGCTTGATCCGCCGGTAACGCGACTCCTCAAACGCCAGGATATCTTCAATGCCCTCCACCAGCGCCTTGTCGTGCAGGCTCTTGATCCAGTCCAGGGCCATATGGAACGCGCCCGAAGGGCTGGACGCGCTCAGTCGGTCGCGATCAATCACATAGGGCTCGCTGCTGACCTGGGTGGCCTTGGCGATTTCCGTCAGGGCCGGGCGATGTTCCGGGTGAATGGCGCAGCGATAGCCGTCCAACACCCCGGCCTTGCCCAGAAACCACGCGCCGTTCCATAGGCCGGCGAGGATCACACCCTGTTGCGCTGCAGCCTTGAGCAGTTCGATAAAGCTTTCACCGGCCTTGAGCTGGGTGCGATAGCCGCCGCAAATCACCAACAGATCAAGGTCGCCCAGGGCGTTGTGGTCGAGGCGCGCGTCCGGGCGAATCACCAGGCCCAGGTCGCTGATCACCTCCTGCTCGTCCAGGCCAAAAGTGCGTGAAGTGAACAACCCCGGGCGCTGCAGGTTGGCGGTGATCAGGGTGTCCAGCGCCTGGGTGAAGGCCGGCAGGGAAAAGTGTTCCAGCAACACAAACCCTGCACGCACCTGGCGTTGGGCCTGGCCCGGGGTTTCGTTCAGGTAGCGCAGGTTCTTGCCTTTCATCCCGCCGCTGAATTGCCGTCTTTCCATGAGTGTTCAACCTGTGTGCGGCGCGGTATGAGGCGCCATCGCCGGCAACAGCTTAGGGCTTGATGTTTTTCAACTGGTTGAGCAAGTCGAGCAGTTGCTGCAATTGCTCTTCGCCGAACTGTTCCTGGATCTTCTGGTAGTTGCTTTCCATCCCCGCGCTCATCTCGACGAAGCACTGTTGCCCCTGCTCGGTGAGGGTCACGAACACCCGGCGCTGGTCTTCGCTGGACTTGCGCCGACGCACGATGCCGTCGCGTTCCAGGCGCGCCAACACGCCGGTCATGCTCGGTTTGAGGATGCAGGCCAGGTGCGCCAACTGATGACTCTCCAGTTCGCCCTGCTGGCGCAGGATCCGAATCACCCGCCACTGCTGCTCGGTCAATTGATGTTCATTGAGCAACGGCCGGAAAAACGCCATGGCGGCTTCGCGGGCCTGCAGCAGGGTCAGCGTCAGGGAAGGTCTGGGAGTGGACATGGCTCACGCACAAAAGAGATCGAAGCGTCGAAGCTTAGGGTCGGCTCCACGGGCATGCAAGCCGGCCGCCACACAAACTCGTTAACCTCGACACGAATTATTTTAAAGCAGCGCAAATTGTCTACCCATAATAAATATAACATGTTAACAATATGCCACTCCCTTCAGCGATCCGAAGGGCGATACCTACAAAAACAACAAAAGGAATCTGTCATGCATTTGCGCCTCCTTCCCCTGGCGGCCAGCGCTGGCCTGTGCGCTACGTTCAGCCCTTTGAGCGCCTACGCCGAGTTTATCCAGGACAGCAAGGCCAGCCTCGACCTGCGCAACTTCTATATGAACCGCGACTTTCGCCAAACCAACGCGCCGCAGAACAAGGCCGATGAGTGGGCCCAGGGCTTTGTGCTGCGCCTGGAGTCGGGCTACACCGAAGGCCGGGTGGGCTTTGGCGTGGATGCCCTGGGTGAGCTGGGGGTCAAGCTCGACTCCAGCCGCGACCGCCGTGGCACCGGGCTGCTGCCGTATGGCGCCAGCCAGCAGCCCGTCGACAATTACAGTGAGCTGGGCCTGACGGCCAAGGTGCGGGTCTCGAAAACCGTGCTCAAGGCCGGCACCCTGCAGCCGCAGTTGCCGGTGGCCGCCTACAACGACACCCGGCTCCTGCCTTCGACCTATAGCGGCGAGTTGCTCACCTCCCAGGACATCGCCGGCCTGACCCTGAACCTGGGCCGCCTGGAAAAACAAAACCTGCGCGACTCTTCCAGCAACGACGCGATGAGCTACGCCGGCGTCGACAGCAACCACCTGGACCTGGCCGGCGGCACCTATGCAATCACCCCACAGCTGGCGACGACTTACTACTACGCACAGATGCAGGATATCTACCGCCAGCACTTCATCGGCCTGGTGCACGACCTGCCGCTGAGCAACGGCATGAGCCTGCGCAGCGACCTGCGCTACTTCGATACCCGCGAACAGGGCAGCCATGAATTGCGCGGCGCTTCGCGGGTGGACGGCGGGCGCATCGACAACCGGTTCTTCAACGGCATGCTGAGCCTGTCGACAGGGGCGCACAAGTTCGGCCTGGGCTACCAGAACCTGTCAGGCCATGGCGATTTCGCCTACCCCGGCATGGACCCCTACTCGGTCAACCTGGTAACCATCAATGTGTTCACCAAGGCCGAGACCGATGCCTGGCAAGCGCGCTATGACTACAACTTCGCCGCCCTCGGCCTGCCGGGGCTGACCTTTATGACGCGCTATGTGGACGGCAGCCATGTGCAGACCGCCAGCGTGCGCAATGGCCGCGAATGGGAGCGCGATACCGACCTGACCTACACCGTGCAGAGCGGGCCGCTGAAAAACGTCAACGTCAGGCTGCGTAACGCGACCCTGCGGTCGAGCAACGGCCTGACCAGTGATATCGACGAAAACCGCATCATCGTCGGCTACAGCCTGGCGCTGTGGTGATCAACGCAGGCCCGATTGACGCAGGCGGTACTCCCCCGGCGTCATCTGTGCATAACGCTGGAAGAACCGGCTGAAATAGGCCGGGTCCTTGAACCCCAACTGGTAGCAGATTTCATTCGCGGAACTGCCGGTAAACAGCAGCAGGCGCCGGGCTTCCTGCATCAGCCGTTCCAGCACCAGGCGCTTGGACGGCAGGTCGGCAATACGCCGGCATACGTCGTTGAGCCGCGCCTCGGTCACGCCAATGTGCTCGGCGTACGCCGACAGCGGCCAATGCAGCAAATAGTGGTCTTCGATCAGTTCATTGAAGCGATGGAAGATGCGCAAGTCTTCGTGGCGCGCCGGGCGTGCTTCCAGGGAATTGGCGCACAGGCGCAGCAGGCTGATCATGATCAGGCGGGTCAGGCTTTCCAGGGCTGTCGCCCGCCCGGCGCCCGTACTGTTGACCTCGTTGCACAGCTCGTCGAACAGCCACTCCAGCCGCTTGATCTCGGGCTCAAACGTGGGTGCCAGGCGTGCCAGCGCGACGCAGGCGGGCGGTATCTGCGGGCCGGGCGCAAGGCTCGGGTCGGCATCAATCAGCGCCCGTACCAGTTGCTGGCGCACGGTCAGGACATGGCCGTCGGCATCGGCTTCGGTGACAAAGGCATGGGCTACCGTGGGCGGCGTGAGAAAAAACATCGGCCCGGATTCCAGGTACTGCTGATCGTCGAGGTAGACCCGCACGGCGCCGCTCTTGACGTAATGCACCTGGAAAAACCGGTCATGACGATGCACGGGCATGTTGCGCCCGAAAAACCCCGCCAGGTTGCCGAGCCGGTCGTAATGCACGTCGGCATCGCTGTAGCGCTGGTCGTAGACCTGGCCGATGTTGATGTTGGGGATCGGTTTCACAGGCGCCTCTTTATTGTTTTTTGCACCCGATGATTTTGCCACGCTTGACGGTAGTTAACATATTAATTATAACGTTAACACATTAACGAACTGCCTCCAGAGCAGTCGCCATCGCCAGGAGAAATCCATGAGCCGTACCCTGCATGATGTTGCCAGCGGCACCCTGTTCGGCGTCGCGCTGAACTACCAGGGCTTGCTGAACCAGCGTCTCGCCGAATTCGAGCAGCCGCCGTACCAGAAGCCGCCGGTCAAGCCGGTGCTGTTTATCAAGACCCCCAACACCCGCAACAGCCATGACGGCATCGTGCTCCAGCTCCACGGCGAACGCCTGCAACCGGGCCCTGCCCTGGGCGTGGTGATTGGCAAAAGCGCCAGCCGCGTCAGCGTGGAAAATGCCCTGGAGCACGTGGCGGGCTACGTCATCGTCAATGAGTTCAGCCTGCCGGAAGACAGCTACTACCGCCCCGCCGTCAAAGCCAAGTGCCGCGACGGGTTCTGCGCCCTGGGCCCTGAGCTGGTGGCCCGCGAGCAGATCGCCAACCCCCATCAGTTGAGCCTCAAGCTGTTCGTCAACGGCGAGTTGCGCCAGCAGAACACCACGGCCAATTTTGTGCGCGACATTCCCCGCTTGATCGCCGAAATCAGCGAGTTCATGACCCTGCATGCGGGCGATGTGCTGATCACCGGCACGCCTGAAGGCCGGGTGGATGTGCAGCCCGGCGACACCGTCGAAGTCGAGATCAGCGGCCTGGGCCGCCTGGTCAACCACATCCAGGCCGAGGAGCACCCATGAAACACGCCCGTATCCGCTATGCAGGCCAGGTCCATCAGGTCCACGTCGAAGCCGATAACGCTGTGCGCCTGGCCGATGGCCGGCTGCTGGCCGAAGACCAGGTCGAGTGGCTGCCACCGGCCACCGGCAATATGTTCGCCCTGGGCCTGAACTACGCCGACCATGCCGCCGAGCTGGCCTTCGCCCCGCCGACCGAGCCGCTGGCCTTTATCAAGTCGCCAGGCACCTACACCGGGCACAACCAGATCACCTGGCGCCCGGACAACATCGCCTATATGCACTACGAGTGCGAGCTGGTGGCGGTGATCGGCAAGCCGGCGCGCAACGTCAAGCGCGAGGACGCCCTGGAGTACCTGGCCGGCTACACCGTGTGCAACGACTACGCGATCCGCGACTACCTGGAAAACTACTACCGCCCCAACCTGCGTGTGAAAAACCGCGACGCCACCACCCCGGTCGGCCCATGGATGGTCGACGTGGCCGATGTGCCGGACCCAGGCAACCTGACCCTGCGCACCTGGATCAACGGTGAGTTGCGCCAGGAAGGCAGCACCCGCGACATGATTTTCGATATTCCCTACCTGATCGAATACCTGTCCAGCTTCATGACCCTGCAACCCGGCGACATGATCGCCACCGGCACCCCCGAAGGCCTGGCCGATGTGGTGCCAGGGGATGAAGTGGTGGTGGAAGTGCAAGGCGTCGGCCGCCTGGTCAACCGAATTGTCAGCGAGGCGGACTTTTTCGCCGCCCGGAAAGAGGCTTGAACCCCATGATCAAACACTGGATCAACGGCCGCGAGGTCGAAAGCAAAGACACCTTCATCAACTACAACCCCGCCACCGGCGAGGCGATTGGTGAAGTGGCCAGCGGTGGCGCTGAAGAAGTCGCCCAGGCCGTGGCCGCGGCCAAGGAAGCCTTCCCGAAGTGGGCCAACACCCCGGCCAAGGAGCGCGCGCGCCTGATGCGCAAGCTCGGCGAACTGATCGAGCAGAACGTACCGCACCTGGCCGAACTGGAAACCCTGGACACCGGCCTGCCGATCCACCAGACCAAGAACGTGCTGATCCCTCGGGCCTCGCACAACTTTGATTTCTTCGCCGAAGTCTGCACGCGCATGGACGGCCACAGCTACCCGGTGGACGACCAGATGCTCAACTACACCCTGTACCAACCGGTGGGTGTGTGCGCGCTGGTGTCGCCATGGAACGTACCGTTCATGACCGCCACCTGGAAGACCGCCCCGTGCCTGGCCCTGGGCAACACGGCGGTACTGAAGATGTCCGAGCTGTCGCCGCTGACCGCCAACGAACTGGGACGCCTGGCGTTGGAAGCAGGAATCCCCAAGGGCGTGCTCAACGTGATCCAGGGCTACGGCGCCACCGCCGGTGATGCCCTAGTGCGTCACCCGGATGTGCGGGCAATTTCCTTTACCGGCGGCACCGCCACCGGCAAGAAGATCATGCAGACCGCCGGCCTGAAAAAGTACTCCATGGAGCTGGGTGGCAAGTCGCCGGTGCTGATTTTTGAAGACGCCGACCTCGAACGGGCCCTGGATGCCGCGCTGTTCACCATCTTCTCGCTCAACGGCGAGCGCTGCACCGCCGGCAGCCGGGTGTTTATCCAGGAGAGCGTGTACCCGCAGTTCGTCGCCGAGTTCGCCGCCCGCGCCAAACGCCTGATTGTCGGTGACCCGCAAGACCCGAACACCCAGGTGGGCTCGATGATCACGCAAGCCCACTATGACAAAGTCACCGGCTACATCAAGATTGGCCTCGAAGAAGGCGCCAACCTGGTTGCAGGCGGCCTGGAGCGGCCGGCCAGCCTGCCGGCGCACCTGGCACGCGGGCAGTTTATCCAGCCAACCGTGTTCGCCGATGTCAACAACAACATGCGCATCGCCCAGGAAGAAATCTTCGGCCCGGTGGTGTGCCTGATTCCCTTCAAGGACGAAGCCGAGGCCCTGCAACTGGCCAACGAGACCGAGTATGGCCTGGCGTCCTATATCTGGACCCAGGACATCGGCAAGGCCCATCGCCTGGCCCGTGGCATCGAGGCCGGCATGGTGTTTATCAACAGCCAGAACGTGCGCGACCTGCGTCAGCCGTTCGGCGGGGTCAAGGGCTCGGGGACCGGTCGTGAAGGCGGCCAGTACAGCTTCGAAGTGTTCGCCGAGATCAAGAACGTGTGCATTTCCATGGGCAGCCACCACATCCCGCGCTGGGGCGTGTAACCCGCCGGGGCTGGCTCCTACAGTGTCCGTAGCGCACCAACAAGAATAATGAAATCAGGAGAATGATCATGGGTGAAGTAGTCCTGGCGGCGAAAATCTGCCACGTGCCTTCCATGTACCTGTCGGAACTGCCGGGCAAGCACCACGGTTGCCGCGAGGCGGCGATTGCCGGGCACAAGGAGATCGGGCGCCGCGCCCGTGAACTGGGGGCCGACACCGCTGTGGTATTCGATGTGCACTGGCTGGTCAACAGCGGTTACCACGTCAACGGTGGCGAGCGCTTCCAGGGCACCTACACCAGCAATGAGCTGCCGCACTTCATCAAGAACATGGAGTACGCCTACCCCGGCTGCCCGGAACTGGGTGAACTGATTGCCGCCGAAGCCAACCTGGCCGGGGTGCGCACCATGAACCACAACATCCCGAGCCTGGAGCTGGAATACGGCACCCTGGTGCCCATGCGCTACATGCACATGGACGTGCCCCAAGAGCAGAAATTCAAGGTGATCTCCATCGCCGCCTGGTGCGCCTGGCATCGCCTGGCAGACAGCTTCGCCTTCGGTGCCGCCGTGCGCCGGGCCATCGAGAAGAGTGATCGCAAGGTGCTGGTGCTGGCTTCCGGGTCACTGTCGCACCGCTTCTCCGACGACCGCGAAGCCGAAGCCAACATCCACAACTGGACCCGCGAGTTCGACAAGCAAGTGGATATGCACGTGGTGCAGATGTGGCGCGAAGGCCGCTTCAAGGAGTTCTGCGCGATGCTCCCGGACTACGCCGAACACTGCTTTGGCGAGGGCAAGATGCACGACACCGCGATGCTCCTGGGCTTGCTCGGCGGGCCTGAGTACAACCGCCCGGCCGAGATCATCACCGAGCCGTTCGGCAGCTCCGGCACCGGCCAGATCAACGCCATTTTCCCGCTCTGAATTCAACACCCGCAGATGTGGGCGCAGCCTCGCCCGGCGACACAGCGCCCACATTAAATCGCCTACAGAAGGAGGCTTTGCATGCCGCATTTCATCGCCGAATACACCGACAACCTCGAACCCCAGGCCGATCTGCCAGGGCTGTTTGAAAAGGTCCACCAGGTGCTGGGAGACAGTGGCGTGTTCCCCCTCGGCGGCATCCGCAGCCGCGCGGTGCGCCTGGACACCTGGCGCATGGCCGATGGCAAGCACGACTACGCCTTCGTCCATATGACCCTCAAGGTCGGCCACGGTCGCGACCTGCCTACCCGTCAGGCGGTGGCTGAAACCCTGTTCATGGTGATCACCGAGCACTTCGCCGCCCTGCAGGCACAACGGCTGCTGGCGCTGTCCTTCGAGATGGTCGAGCTGCACCCGCAGTTGAATTTCAAACAGAACAACGTCCACGCGTTTTTAAGCAACCAGGCGGGTTGACCCCCCGCCTCCCCCAACGGCCTCTCAGACAAAAAGTACAACATCATGAGCACAGCCAATACCGCCCACAGCGTCACCCTTGCCGAGCATGATCGCACCCACAGCACTGTCACCTGGCGCCTGATGCCGTTGTTGCTGATCTGTTACCTGTTTGCCCACCTGGACCGGATCAACATCGGGTTCGCCAAGATGCAGATGAGCAACGACCTGCATTTCAGCGACACGGTGTATGGCTTCGGTGCCGGTCTGTTTTTTATCGCCTACGCGCTGTTCGGCGTGCCCAGCAACATTGCCCTGGACCGCGTTGGGCCACGGCGCTGGATCGCCTGCCTGATGGTGGTGTGGGGCATCCTGTCGACCAGCATGCTGTGGATCGAAAGCTCCACAGGCTTCTACGTCCTGCGTTTTTTGCTGGGCGTGGCCGAAGCGGGTTTCTTCCCCGGGATCCTGGTGTTTCTCAATCGCTGGTACCCGGCGCGCCGACGTGCGCAGATCACCGCCCTGTTCGCCATCGCCGTGCCCATGGCCGGGGTGATTGGCGGGCCGCTCTCAGGGGCGATCCTGGAAAACTTCCACGACTTCGGCGGGATGCGCGGCTGGCAGTGGATGTTCCTGATCGAAGGCGCACCCGTGGTGCTGCTGGGCCTGGTGGTGCTCAAGTACCTGCCGGACAGTTTTGAAACAGTGAAATGGTTGGAGCCTGCGCAGAAACAACAATTGCGCGAACAGTTGAGCACCGAGGAAAAGCGCAAATCCATCACCTCCTTCGGCGGCATCCTGCGCGACCCGCAAGTGTGGCTGCTGGTAGCGATCTATTTTGCGGTGATGCTGGCGGTCAACACCCTGGCGTTCTGGATGCCCACCCTGATCCATGGCGCCGGCATCGGCCGCGACAGCCAGGTCGGCCTGCTGAGCGCCGTGCCGTACCTGGCCGGCTGCTTCTTCATGATCGGCTGCGGACGCTCCTCGGACCGCAACCGCGAACGCCGCTGGCACTTGTGTGTGCCATTGCTGATGGCGGCGGCGGGGATCGCGGTGGCCGGCCTGGCACCGGGCAACTCGCTGGTGGTGATGGGCGGCCTGATTGTCGCCGGCATGGGCGCCAGCGCCGCGCTGCCGATGTTCTGGCAACTGCCGCCAGCCTTCCTGTCCAACTGCACCCAGGCGGCCGGGATCGCCATGATCAGCTCGTTTGGCAGCATTGCCTCGTTCCTCGCGCCCTACCTGATCGGCTGGATGCGCGACACCACCCAGAGCGCCAGCCTCGCCCTGTACGTGCTGGCGCTGTTTATCGCCCTTGGCGGCCTGCTGGTGCTGCGCACCAACGCTGCCATCGTCAACCCTCAGTAAGAGACCCTTGTCATGCTTGATCCACAGCTCATCCTGCAAGCCGCCGCCCAGCTGGACCATGCCGAACGCAGCCGCGAACAGGTACGCCAGTTTTCCCTTGAGCATCCGGCGATCACGATCGAGGACGCCTACGCCATCCAGCGCGCCTGGGTCGCCCAGAAGATCAAGGGCGGCCGCAAGCTGGTCGGGCACAAGATCGGCCTGACCTCGCGAGCGATGCAGGTGTCGTCGAACATCACCGAACCGGACTACGGTGCGCTGCTCGATGACATGCTGTTTGAGGAAGGCACCGACATTCCGTTCGAACGCTTTATCGTGCCGCGGGTCGAGGTCGAACTGGCCTTCATCCTCGGCAAACCGCTCAAGGGCCCCAACTGCACGATTTTCGATGTGCTCGACGCCACCGAGTGGGTGATCCCGGCCCTGGAAATCATCGACGCGCGTATCCAGCAGATCGACCCGCACACCAAGGCCACGCGCAAAGTGTTCGACACCATCTCCGACAACGCCGCAAATGCCGGCGTTGTCATGGGCGGCCGCGCGGTGCGGCCAACCGAAATCGACCTGCGCAAAGTGCCGGCGGTGCTGTACCGCAACGGCGTGATCGAAGAGTCCGGGGTCTCGGCCGCCGTGCTCAACCACCCGGCCAAGGGTGTGGCCTGGCTGGCAAACAAGCTGGCGCCCTACGACGTCACCTTGCTGCCGGGGCAAATCATCCTCGGCGGCTCGTTTACCCGGCCGGTGGCGGCGAGCCCGGGCGATACCTTCCATGTCGACTACGACATGCTCGGTTCGATTTCCTGCCGCTTCGTCTGACCCCTGGAGGACTGATTCATGGACATGCCTGTCAACCGTTTCAAACAGCGGCTCGCCAGCGGTGAAGCGCAGATCGGCCTGTGGCTGGGCCTGGCGGACGCGTACTGCGCGGAACTGGCGGCCAATGCCGGTTTCGACTGGCTGCTGATCGACGGCGAACACGCCCCCAACGACGTGCGCGGCATGCTCGGCCAATTGCAGGCCGTGGCGCCCTACCCCAGCGCGGCGGTGATTCGCCCGGTGATCGGCGATACCGCGCTGATCAAGCAGGTGCTGGATATCGGCGCGCAGACCCTGTTGGTGCCGATGGTCGAAAGCGCCGCCCAGGCCCGGGAGCTGGTGCGCGCCATGCGCTATCCGCCCCAGGGCATACGCGGTGTGGGCAGTGCGCTGGCGCGGGCTTCGCGCTGGAACAGCATCGACGGCTACCTGGACCAGGCCGATGCACAGATGTGCCTGCTGGTGCAGATCGAAAGCCTGCAAGGCCTGGCCAACCTCGACGCGATTGCCGCCGTCGAGGGGGTTGACGGCGTGTTTATCGGCCCGGCGGACTTGAGTGCCTCCATGGGCCACCGAGGCAATCCGGGGCACCCAGACGTGCAAGCGGCAATCGAAGATGCCATTGCGCGGATCCGCCAGGCGGGCAAGGCGGCGGGGATTCTCAGTGCCGATGAGAAACTGGCCCGGCGTTACATCGAACTGGGCGCGGGGTTTGTCGCGGTGGGGGTGGATACCACGGTGCTGATGCGTGGGTTGCAGGGGTTGGTGGGCAAGTTCAAAGACAAACCCGCGCCAGCGAGCACTGGCGGCGTCTACTAATTACCTTCAAACGCCGCAGGACCCGATGTGGGAGCAGGCTTGCTCGCGAAAGCGGTGTGTCAGTCAATATATTCGGTGACTGAACCACTGCTTTCGCGAGCAAGCCTGCTCCCACATTTTGGATGCGTGGTGTTTGAGAGATCGTGTTTCAGCGCTTGATGTTTTTCAGCTCATCCAACAGCCCCAGCAAAGTCTGCAACTTCTCCTCCCCCAGTTGCTCCTGCAAGCGCTGGTAGTTGGCCTCCATGCACTGGCTCATGGAGGCAAAACTCGCCCGCCCCTTGTCCGCCAGGGTCACCAGTACCCGCCGCTGATCCTGCTCGGCCTTGCGCCGATGGATCATCCCCGCCGCTTCCATGCGCACCAGCACGCCGGTCATGCTCGGTTTGAGGATGCAGGCCAGTTCCGCCAGTTGGTAAATCTCCAGTTCATCGTGTTGATTGAGGATGCGGATCACCCGCCATTGCTGCTCGGTGAGGCCGTGCTCGTTCAGCGAGGGGCGGAAAAAACTCATGGCCGCTTCGCGGGCCTGTAGCAAAGTGAGGGTCAGGGACTGCCGGGGTTTGAGCATAGAGTCAGGGTCACGTGATATTTAGTTAATGTTTTAACGAAACTCTAACATCCCCACCCCGCGCAAGCGCTATAACTTAATGATCGCGCACGTCCATGGCGCGCTGAATCAAAAGCCCCGGCACGCAGGATCAAGACATTGCTGCCGCCAAAGCCCCTAATGAAGACATCTGCTTTAGAGCCTTCCTTCACTTTTCAGGCTGCGCCATGATCACTATTGAAACCCCCACGTATTACACCGCGACCAAGAAGTACAACCTGAGCTTTCCCACCCTGGAGCAGGACATCGAGGCCGACGTCGTCGTGATCGGCGGCGGCTTTTCCGGGATCAACACGGCGCTGGAACTGGCAGAAAAGGGCATCACCAATATTGTCGTGCTGGAGGCGCGCTACCTGGGCTTTGGCGGCACCGGGCGCAATGGCGGGCAGATCATGGCCGGCATCGGCCACGACCTGGAGAAAATCAAGCAAGACGTCGGCGAAGACGGCCTGCGCCAAGTGTTCGAGATCAGTGACCTGGGCGCCGACATCATCAAAGACCGGATCGCCAAGTACAACATCGACGCCGATTTCTGCCATGGCTACGGCTATATGGGCTTCAACGCCCGTCAGGAAAAGACCCTGCGGGCCTGGGAAAAAGACTTCAAGTCGATCAACAGCAAGCATGAAATCCGCTTTCTCGGCGGCTCCGATGTCCAGCAGATCATCGGCTCCGACGCCTACAGCAGCGCCCTGTTGCATATGGGCGGCGGGCATGTGCATTCGCTGAACCTGCTGCTGGGCGAAGCCACCGCCCTGGCCGGCCTTGGCGTGCGGATCTTCGAGAACAGCCCGGCCCTGGAAGTCAGCTATGGCGAGCGCATCACCGTGCGCACCGGGCGCGGCTCGGTCAAGGCCAGCAAGCTGTTGTGGGCCTGCGACAGTTTTCTCAACAAGCTGGAGCCGGAGCTGCATCGCTCGACCATCAACACCTACGCATTCCAGATGATGACCGAGCCGTTGAGCGAAGAACTGATCCAGCGGATAAGCCCGATTCGCGGGGCCTACAGCGACATCCGCCCGGTGATCGACTACTACCGCGTGACCAACGAAAACCGCCTGCTGTTCGGCGCCGCCACGCCGCTGGTAGAGCACATTCCCGGCGATTTGAAAGCCTGGAACCGCAAGTTGATGCTGAAGATCTTCCCCTACCTCAAGGACGTGAAAATCGACCTGGCCTGGGGCGGCCCGATGGCCTGCAGCCCCAACCTGTTCCCCCAGATCGGCACCCTGCCGGGGCGCAGCAATGCGTTCTTCGTCCAGGGTTATTCGGGCTTTGGCGTCACCCCCAGCCACATCATCTGCAAGGTCCTGGCCGAAGGCATGAGCGAAGGCTCGGCGCGCTATGACCTGGTCAGCTCAATCCACCGCCCGACGATTATCGGCAAGGACGCAATCCGCCCCTTGCTGCTGACCGCCGGCAAATCCTGGCACCAACTGTCCGGTTACTGGAATGGTCGCCGCTAACTCCATTTTTATCCCTCAGGAGCAACTGTATGGCCCTCGTTACCCTCAAGAAAGATATCCAGCTGTCTGAACTCGACGCCTGGGGCACCGTTGCCGATCTCGGCTCCGAGATCCTCGCCGGCGAGCTCAAGGCTTTCGGCAAAATGACTTTTGGTGCGCCCACCGACAAAGTCAGCAGCGCCTACTTCGGCACCACCCAGGGCAAATTCCGCATGGTCTACCCGTTTCATGAACAAGCCACAGTGGTCACCGGCGAGGTGCGCCTGACCGACGAAAACACCGGCCAAACCACCCGCTACCAGGCCGGTGACAGCTGGTTCGTGACCCAGGGCACACCCGTGCTGTGGGAAGTGGTCAGCGAGAGTTTCGTCAAGCACTACTTCGCGGTCGCATAACTGCGTTGCTTGGTGTGGGAGCGGGCTTGCCCGCGATGGCGGTGGATCAGTTAAGTACTTCTAATCTGACAGACCGCAATCGCGGGCAAGCCCGCTCCCACACAAGCCCACTCCCACATTGGGGGTGGGCGGATTGATAAATCGCGATCAGGCCATTCCTACCACCTGCTGCAACCGGCTACTGCGAAACGCCTTGGGCGACTGCTCAAACTGCTTCTTGAACGAACGGCTGAAATGCGCGGAATCGGTGAAGCCCCATTTGTAGGCAATCGAGGTGATCGACTCGCTGCGCAGGAACGGGTTGATCAAGTCATCGGCGCTGCGCTTGAGCCGCGCGCGCTGGATGTAGCGGCAGACGCTGTCGTCCTGTTCTTCGAACAGCCGGTACAAATGGCGCACCGAGATGTTCAAGCGGCTGGCCAGGCCCACCGGGCTCAAGCCAGGCTGGCTCAGAGACTCATCAATGATTTTCTGCACGTAGCTGCGCAGGTTGTTGCCCTGCAACGCGGCCACGTCCTCGCGTGGGTCATCGTCCTGCTCCAGGGCCGAGCCCAGCAGTGACACAAAGGCACACTGCAGCGCCTCAACCTCGTCCTCGGCACCCTCGCTGCCCTTGCACAACTGATCCATCAACACATGCAACATGCGCCCGCAGGCTTTGCTGGAGGAGATTTTGCCAAAGGTCTTTGATTGGCTGCCCATCTGCTTGCACACCTGGGTGCGCGGCAATGACAGCGAGACATGCTCGATCAAACCGAATGGGGTGATTTCAATGGAGCCCACCGAGTCCATCAGCAGCAGTTCGCCAGGGGCCAGTTGCACTCGCTGGCCGTTCTGCACGATCTGCGAATAGCCGCTGCGCTGGCTGACCAAAAAGCAATCCTGATCGTTGTCGCGGTCGGGGTTGGTCGCCTGGCGCTTGATCAACCCGGCATTGGTACGCAGGCTGGCCAACGACAGGCCGCCGCTGGCGAGCATGGAGAACTCGCCGATAAACAGCGAGCGGTTGAAGGCCAGTTCGGTGTCGAAGTGGCCGCACATGGCACGCAAGTCGCGGTTCCAGGTGTCGAGCCCCTGTTGTGCACTCTGTTGGATACCCATGGGTGTCTCCACAATGGCTTATTGTTTTTGTCGGGCAATAGTTAACATGTTATCTATATGCGCGCAACAAGTACCTGTCCACCATTGTGTTAGCACTAATGATGCCAATCAGAGCGTGCGCAATACGCGCTGCAAGCCGAGCAGCGCAGCCAGCAGTACATCCCGCTGTTCACGGCTCAGGGCAATGTAGCGTCGGAAGGCCGGCATGCGGTTGACCACCTCGCTGCCGCCCATGTGCTCCAGGCGTACGTGCCATTGCTGGGCATGCAGCTCGATGTGCAGGCGCTTGAAATCCAGGGGCATCAATGCCTCGTGCAGGGCGCTGTCCTGTTGCAAGCGCGCCTGCAATTGCCCCAGCAATGCCCCCTCGCCCGCGCGCTGCCGGCAGCAGATTCCAGTTCGTCGAATGGCCCCGCCATGGTGCAATTCAAAGCGTGCCGCGCCCTCTGCCGAGGCGGGTAGGCGCAGGCTGAATTCGGTAATGACCAGGTGCATCAACAACTGCGATTCGGTGCGCTCGCGGATTTCCAGGTGCAGGCTGTCGTCGTCCAGGACGGCGTGCGCCAAAGTCGGCGATACCTGCTCGAAACGCGCCAGCCCGAGGTTGCGCTGCAACTGCCCCAGGGTGCGCCCAGGCTGATAGCCGGCGGGCGCCCGTTGAGCACTGAACAGTTCAGACAGCTTTTGCCGCAGTGCTGACATAGCCGTGATGAGCGTGACCCGGTTCATTGGCAAACTCCTTGGCCAGCACGTCTTCCACCGACGCCGGCGTGAATGGATTGACCTTCTGCACCACCAGGGTCCAGAACAGCGCATACACCGCAGTACCGCCCAGCATCACGCCGAACGGGACATAGATATCCGCCGGGTTCATCCCCGGCGGCGTGATAAACCACATGCCCAACAGAATGCCGGCGCTGGACAGCAACTGCGGCAGCGGGAACCACGGCGAGCGATAAGCCCGCGGCAAATCGGGGCGACGAATGCGCAGGATCACCACCGACACCGTGACCAACAGGTAAGCGAAACTCCACGCACACACCGCCGCCAGCACCAGGTGCATGATGTTGTCGGTGTTGCCGCCCAGGTACAGCGCATGCAGGCACGGAATCAGCATCGCCACCAGGATGCACAGCACCGGAGTCTTGAAGCGTGGGTGCAGGTAAGTGAAGACCTTGGGCAACGCGCCATCCACCGCCATGCCATACAGAATGCGTGGCACACCGGCCATCAGGGTGTTGATGGTGGCGGCGCCGGCAAACAGAAAGCCAATGCCCAGCCACAGCGGCCCGATCTGCCCCATTACCTGTTCGGCAAAGCGCGGAATGGCCATGGGTGTGTCCAGCAGATGCACGCCGCTGGTCGCGTCCAGCACCACGTTTTCCACCTGGCGCTTCATCGCTGCGCCATAGATGAACATGCACGTTGCCACGCCCATCAGGCCGAGCATCATTGCCCGGGGCATGACCTTGGCCGACTGGCGCAAGTCCGGCGCCAGCGGGGTGACGAATTCACAGCCGACAAACATAAACATCGCCATGCCCACCAACGACAGCACTGTCACCAGGTCGGTGCCCACCAGGGACTCACCAAACCAGCCGTCCAGTTGCACTGCCGGCGCGGCGATCAGGCCCAGCACGCCAAACACCATCAAGGTGGTCCACATGCCGAAGGTGAGGATGATCTCGGCGCGGCCAAAGGCACTGACGCCAAACACATTGAGCACGCCGAACACCAGCACAAAACCGACACCCAGCAGCCACGAGCCACCGGCGGATTCGGCCAGGGTGTTGAGGTGTTCGAAGTTCACCAGGGCCATGACCCCGGCGAGGATGGTCTCGGCGGTGCCGGCAAACACATGCACGATCAAATACGCCGACAAGGTGCCGGTGATCGCAAAGAAACGGCCCATGCCGCAATTGATGTAGTCGTACACCGAGCCGGTGGTGGGCAGTATCGAGGCGGCCTCGGCGAAGGTCGTGGCCTGGGCCAGCATCATCACCACGGCCAGCAGCATGGCCAGCGCAAACGCGCTGCCACCGATGCCAAAGCCCATGGTCGCGGTGAGAATCACCGGGCTGGCCATGATCAGGCCAATGGTGCTGGCCAACGCGGTGGGGAAACCCACCGTGCCCCGGTTCAGGTGCGCAGTAAGTCTGTCATTGCTCGACATGGTGCAGATCCTCGAAAGGGATTTTTTAGAAGTGTTTGCACTGTGCGCCCCGCCCCACCTGATCGTCTTGCCCCTGGCTGCCGCCGGTTTTGTTGCTCCCTGCCAGGGCTTGCAGCCTGGCGGCCAGGATCAATTACCTGGCACGCAGGTGAAAGACTTGCGCCGCCGACGCTCGCCCTAATGCGCCCTCAACTTAACCCTTGGGGGACTATAACAATGGAGCACACACGCAAAACCCGCCACCTGCGCCCGGCTGTCGGCCTGGGTCTGGCGCTGTTGATTGGCCAACCTTCAGCCCAGGCAATCGAACTGTATGCCGACGACGACACCACCGCCACCGGCAACTTCCTGGCCGTGTACGGCATGTTCAACAGTCGCAAGAACTACGAGGGCAGCCAGGGTGGTTCGACCTGGCGTGAAGGCTTTATCAAGTATGGCTTGAGCGTCGAGCAGACCCTGGGCAGCAACGCCAGTGTGTATGGCACCGCCAACCTGGTGAGTTCCGGCACCTGGGGCGATGGCGATGCCTCCCGTGTGACCGACGGCAGCGAGCGCACCACCAAGTTCGACGAAGCCTTTGCCGGCTGGCGCTCGGGGGACCTGTTGCCGGCCCTGGGCAAGGATGGCCTGGACCTGTCGTACGGGCGCCAGATCATCACCGTGGGCGACGGTTTTATCATCAACGACGATGGCCCGAACCTGGGCAATGGCGTGGCCGACGGTGAGTTCGACCGCGGCGGCGCCTATTACATCGCGGCGCGGCATGCGTTCGACAAGGCGGCAGTGATGCGCCTGGGCGGCAAGGACGGCTTGCATGGCAGCCTGATGTGGATCGAGTCCGACAACCGCGCCCAGGCCCTGACCGAAATGGCCATCGGCACCCTGGAATACAGCGCAGCGCCAGGCACCCTGGGTCTGACCTACCTGCATGGCATCGACGTGGACGAGCGGTTTGCCAACGACCTGCAACGCCAACGCAAGGGCATGAACCTCTACAGCCTGCGCGGCACCGGGAATGCCGGGATCGACAACGCGCACTTCTCGTTTGAATACGCCTGGCAGGACAAAGACCCCGGCCCGGAAAAAGCCTGGTACGCCGAGGCCGGCTACACCCTCGCCGACCTGCCCTGGTCACCGGACCTGACCTACCGCTATGCGCGCTACTCGAAAAACTGGGATGCGCTATTCGCTGGCTTCAATCGAGGGTTGGGTACCTGGGTCCAGGGCGAAGTGGCGGGCAACTACTCCGGGCCCTACAACAGCAACACCTCGGTGCAGCACGTGGCACTCAAGGTCAAGCCGCTGGACAACCTGACCCTCGGCGCACTGTTCTTCGACTACCAGACTGTCAGCAAGCGCAACATGCTCGACCTGGATGGCCGCGAGCTGGACCTGTATGTCGAATGGGCGGTGAACGAACACCTGATCATCACGCCGTTGATTGGCCTGTACCAACCGGACAAGGACCAGGAGACGGGCGGCAACCAGGTCGGTGGCAACGGCACCAACGTGTATAGCCAGTTGGTGGTGGCGGTACCGTTCTAAGCCGTGGGTTGCGCCTGAGCCACCGCACTTCCCCTGTAGGAGCGGGCTTGCCCGCGATAGCGGTAGTTCATCCGCCGAATGTATCGACTGACACTCAGCCATCGCGGGCAAGCCCGCTCCCACAGGGGCATGGCAGCCACAGACATACGCCCCGGCAGGCACAGTCAAGCTGTCGCCTGCAGCGTTGGTTAGCCTCGGGGTTTCCCTTTTGATCAGGAACCTCCCCATGAGCGATATCGCGCTGCTGCCCACCGTCGAAGCCTTCTTGCGTCGAGACCACGGCCTGTTTATCGACGGCGGCTACGTCGCCAGCCAGTCCAGCCAGACCCTGGCGGTGATCAACCCCGCCACCGGCCAGGTCATCGCCACGGTCGCCGACGCGCAAGCCAGTGATATCGAGCTGGCCGTGGCCTCCGCCAGGCACGGCTTTAAACAATGGTCGCAGACCGCCCCCGCAGTGCGCGGTAACGTGCTGCTCAAACTCGCCGACCTGCTGGAACGCCACCGTGAGGAGCTGGCACAGATCGAGACCTGTCAGTCGGGCAAGATCATCCAGATTTCCCGGGCGTTCGAGGTGGACCAGGCCGCGCATTTCCTGCGTTATTACGCAGGCTGGGCGACCAAGATCAGCGGCCAGACCCTCACCCCGTCACTGCCTTCGTTTGCCGGCGAGCGCTACACCGCCTTCACCCTGCGCGAACCGGTGGGCGTGGTGGTAGGCATCGTGCCGTGGAATTTCTCGACCATGATCGCCATCTGGAAACTCGCCTCGGCCCTGGTGACCGGGTGCAGCATCATCATCAAGCCCAGCGAGTTCACGCCGCTGACCCTGCTGCGCATTGCCGAACTGGCGGTGGAAGCCGGCCTGCCCGCTGGCGTGCTGAATGTGCTGACCGGCGGCGGCCAGGTGGGTAAGGGGCTGATCGAACACCCCGGCACCGACAAGGTGTCATTCACCGGTTCGGTGCCCACCGGCCTTGCGGTGGGCAGCGCGGCCATGGGTGCCGGCCTGACCCGCGCGACCCTGGAACTGGGTGGCAAAAACGCCGCGGCGTTCCTGCCCGATGTGAAGCTGGAAACCGCCGTCAACGGCATTATCGAAGCCGGGTTCCTGCACTCCGGGCAAATCTGCGCGGCGGCCGAGCGGTTCTTCGTCCACCGCTCGCAGATCAACCCGGTCATGCAAGCCCTGGCCCAGCGTTTGAGCCGACTGAATATCGGCTCGCCACTGGATGAGCGCACCGAGTTCGGCCCGGTCACCCATCGTCAGCACCAACTGAAGCTGGAAGGTTTTTTTGCCACCGCCCGCGCCGAAAACAACACAATCATCCATGGCGGCCAGCCAATGGATCGGCCGGGTTGCTATGTCGAGCCCACGATCATTCTCGCCAACAGCATCAACGACACGCTGCTCACCGAAGAGACCTTCGGCCCCATCGCCACGTTCCTGCCCTACGACGACGAGGATGAGTTGCTGGCGTTGATAAACCACACCGCTGGCGGCCTCAGCGCCAGCCTGTGGACCAACGACCTGGGCAAGGCGCTGCGCATGGTCCCGGCGATCAACGCCGGCACGGTATGGGTGAATATGCACACCCTGCTCGACCCGGCCGTGCCGTTCGGTGGCAACAAATCCTCGGGAATTGGCCGGGAGTTTGGCAGCGCGTTTATCGAGGACTACACCGAACTCAAGTCGGTGATGATGCGTTATTGATCACCCCGGGATCAGCGCCTCCGCCTCGATCTCGATCAACCACTCGGGCAGCGACAGGCCGCTGACGATGATCCATGACGACGGCGGCGGATTGTCGGGGAAACGCTCGCGCAGCGCGGCAGCGATAGGCTCCTGCTGATCGCGGGCGGACTCGACGATATACAGGCGCAGCATGATCACATGGGACAGATCGCCCTCGGCCGCGGCCAGGACCTTTTCAATATTGTCCAGGGCGGTGGCGGTCTGCTCGGCGATGCCGGGGCCGACGGTGCGCTCGTCAGCATCCACCCCCACCTGGCCGGACAAGAGAATGCGCCGGCCCTCGCGCACTTCCATGGCCTGGCTGAAACCGTATTGCAGGGAGTTGAAGACTGTCGGGGGATTGATGGTTTTTCGTTGCATGACGACTCCTTGTTGTCTGTAGGAAATAAGGCTACCTCAAGTGTTTTTTCGGCTCTTGGAGAAGTTGCCGATTTCAACATCCAGAAACAGAACACCTTGCAATCCACCCTCCCCCTACCTATATTCGCGCCAGGCGCCATCTACGCCACCTTCCGCGGAAAGGGCTGCGCCCAGGACATGACTGCATACCTCATCACTACGACTCCCAACCTTAAAGCGGACAAGGTTTGTGCAAGGAGATCGTATGTCGCAACGCCCCGCCTCATCGGCCACTGACGGCCGTATCAACCTTGAGCAGCAGCGCAAGCGCGCCAAGGAACTGTTGCAGCGCCTGAAACATGGCACCGCGCCAACCGAACTGGCGCTGCTTGCCAACCCGCACCCGACGCTTTCCGATGCCCAATGGCTGATTGCCCGGCAACTGGGTTTCAGCAGTTGGCCCAAGCTCAAGGCCCATGTGGATGCAGTGGATTTTGCCGCCAACCACCCCGGTTTCGAAGCCAGCGATGAAGCGCGCACCACCCATTGGCGCTGCGGCAATGATATTGCCCACAGCCTCGGCGTGGCGGGGTTCAAGGGGCGGTTTCGGATGCTCAGCGACCCGCTGTGCATGGGCCCGGTCCAGGCCTTGCCTGGCGAGGCCTACCGGGCGATGCGGGCGCGCTTCATCGGCCAGGCGTTTACCCTGGATGTGGCAGATGCCGCACGCCGCCTGGACGATGAGTACAGCCATCTTGAAGAGCTGGGCAGCGCCGACCACAGCGTGTTGTGGTGCGAAGCGGATGCCTATGACCAACTGTTCCTGATCCGTGCCCTGGCAGGTCTTCAGCACACGCCGGCCAGGCTGGAGTTGATCGCGGTCGACCGCATTCCCGGCGTGCAGCGCTTTATCGGCATCGGGCAATTGGCCCCGCAGGTGTTGGCCTGGCTGTGGCCCCAGCGCCGGCCAGTTGACGAGCCCATGCGCCAATTGGCGCGGCAGGCTTGGGCGGCCTATTGCGACAGCTCGCCCGTGGCCCTGGCACAGTTGGCCCGCAACCCCCTCCCCGCCTTGCCCTTGCTGGCCCCGGCACTGCGCCGGCAGTTGCAGGAGTTGCCCGGCGCTCGCGATGGCTTGTCGCTGACCGAGCGCCTGGCCCTGCAATATCTGGCCGAAGTCGGCCCCACGCCGTTTGCCCGAGTGTTCGCCGAGCTGATGGCCAAGCGTGAACCCCTGCCCTACCTCGGCGACATGATGTTCCATGCCCTGATGCGGCCGCTGATCGACGGGGCCTCTCCTTTGCTGACTGAGTCCGACAGCCACCTACCCTGGCCTGGCCGCACACTGGCGCTGACGCCCCTGGGCCACCAGGTGTTGAGTGGCAGCGAGTACTGGCCCAATCATGCAAGCCACGAGCGCTGGGTCGGTGGCGTGCAGATCGTAGCGGGGCAGCCGCACTGGACGATCGACGACAAGGGCGTGCCAGCCTGGCGGACCTAACGCCCCTGGCTGAGCATCTGCAGGTTCATCGCCACGAGCTTGCGCCGCTTGGACAAGGGCTTGCCGGCGTGTTTATGCAAGGTGCACAGCTCGAGGTCATCCTCGATGACCAGGATGCGTGCGGAAGGAGATGACATAGGCAGCAGATGATAACCGGTCACAATTAGGCCAACTTCTCACCCGGGGAAACATTGCGCAACGAACGTGGCGTATTGGGCTGTGTGAACGCGGATTATCAATATTTTGAAGAAACTGATTGCATCGAACCTGGGCTTTTTCAGTTAAACGCCAGCAATCAAGCTATCTCCTCGTTAGGTCACGTCACCAGATGCAGGAGAATCATCATGTCGAAAGCCACCGTCAGCCAGTTCATGCACACCCTCCATCAACGCCTCACCGAGTTGTGGGATACCTGTGCCCGCGCTGGGGGAGCACGCTCATGACCCGCTTGCTGCTGGGCGCCGCCATGCTGGCACTGCTTGCCGGGTGCGCCACCGTCAAACAGCCCGAGTTGGACGTCGCGGTCCAAAGCTCCGGGCAGATCTGGAACGCCGTAGCGCACTACAGCGGCCGCACGTTTCTCTCGGGGCCACGCTGGACCGGGACCCAGGGGCCACAACTGACGGCGATCGACCAAAATGGCCAGCGCGCTGCCTATCCAAGCGGTGCCTGGAACAGCTGGGCACCAGGGCGGGATGCTGCCAACGTCTTCGTGAACATCAATGCCCTGCGCCTGGAGGGCGACAAACTGTGGGTGGTGGATACCGGATCGCCCGAATTCGGCGGCAACCCTGTCAGCCAAGGCGCAAAGCTGGTGTGTATCGACCTGCCTACAAACCAGGTGGTTCGCACCTACTTCTTCGGGCCGGATATCGCCATGGCCGGCAGCTACGTGGACGACGTCCGCTTCAGCGCCGGCAAGGCCTTCCTCACCGATGCGGGAAATGCCGGCATTATTGTCGTCGACCTGGAGACCGGCGAAGCCCGGCGCGTGCTGAACCAGCATGCCTCAGTGGTCGCCCGGCCCGACCGGGACTTGATCCTCAGCAACCAGGTGGTCAAGGCCCCCAACGGCCAACCCCTGCGCGTCAACGCCGACCCGCTGGAAGTCAGCATTGACGGCGTCTGGCTGTACTATGGCGCGCTGCAAGGCCCGTGGTTCAAGGTGCGGATCCAGGACCTTGCGAACCCGACCCTGCCCCCGGAACAACTGGCCACGCGGGTAGAATTCTTTGCCGATATACCGGCAACGGGAGGTTCGGTCATGGATGCACAGGGCAACCTGTACTTTTCCGATCTGGCCCACGACGCCATGCGCGTGCGCCGCCCTGACGGACAGATCGAAACCCTGATCGTGGACAAGCGCCTGCATTGGGTTGACGCGCCCTTCCTGGACAAGGACGGGACGTTGTGGCTGCCCACTCCACAAATGGACCGCGTAGCCCTGTTCAACAAGGGTAAATCCCTGATGCAGTGGCCGGTGGGGGTTTATCGCTTATCGACACAGCGCTGATCAGCGCGACTGCAGATTGCTTAACGCTTTCACATCCCTTTCACAGTCGGGCGCCTAAGGTGATCCCAGCTCCTAGTGAAAACCTTTAAGCCCGCACTCCCCATCGCGGGCTTTTCTTTGTCTGGGATTTGGCTGAAAGCTGGGTGCCCGGCATCTGCATGCCGGGCCAGAAAAGTGCAACTACAGCAATACCGTAGCCAGCATCCCCAGCGCCCCCAGGCAAAAGCCGATCAATGCGCCGCGCCCAGGTGCCTCATGGAACAGCGCCCAGACCACCACAGGCTCCAGTAGCAGCAAGGACGTGACCGAGACCACGGTGACGATCCAGATATCACCGACCGCCACATACCCCAGCCAATAGGCGCCCAACAGGCAAAGCCCGGCAAAGCACATCAGCACTACAGGCATGATGAATGCCTGCCATGAACCGTCGCCGGCATGGGCCAGCCTGGCGGTGACTACCTCGCTGTAGATTGCACAAAACTCACCGATCACCATCAACCCTAGAGCAAAAACTCCGAGTAGTTCTTTGGACATATCAAAAACTCCTTCGTATTCAGCGCAATGTTTTTCAGCTCCCAGCGCGCGATGCCGCTCACCAGGGAGTTGTTGCAGTGATACGAAGCAGCCTTGAACAGGCCTGAATTACCGAAGTGCTTTTGCATGCTCATGTCCTTCAACGGGTGTGAGTCGGCGCAGCCCCAACTAAGGAGGGCTGGCTCAGATCATACGTTCCGTTGAGCGGCGTGAACAACCAACACTAGAGTGCCGGTATAGATGAGGCCGCGATCGCCAGGGCCAGCTGTGCGTCAGACATCAGCGGCGGCTTGTAGGTCGAGCGGTAAAACCTGCATGCCTGCTCGAACTGTGCACCCCGGATCTCGCCATCGGAGCCAATGAACGCCAGCGCGTCACTTTTGGAGGATTTGAAAAGCTCTGGAATGTAGGAAGTGCCGGCGGTGGCTCCCGAGGTAATCACAAAGGGCGCTACCGAGGTGAGCATAAGCGCCCCCTGGAACGGGTTATTGTTTTCGGCGGCCACAGCGGGGTTGCCAATCGACACCAGGAGGACGATTGCCAGGGGTTTGCAGAAATCCATGGGTGATTGCTTCCGTGCGTTCAGAGGGGCGCCACGATAACAGAGTTGGGCGGTCCATCACGCAGGTGTCGCAGGAGCATGCCCGGGAACGTGTACCACACGCCCCGGGCACGCTAGGTCACGGCTTGAGTTCAAACAACGCCGGCATTGGCGGCCATTCGGAAGGCACCTTGCGGAAGTGGCTGAACCCGGCGGCTTGCGCCATCTGCCGTGCGCGCTTCTCGCCCATGAACGCCCCCAGCCCTGCCCCACCGTGGGACAGCGAGCAGGTCATGCAATACAGGGTGCTCTGCGGATACATCACTCGACCGAACAGGTTCATGTTCTCGTGAAGCTCTTCGGACAGGTTGAGCTCGACCATCAGGTAGGTGCCGTCTTCGGCCGTCGCGGCGCGCAGGTCCTTGAGCATCTGCTGAGGATCGGTGGCATCGTGGATCACCACAAAGGTGGTCACGAAGTCGAATTGCTGGCCTCGCAAGGCATCCGAATCGTTCACCTCGAATTGCACCCGGTCACCGACCCCGGCGGCCTCGGCATTGGCCCGCGCCAGTTCGATGGAAGGCAGGTGAAAGTCGCAGCCGACAATCCGGGCCTCAGGGTACGCCTTGGCCATGGTGATCGCCGCAAGGCCGGCGCCGCAACCGAAATCCAGGACACTGCCGCCGGTCTTGAGCTTCTCTTCGACGCCGTCCAGGGAAGGAATCCAGTGCTGGACCAAGTAGTGCTTGTACCAAGGCATGGTCATGCGCTCCATGCCTTTCCAGGTTTCCAGCGGAAACGCCTCTTCGGCGCAACCACCACCGTGGCGAAAAGCTTCGATGACCTTGGGCGCCATGCTCACGAACGGCACACTCAGCTGGATGATCCCACCGGCAAAATAGGGCGAGTCTTCATCGGCGAGAACCGGCACAAATTCAGCGGGCATCTGGTAGCTACGGGTTTGCGCGTCATAGGTCACATAGCTGCCGGTGACCATGCTGCCCAGCCATTCGCGCAAATAGCGTGCGTTGTAGCCGGTCTTCTGCGCCAGCTGTTCCAGGGTCACGGCCTCACCGTCGGCCAGTGCCTTGAACAGGCCAAGCTGGTCACCGATGTAGAGCATCGCACCGCGCAGTGTGTTGCCGTAATCCTCCATGATCCGCGCGGAAAACTGCTGGACCTTGGTTTTATCAACTTCCATAACCTTAGACATCTGTCTCTCCTTGATAAGTTTGCAAGCCTGCTCATTGAGCAAGGGTCAGCGGTCCGTCAGTTTGGACAGCACGTTATCGACAATGCGTTCGGACATGCCCAAATGGCTTCTGGGCTCGAACAGCCGCGCCAGGACGCCTGCATCCATGACAGCGACCACCCGGGTATCGGCCTCGATCGCCGTGCGGATCGACACGTGATCGCGCTGGCTCGCCTGGGACACTTCGAAGATGATTTGGTAGGCGCTGCTCTTGCCGAGCTTGCGTGCCATTTCGAACACCACGGCTTCGGTGCAGATCGCATCGCCATAGCCCTGGGCGGTGCATTCCATCTTCTTGACGTTAACGGTCAGCCCGTCGATGGTCTCGGTCAGGATCGAGAGCGCCATCAGCGCATAGTGCGAAACGTCCGCCACCGCACACCACTCCAGGCGCGTGCCACGGTAATCGCGCTCGTGCTCGAGGATCATCGCGTCCAGCGCGAGCACGACCTGAGCCTTGGCCAACCGCGCCAGGACCACGACCTGCTCGCAGCCCTCGGGGTTGCGCTTGTGGGGCATGGTGCTGCTGCCGATCTGCTGATCGCTCCAGCCCACTTCCACCTCGCCGATTTCCCAGCGATTGAGCGTGCGGATTTCGTCGGCCACACGGGCCAGCGATGCCGTGACCATGGCCAAGGTACTGACGAACTCTGCGACACGGTCACGGGATACGTGCCATCCGGTCAGGGGTACTTGCAGCGACAAGCGCTGCGCAAAACGCTCCAGCATGGGCATCGCGTCCGGACCGAACGCCGCCATCGTGCCGACCCCGCCAAACAGCTGCACCACCAGCACTCGCTGGCGGGCCTCAGCCAGGCGCTGGCGGTGGCGCAGCAGTTCATCAATCCAGCCGGCGACCTTCAGCCCAAAGGTGGTTGGCAAGGCAGGGATCGAATGGGTCCTGGCGACCATCAGCGAATCACGGTGCGCATCGGCCAGCGTCGACAGTTTGCCCAGCAAGGTCTCCAGGGCCAGGTCCATCGCGTCGAGGACGTCGCGCATTTCCATGGACTGGGCGGTGTCCTGTATGTCCTGGGTGGTGGCGCCGTAGTGCACGAATTCACGGGCACTCGGGCTGCAGTTTTTTTGCAGGGCGCTCAGCAAGGGCATCAGCGAATGACCGGTGGCAGCCACGCCTTCGGCCAACTGGCGCACATTGATGCCCGACAGCAAGGCGGCTTTTTCGATCTCCTGGGCGGCCTCGAGCGGGATGATATTGACATCAGCCTGGGCCATGGCCAGCGCAGCTTCCACATCCAGCCAGCGCTGCAGGCGGCAGTGACTGCAGAAGATCTTGCGGCTCTGCGGGCCGGCATAGCCTGAACCGTGGGTTTTCGAGTCGAGGATGTGGCTGTGTTCGTGCCGGCACTGCTCGCCGTCATGACCCAGGCCGAGGTGTTCCGAACGAGCGGTGCAAGATGCACGGGCTACCTTTTCCAACGTTTGCGAATCCATCACATACCCTCCATCGCGTACTGGGACTGACCGACATTTCCTGGGGTTGCCATCACCGCTTCAAGGCCATCGCTTGAAGACCGGGGTATCGCTTTGTTCGCCACCAATTCGACCATCTGTGCCGCAAGCCCCGTGTAGGTGGTCGGGTCAAGCAGGTCGTCGAGCGCTTGGCGGGTGAAACAGCCGTGCAAACGCTGATCGTTGAGCAGGGCTTCGCGAAAAGAAACACCCGCGCCTTGGGCTTGCAGAGCTATTTCGTGAACCAACTGATGGGCCGTCTGCTTGCCCAGGCGAGGCGCCAGCGCGAGCATGACCCGCTCCGACAGGATCAGCCCGTCCAGCAAATCCAGGTTGCTGCGCATGCGCGCTTCGCGCACGTCCAACCCGGCCAGCAGCACACCCTCCATCCGTGCAAGCAAGGCACCGGCGTAGATGAACAGCTCCGGCAAGGCCGCCCATTCGATGCGCCAGGTGGTGCCGTCACGCTCGTGCAACTGGAACGCCGCATCGGTCAGCGCGAGCATTTGTGCGCGTACCAGCCGCGAAAGCGCGCTGATCAGATCCACCGTCGACGGGTTTTGCTTGTGGGGCATGGTGCTGCTCCCCACCTGCCCTGCCCGGCGGCCTTCACGCACTTCATCTATCTCGGTGCGTTGCAGGTGGTAGATCTCATTGGCGACCCGGCCCAAGGTCGCCGAGGCCTGGACCAGCAGCCAGGCCGCCTCCAGCACCCGGTCGCGGGCGCTGTGCCAACTGCTCAACGGTGCCGCCAGGCCAAGGCTTTCCAGGGTCCGGCGCTGCACCTCCAGGCCCTGTGTGCCCAAGGCCGCCAAGGTGCCCACGGCGCCGGTCAGGTTGCCCACCATTACCCGGGCATACGCCTCATCAAAGCGCTCAAGGTGTCGATCAATTTCATCGACCCACACCGCGACCTTGTAGCCAAACGTGGTGGGCAGCGCTTGCTGCCCGTGGGTCCTGGCGACCATCGGCGTGTGCTTATGCTGCAGGGCGAGCGTGAGCAAATGCCCACGAATCCCCCGCAAACGCTGCAAGACCAGGCCCCAGGCATCGCGAACCTGCAAGATGAGCCCGGTGTCGAGGATGTCCTGGGTGGTCACGCCGTAATGCACGTATTCACCCAACCCATCGGCGCACAAAGCCTCCAGTGCGCGAATGGTCGGCACCAGGATGTGCCCGGTTTCCATGCTCTCGCGCCCCAGTGCGTCGAGGTCGAGCAGCTCCACACTGGCCACCCGGGCGATTTCCCGCGCAGCTTCATGGGGGATGATGCCCATCTGCGCCTGGGTCGCCGCCAGCGCTGTTTCAACATCGAGCCACTTCTGCACCTGATTGGCATCAGAGAAGATCGCGGCAAATTCCGGGGACGAGTAAGCGCCCCCGTGGATACGGGATTCTGATATATGACTCGGCATGTCGGGTTACTCGCGTTGTCCAGGGAGGGTTACTTCACGCGCTGCACTTCTTCCCAGACAGCGTCGTAATAAGCCCTCTCCAGCCGGAAGTGCTGGGCCAGGGACGTCAGGAATGAATTCTGGAACGCGAGGTCCGGAATACGCCGTGAGATCAGCGCCCATTCACGCTTGGCCCGCGGCGGGACAAGGCTGATATGCACTTCGTAGTACTCCGCGTCGTCCTGGCTCAGGCCAGCGTTGCGCAAGGCGTTGTACAACTTGCCGTGGTTGCCGGGAACCACCAGTTCGGTGATGTAGAACACCGCCAGGCCCCAGCCGACATCCGGGTTGCGAAAGCACCGGGCCCGGTTGTTCAGGTAGGCGATCTCTTCGGGCATGGTCGAGATGGCGTCGAAATCAGCAGGCAGGCCCACGGCGCCGAGGAGCTTGGCCAACAGCCGTGGGTGGGAGCGCTGCTCGTCCTCTTCGCCCAGCTCGCCGTAGAGGTAACGGCCAAGCGCGGCTGCCTCGTCCACGTCGGTGAGGTTGACCAGCAGGTCAGCGGCGTCGCGGTACAGGCGGAAGGTGCGGAACCACTGGTGATGCAGGAACACCTGCAGTTGCTCACGGGAGGCCTTGCCTTCAAATATGTACTGCGACATCGGATGGTTTTCCCGCGACTGCGCGGCGATTTCCTCTTCCAGGCGCTGTTGGAAGGCAGCTTCGGACAAGGGCGATGCCAGGTCCGCAGACGGCATGAAACGCTCTTGCACGCCATAGATGGCATTGGCCAGCCAGCGCCGGGTCGAGGCAGTGGCGACGTCATCGCTCAGCGACAGGATGTACAACAATTGCTGACACTGCGCCGCGTTCGCGGCATCGCCCCGGTGGCCCGATTCGCACAAGGCGCGCAGCATATTGGCGGCAATTTCGATACGGTTGAATGTCGTGTCAGGTTTGAGCGCCTCAGCCAGCAGGCGGGCTTCAGCGGTGTGAATGCTCTGTAATTGCGGCAGCGAGAAATTACGTGGGCTCATCATGTGCTCCATTTTTTTGTTCTAGGGTCGCTGGGAGGATCAGGCGGGCAGGCGTTGTTCCTGCATCTGCTGCCACAGGCTGTCGAAGTAGGCCTTGTTGATTTCGAAGTGACGCTTGAGCGCCCGCATGAACATGCGCTGGAAGCCTTCATCACTGGCGAACTTGGCGATCAGTGCCCACATTTCCTCGGTGTCGATCTCATCCTGGGTGCCATGCAGGCGGTGGAACTCACTGGGCCCCTCTGGCACCTCAAGGCGCTGCAACAACTCGTAGATGCGCCGATGGTTGACGCAACTGACCGACTCGACGGCGTACAGCAACGCCAGGCCCCACGCCACATCGGTGTGCCGCACACAACGAATGCGATTGTTCAGGTAGGCCTTTTCCAGGGGGTGCAGTGCCGGGAAGTCAATCGCCAGCGGAATATCGAAATACTCCATGAGGTGGGCCAGCATCGCCGGGTGGGAACGCTCCGGTGTCTCCGCCCCTGCCTCGCCGTAAAGGTTGCGGTAGAACACCGACGCGTCCTCAATGGCTTCGAAGCGAAAGGCCAGTTCGGCCAGCAGGCTGTAGAAGTTGTAAGAGCGGGTCCAGTGGTGTTCCAGGAAGAAGCGCACGTCTTGCACCGGCGGCGTGCCCTGGAACAGGTGCACCGACATGGGATGATTGACCCGGCTGCGTGCGGCGATTTCAGCATCGACTTGCTTGCGGAACTCATCCGCCGGCAGTGCGGTGAAACTCGGCAGGTCGGCGGCGAATTCATCTTCGACGCGGTAAACCTCACTGGCCATCCAGCGACGGGTCGGCTCGGTGTGCGGCTCGCCGGGAATGTGCAGTTGCAGCAGTGCTGACTGGTAGTGGGCGTAGGCGCCGGCGTCTCCCGACAGGCCTTGCCGGGTCAGCGCGAGCAGCGCTTCCAGCGCGCTGGTGACCTGGGTGTATGGCGCGCCGGGCTTCAAAGCATCAGCCATCAGCGCCGAAGCGATGGTGCACTGATGGGCATCCGGGCGTTGTTGCAGGGCAGCAGTATCCATTGATAACCCCTTTGATCCTTATTTTTATGATGTTTGCGTACTCGAAAAAAATCCTAAAGGTTCCTCCAGTGGCAAGGTCAACACCTGTAGGAAAATTCTTTTCATTGAGTTGAAACAGCCCGTAACCAGGGCTGTTCGCCCCGCCGATGGCTGACCAACGGCGAGGCGAGGATGCCGAGGGGGGAGGCTTCAGGACGCGGCGGGAACTGTCACGAGGAAAGGCACGGTACGAATTTTGTCGCCTCCCTTGAATTGAATCCACAAGGCATAAGGCCCCGCATGCGCGGGCTTGGCATGCAGCATCAACTGCGCCGAGACTGCGCCTGGGTCGCCATGGTCACCATGACCACCGTGGGCGGCCTGCGCCGCCATGGCGTGCGCATGCACATAGTCCAGCTCATCGGTACTGACGAAAACCGCATGGGCCGCCACCCCCAGGTAGGTGTCCAGATCCTGGGCCGGCTTGCCATCCTTGAGCACGGTCAGCGACATCATGCTTTCGCTGCCGGCACGCAGGGCCGACGTGTCCAACTTGACCGTGTACGGGCCATCGCTACCTTGCTCCGGTTTAGACGGCGCATGGGCCACCGCATCGCTGCCGCCCTGTACTGGCACCTCGAAGCGCACCACCTGCTGGCCAAGCCCGCTCGGCACGGCATCGGCATAGACATAATAGGTGCCCGGCCGGGGAAACTTCATCGCGACCTTGAAGCGACCATCAGCGCCCAGCTTGGCCGCGTGCTCATGGATAAAGCTGGTGAAATGGCTGTCGGTCGCCAGCACATGAAGGCGCTGGGTCAGTTCTTCGTCAAACTGCACGATCGGTTGCCCGGTGGCCTTGTCGGTAAAGGCAATCGACAACTCACGTGTCAGTGGGCCGGTTTCTTTGACGATCAGCGCGCCAACAGCCTTTTCGCTCTCGCCGGGCAGCGCGAACGTGCCTTTGATGCTTTCCTGGGCTGCCATCGACGACATTGTCGCCGCGCCTAGCACTGCCAGGCCAACGGTTAGAACCTGCTTGGTATCCATCTGGGTGACTCCTCATTCGATAAATGGTGGCTTGCGACAGGAAATCTGCCACCTGGCCGTTCTTCGCCGAACACTGCAAGCAGCGCGCTTGCGTACAACAACGGTGTCTAACGCAGTGCCGCAGCACCGCTGCACACCTGCCCCGCCTGCTCGCAGATCTGCCAGCCACCGCCCAATGCCTTGTAGATGCCGACCACCGCCAAGCGCTGCTCGGTGCGCGCCACGGTCAGTGCGCGGCGGCTGCTGAAGTCCGCGCGCTCGGCCTCCAGGACGTCCAGATACACCCCCTCACCTTCCGTGAAGCGCGTGCGGGCCAACCTCGCCGCCTCACGATTGGCCGCCGCTTCCAGCAGCCGCAAGCCCAGGGTGCTGCCTGCGGCACTGTTGGCCTGGAACGCGTCATCGGTTTCTTGCAGGGCGCGCAATACGGTCTGGTCGTAGCTGATCAATGCCGCCTGGGTGCGCGCCTCGCTGGCGGCGATCCGCGCGCGTACGCGCCCAGTGTCCAGCAGCGACCAGCGAATGACCGGTGCGATAAAGTTCGACTGCATGCCCGAGTCGCCCAAGGCGCCGAGGCTTCCGGCCAGCAGACCGATGGAACCCTGCACCTGGATATCCGGATACAAACCGGCTGTTGCCACGCCGATCTGCGCGGTCTCGGCTGCCAGCACCCGTTCGGCTGCGGCGATATCGGCGCGCCGGGCCAGCAAGCCGGCCGGGTCGCCCACCTGCAGGGTGCGCAGGTTCAAGGTCTCACGGCCGGGCCGGGCCTGCGGTGGCTTGAACCCTTGTGGCGCCTGCCCCAGTAATACCGCCAACGCGTTGGTGGTGGTTGCCCGACGCCGCTCCAGGCCAGGCGCTACCGCCTCGACATTGCGCAGCAAGGCCTCGGCACGCAGCCGATCGAATTCGGTGGCGGCGCCTACGCTGACCAAGTGCTCCACCAGGCCCAGGCTGTCGCGCTGGCTTTGACTGATGTCCGCCACCACCGCCTGCTCGGCTTCGACCCCCTGCAGCTCGAACCAGGTTGCCGCGACGGTAGCGGCGACGCTCGCCTGCACACTGCGCAGCAACGCCTGGCGCGATCCCGCCTGAGCCTGCGCCGCCTCCACCGAGCGCCGGACGCGGCCAAACAAGTCGATTTCCCAGGCGGCATCCAGCGCCGCGCGCGTGGTTTCAAGGGAGCGCTGCTGGCCGAGGGGGGTCTCGACTTCGCTGCGCTGTCGGTGCTCATACCCCAACGCGGCACCGCCGCTGGGCAAGAAGCCCTGGCGGCTCTCGCGCAACATCGCCTTGGCTTCGTCGAGCCGCGCGGCCGCGATGCCGATATCGTGGTTGGCCGCCAGCGCCTGCTGGATCAATTGGCTGAGGGCCGGCTCATCGAACACACGCCACCACTGCACCTCGACATCGCCCGTACCAAGACCGGCAATGGGCGCGCCGAAGCTTGCTGGCCGTTGCGCAGCGGGCAGCACCGGCGCGGAATAATCGGGCCCGACTGCGGTGCAGCCGGCCAGCAGGAGCGACGACAACAGAAACGCTTGATAGGCCAATTTCATGACACGCGCTCCTCCAACTGCAGCTTCGGACTCGGGCCCTTGCGCTGCAAGCGCAGCGCAAGGCTGCGCATCACCACGTAGAACACCGGCGTCAGGAACAGACCGAACAGGGTCACCCCCAACATCCCGGCAAACACCGCAACCCCCATGGCATGGCGCATCTCGGCCCCGGCGCCGCTGGCAAATACCAGCGGCACCACACCGGCGATGAACGCCAGCGAGGTCATCAGAATCGGTCGCAAGCGCAACTGGCACGCGTGGATAACCGCTTCCAGCGGGTTGGCGCCTTCGGCTTCAAGGCTGCGAGCGAACTCGACAATCAGGATGGCGTTTTTCGCAGCCAGGCCGACCAGTACCACCAGCCCGATCTGTACAAACACGTTGTTATCGCCGTCCACCAACCAAACGCCGATGATCGCGCTGAGCAGACACATGGGCACAATCAGCAAGACCGCCAGGGGCAACAACCAACTGTTGTATTGCGCGGCCAGGATCAGATAGGCCAGCAACACACACAGCGGGAAAATGAACAACGCCGATGACCCTGCGAGCTTTTGCTGGTAGGTCAAGTCCGTCCATTCATAGGTCACGCCCTCGGGCAGTACCTCCTGTGCCAGGCGCTCCATGAGTGCCACGGCCTGCCCGGAACTGACCCCGGGCATCGCTCCGCCGGAGATATCGGCCGAAGGATAGCCGTTGTAATGAATCACCCGATCGGGCCCGGAACTCGGTGTAACGGTGACAAACGCCGATAACGGCAGCATGTCCCCGGCCGCGTTGCGCACCTGCAGGCGGCCGATGGCTTCGGCCTGCATACGGTGGTCCGCATCGGCCTGGGCAGTCACCTTGTAGGTGCGGCCGAACCGGTTGAAGTCGTTGACGTACAGCGAACCGAGGTAGACCTGCAAAGACTCGAACACATCCGCCAGTCGCACCCCCTGGCTCTTGACCTGGGTGCGGTCGATATCGACATTCAGTTGGGGCGCGTTGACGTCCAGGCTGGTCATCAACCCGGCGACCTGGCCCGACTCGGTGGCTTTTGTCATCAGCACCTGGGTCTGCTGCACCAGAGCCTGGAGCCCGACCCCACCCCGGTCCTCAACCTGCAGCTTGAAGCCTCCGGTCACTCCAAGACCGGGCACTGGCGGCGGTGGGAATACACCGAGGAAACCGTCGGGAATGCTCGCGAACTTGGCTTGCAGGCGCCCGGCGATGGCGACCGCAGCCATGTCGGGAGAAGTACGCTCCTTGAACGGATCGAGCATAACGAACATTACGGCAGCATTCGGTACGTTAACGAAGCCGTTGACCGACAGCCCAGGGAACGCCACCACGCTTTCGACGCCCGGCTCATCCAGGGCGATTTTCGACATCTGCCGCACCACCGCATCGGTACGATCGAGGGAGGCCGCATTGGGCAACTGGGCGATACCGACCAGGTAGTACTTGTCTTGCATCGGCACGAAGCCCGCCGGTACAGCGTTGAAACCAAACCAGGTCAGCGCCAGCAAGCCGCCATACACCAACAACGCCGCGCCGCGACGACCCGCGACCTTGCGCACCGTGTTGCCATACGCCTGCGGTGCCCGCTGGAACGGCCGGCTCAGCACTTGCACCAGATGCGCGGCGCGACCGCGCAGGCTGCGCGGGTCATGCACCACCGCAGCGTCGCGCGGGCGCAGCAACAGGCCGGCGAGTGCCGGGCTGAGGGTCAAGGAGTTGACCGCCGACAGGATCGTGGAAATCGCGATGGTCAGCGCGAACTGCCGATAGAACTCACCTTGCAAGCCACTGAGGAAGGCGGTGGGGATGAACACCGCAGCGAGTACCGAGGTGATCGCAATGATCGGCCCGGTGACCTCGCCCATCGCTCGCCGCGCAGCCTGCGTCGGCCCCTCGCCGTTCTCGATATGCCGCTCGACGTTCTCGACCACCACGATTGCATCGTCGACCACAATCCCGATGGACAGGACCAGGCCGAACAACGACAGGGTATTGAGGGAGAAGCCCATCAGATGCATGACCGCAAAGGTGCCGATGATCGACACCGGCACGGCCATCAACGGGATCAGCGACGCACGCCAGTTACGCAGGAACACCACCACCACGAGGACCACCAGCAGGATCGCTTCCATCAGGGTGATGGCCACTGACTCCAGCGATGCACGCACGAACACTGTCGGGTCATAGGCAATCCGCGACACCATGCCCTCGGGGAAATTGGCCTCCAGGCGCTGCATGGTATCGCGCACCGCTTGCGCCACATCCAGCGCGTTGGCGCCCGGGCTCTGGATGATCTGCAGGGCAACGGCCGGCTCGCCGTCCAACAGGCTGCGCAGCGCGTAGGCATCGGCGCCCATTTCGACACGGGCCACATCGCGCAGACGCGTCACCTGGCCGTTATCACCGGTGCGGATGATGATGTCGCCAAACTGCTCCTCGTCCGTCAGGCGTCCGAGGGTATTGACCGTGACCTGGAACGCCGCGCTGGAGTCAGGCGCCTGGCCGACCGAGCCGGCCGCCACTTGCACGTTTTGCTCACGCACTGCGGTAATTACATCGCCTGCGGTCAAGCCACGGGCGGCGATCAGGTCCGGGTCGAGCCACAGACGCATGCTGTACTCGCCCGCCCCCCACACCAGCACGTCGTTGATCCCCGGAATCCGTGACAGCTCGTCGCGCACCTGGAGGTAGGCATAGTTGGAGATGTAGAGCGGGTCGTAACGTTGGTCGGGCGACAGCAGGTGGACCACCATGAGGATGTCCGGGGAGGTCTTCTGCGTAACCACGCCCTGGCGCTGCACCTCTTCGGGCAAACGCGGCAGGGCCCGCGAGACGCGGTTCTGCACCTGGATCTGCGCCATGTCCGCGTTGGTGCCCTGGGCGAAGGTCGCGGTGAGGATCATGCGGCCATCGGTCGCCGATTGCGACGTCATATACAGCATGCCCTCGACGCCCGTGATCACCTGCTCAAGGGGCGCCGCCACCGTCTCGGCGATCACCTGAGGGTTGGCGCCCGGATAAGAAGCCGTCACTTGCACCGTGGGCGGTGTCACGGCGGGGTATTCGCTGAGGGGCAAATGAAAGAAGGCCACGATGCCGGCGATCATCATTAACACCGACAGCACGATGGCGAAGATCGGCCGGTCAATGAAAAAGCGTGGGAAGCTCATTGCACGCCCCCCAACACCAACGGCGCATCCAACGGCGCCCCATCAATCCTGGCGGCCAATGGCGTCACCTGCATGCCGGGGCGCACCAGCCCCTTGACGACAATGCGTTCACCCGGTTGCAGGCCCTGCTCAATCACGCGCAAGCCGTTGGCCATCGGCCCCAGTTCGACGGGACGGTATTCGGTCTTGTCGTCTGCGCCGACCACCAGCACATAGCGGCGGCCCTGGTCAGTGCCAATCGAGTGGTCGGCCACCAGCACCCGGGGTTGCGGCGCGCCGGTGTCCAGCTTGACCTTGGCGAACAGCCCCGGCGTCAGGCGCCCATCCGGGTTGTCGACCACGGCACGCGCACGCACTGTGCCGGTCTTGCGGTCGGCCGCATTGGCCAGGAAGTCCACCCGCCCGGCGCGTGCGTAGCTTGCATCGTTAAGCATCGCCACCATCACCTTGGCGGCCTTTTCCCCTTTCGACGCGGCAACCTCCCGAGTCGCGGCAAGCGAGCGCAGATAGGTGCGCTCGTCGACATCGAAATACACATGCAGCGGGTCGATGGAAACGATCGTCGTCAGCGGCGTCACCCCACGGGTGACGTAGTTGCCCTCGGTGACAAGGGCACGGTCGACACGCCCGCTGATGGGCGCAGTGACGCGGGTGTAGCTCAAGTCCAGTTGTGCGGCATCCAGCGCGGCCTTGGCGGCGTCGACCTGAGCCCTGCCGGCATTCAACGAGGCGATGGCGCTGTCGAGACGATCCCGCGCCACCACCTTTTTGGCGAACAGTTGCTCAGCCCGACCATGCTCGGCCTGGGCCAGCAATGCATTGGCCTCAGCCTCACGCAAACGGCCCTTGGCAGCGTTCAGCGCCGCCTGGAACTCCCGTGGGTCGATCATAAACAAAAGGCTGCCCTTGGCCACGGATTGCCCTTCAGGCACGCTGACACTTTGCAGATAACCACTGACACGCGGGCGCAACTCAACCTGCTCAATCGCGGTCAAGGAGCCGGTGTATTCAACAAACGGAGTCACCGACTGCGCAACCACCTCGGCCACCGGCACACCAGGCGGCTTGGCGGCATCGGCCGCGGGCGCGCTCTCTTTACAGCCACCCAACGTGAACACGACAGCTATCGCCACGGCGACCAGGGTTATGCGCTTGCCGTACATCGTGTACCTCCTTGTAATTTTCAGGACAAACCAACACTGGAGGTCTTATCCGGCTTGCCATGAGGGGAAGGTCAAGTGTTATGAAAATGGTAAGGAGAGGCTGGCAGTAGTCAGGGCGGGACGCAGCGTGAAGCGAGATGTTTGATGTGGGGGGCAAGCCTGATTGGATTTGTTTGCTTCTGCACTGGCATGTGTTTCTTCACATATGCCGCGTGGGTCTATGTGACCCCTCATCTAGTGACTTCTTAGACTTTCCGGGGGGTACCTGCCGGCCGAACACGAACTACCAAATTGCCCACGATTCGGGGCACTTGTCGTATGGCTGCGTTCGGCCAAAAGTGGCCGCTCATTACGTAGGAAATTCGGGCGATTCAGCAGATGACGTGTTGAGCTAATCAAACGTTACGACAAAACGATGTAGTCATTGCGCTGAATGATGCCGTCGTGTGGTCCCTCGACCAAATGAACGTATCGTCCTTCTATCGCATCAATCGGCAAACAGTCGTCCACATCCAGCACACCATCAGTATGGGCCTGGACCCAGTGCTTTAAAATCTCGCGTTTACCGAGGCTCATCGCCTCCCGCTTATCTTTCGCAACTATCAGGGAATAGTGATGCGCTTCACCAAAGGATTTAACTTCATACCCGCCTAAATTGATAAAGTACAAACGCATTGATCCAGGGCGGGGAGCTAATTCACTTAGTTCTAACTTCCAGCCTGCAACTCCATCAACTGCCATCCATGCATCAATATGAAGGCCTACAGGAGATCCAAACCAACTCTGTCTAAGCTGAGGATATGCATCCTCTAAGCTATCAGCTAATACGAAGGCTATATCATGGACTTCAATTTTCGCTCTAGGATGTTTTCCGCCTAACATTACAATAAAAAGCATTATTCGCCCTGCTATAAATTAAAAGTGGAACAGCTCAAATAATTGCGGACCATATTATCATGTTTTAAACACCATTAACATCGCACCGACAATTGCACGCAAGTCAAAAAATTAAAGCAACAACCTAATAAAATTCATATAAACACACCTCCTACAAAGCCATGCGTAAATGGTGATGAAGGATCAAAGAATGTAATTATACAGGTGTCAGTCAGGCCCCTATAGGCATCGAGTAGGCGTTCGGGGGGAACATTTTCGGGGGCTTCACCGCCTCCCGAATGCGTGCGCAAAGACCTGTGGTCGATTCAGAAAGTAGTAAAGTCCGGAGACGAGGACTCACAGGACCAGCCCTCCTGGTAAATATTCACACCCTCACTGAAGGTGCTGCAGCCCTTCGTGAAGGGCAGGTTAGCGTCGTTTGCCGCCAGTCAGGCGTAAACTCAACGCGTTATCGGTGATGGGTTGGAACATCTAAGCCCGTAGTCCCCAAAACACTGGCAGTACAGCACCACGATTCATCCGTGGACTCGCTCAATGATCCGCATCGATTCCATCTGGATCGCCACCGAGCCGATGGACATGCGTGCCGGTACCGAGACCGCGTTGGCTAGAGTTATCGCGGTGTTCGGTGCGACGATTGAACCAAGACAAGTTTCACTGGCCAGGTATCCGGCACGGATCGGACGTCGAACTCGACAACGAGCAACTTCAGGCCTTGATACTGGGCTTGCCTTGGCAGCGGGTAGGCGCGGGCGGCTCGATCACAGTGCTTTAGCTGCCATTACCCAGAACGCTCAAGAATGACGAATAAGGATCTTAAACTTCAAAGAGCCGACGCACCTGCACGGAATCGGCGTTTCCGCTTTGTTCAAGAGGAAGAAAGTAACGCAGTTGCCATTGCTGTGTCCTAACGGCCTGTTTGGCGACTGGTTTGACCCAAGGTGGATAAACGCGGATAGCGCGCTTACCACCTTTACCGTTAATCGCCATGATGCCCTTTGATGCCAGTATCTTCTGGTCGAAAACAAACTGTCCGCGATGCGTTGCATCGAACACACTCACCACAACAAAGGCTACGCCATCATCGATATCGAGAGGTGCAATGATGCCGCCTGACGTCGGGCGCTTCCATATTGTGACGAACTGTCCAATCTTCGTCGGCGTTGTTTTAGCCACACGGAAGACAATGGTGTGTCCGTCGAGGCCAAAGCGGGAGGCACCATACTCGGCACTCTCAGCCTCGCGTATAGCCAGATCCGTCAATTGCATTCCCGCCGGCGTGTACACATCCTGGATAGCCGCTATCAGATCGTTTGGAATATAGCCGAGGCCAGGGTCTGCCGCGCACGCATATTTTGTGCCTTGTTCAGTTAAATCGAATTTCAAAGGGAACAACTCCTAAACCACTCATTGGCCATACGATCCAATCCAGAACATATGCTACGCCCTTCGACATACCGAGCGGACTGCGGGCGATTACATCGTGTGATTACGCAAGGTGGGATAGCCAGCCGCTTACGCTTTGGATAGGTCCTTCGTGATAGGAAGCTTCTGGCCGATTGCTGCCCGCTACGACAGGCAGAAATCGGCCGATTCTGTTGAAAAAGTCGGCTATGGTTTCCACGGCAGAAAAGTACGCGCTTGAGATTGAAATCTTTACTTTGAGTAGAGGGATCTCGGGCTCGGATTTCGCGTAGCAGCGCGCAAGAAAGGCGTTTTCAGCGGTCTATATTACGGCAGGCTGGAAGAACCGACTTTTTCAACAGAATCGGTCAAAAGCAGCCTTTGGTGAAGTGGTAAATTCCGGTCGTGAGCGAGCGTTGTGTTCTTAAAAATTTAACGCATCGTAGAAATTATTCTATATACGTAACCGGATTGGCAGAGTTAACTTTCGTCAACCTTACCTAATATATCTTCCGCTTTTGCTACATTCATAACCCGTACCATAGATTTTCCAAAGCCTAACGGAAAGATTGGGTTTGACGGGTCGATCGCAATAAAAAACTCCAGTAAAACCAGTGCTGAGTGTATGTGCTTGTATACACACTCTGCGAATAGCTCTTCCAATATTGCATCTGTATTACTGGACTTGCTGTGTATTATCTCATTCCTTAGTCTTTCAAGGCTCTTGAAATCGGACCAGAAATCCTCGGATTGAGGTGGAGGGCATTTTAATATTGGTGGCAATATTGATGAAACTTTCTCAGAAGTAGAAATCCATCGTTCGATTTGCTCCTTGCTATAATGCTCTGTAGATTTGTTGGTGGACTTTATGTATACGTGTGAGTCAGGGATTGCCGCATTGCAAAATGATTCCACTGCCTTATATGCGAAAATTATTGCCGTCTGTATGCTCTCAAGATAGTCATATGCCAGCCCCACATTGTGATCATATATCGATTGAGTAGACTCCGATAGCCGTTCGAGTTTTACTTTAATTTTTTTAGCTTGCTGTAACGACTTGGTTGCTACATTTATTGCCAGAGTGATTTCATTGGGGACCACTATTGTAATGGTGTTTGAACCAATTTTTGGCTTTATTATTTTCTGAAAAAAAGCTGTCTTATTTGTGGAGGTTTCGTGAATGCCGATAGGTTTGTTTGCGCGTCTATCCGGGGCCGGGATGCCTTCAGAAGGGTCGTCTGGGTTGCTCATGTGATAAACGCAAATCAACTGAGTATGTAGTTTTAACATTTTTTAATCCGGTGCGTGCGCAATTAATTGGTCTGCTGGCATTCGCTGGATGAGTGCGAAGCTGAATAAATACTCAAATTTAGCCATCGGCCTTAGCTGTTTTGTTGTTCATTCGGTTAGTGATTACTCGATAAAAACTAGATAATTTTATAGAGCATGAGCATTCCCGCGCTGTGCTAGCGGTTTCTATAACTCGAACAGTGCAAGTTGCGCACATCTTAAACAAATTCTTTTTTACGTTTTTCGCACTCAGCTAGAACATTTTCCAACCATGTCTCATACCAGTACCATGTATTCATTATGGTGACGCCAAAACCTTTGCCTTGTTTTTTTGCATCGTTGAGCTGCCACATTTGCGTGTGATGCCTCATATTGAATCGTGGATAGCCAGACCTCTGTACTTTTTCGATAATTTTCGAAGGTAAATATTTAGGGCGTTCAATTTCCTTGATTTGAATATATTTGGTATTTATTCCTTGGGCCATTTCAGAGCCAGGTTTGATAAACTCAATAACTTGATCTGCCTGACCTTTATGGTTCGCTGTTTTGGGAACGAAGAAAACACGATAAGAAAATTTTGGATCATTAAACTCTTCATCGGTTAGAGCTAGATCAAATGCAGTTATATACGCCCGGATATTTTCAGGGAGACCGTCAGCCTGGGATAATCTTTCCACCTGCTCCTTGTTCAAAGATGAGAATTGGAGGCTAAAGGATAAGTGCTTGTCTATACCGAAGCTAGCGCCAAATAGCGACTTTATAAGTTCATTATAATTTAGGCAACAAGCTTGAAATCTAGCACTTAAAAACTGATCTATCCTGGTCGTCATTTGGTGTTCGATTTCATGCCTCAAACCGAGTAGGAATCTAAGATTATTTGCGGCACTCAAATCGACCGGTGACTCAGGCTGATTCAGACATTTCTCTAGCTCCCAATGCTTTACAGCACCTTTAGCAGTTTTTTGAAATCTCTTTCGCGCACCTTCCATTTTGAAGTAACGATACTCAATTCCATTCTTACGATAATATGCATGGAGGAGATAAGTCCAAGATATCATCATTAAAACAATAAATATTTCAGACTTGAAGGTGAGCGCAGGGTTGTTGAATATCTGTACTGACGCAAGGGCGGATTCTCTAGATTTTTTTATAAGTTCTCCTGCTACAGATCCCACTGATCGCACTCTTTTCTCTACAGCCATACTGATCATCCTTGCAGTGAGTCATATTTATAGATTTTATATGCGATTACAAGAAAGTGACCACTCCGCGCACTTGGAATGCCCCTTCTCTTACTGGATACCATAGCGATACTTGGCGGGAAATCCAGTCTGAGCTTACGGCTCGCAGTGTTCAGCCGTCGTACCGCTACGACGCTCGGCCAAATACCGATGCACAAGCTAGATCCTATCCTATCAGTCGCATTTAGATATCGCTGTTCTCGCAGCTATAAAACCGCTCTGCGGGAGCGACCGCTTTTGGCCGAAAGCCGACGGTCGCGAACGGCAGCAATTGACCAGAATCAGCCTTCTGAAGTGCCGACCAATCTGCGGGCGATTCGCAGTTTCGACCCGCTGCATGCACGTTAATCACTGACTTTGCCCCCCCGCGCACTCTTGGTTTTTTAAACGCCAACTGGTAGCGTTCGGCACCTCGCTGTATTGCCCGATCCCTTTCTTCATTCGTGACCTGTAAAAGGCAGACGTGCACGAGAACCGTTGCCCCACTCGAGGGCACCGACGCAGGACGCATCGGGCGATGCACAGTCATTCGCAAATGGAGTTCACAATGACGCAAAACAGCACCGTGCTGTCGGGCATCCAGCTGGATCAATTCATGGACCGTCTTGAGGTCGAGCATCAGGAACATGGTGTCGACTACCTGTTGGGCCAGCTGCGCGGCCAACCGCTCAAGGCAACCTCGCTGGAGTCGATCGGACGGCTGCACGTGCTGTGGGTCAACGCGGGTGATGCAGACGCGGCCAGGGCGGTACTGGCTGACGACGGCCAGGCACTGATCGAGGCTACGCCTGATGATGAGCGCAACGAACTCAAGGTCAACCTGCTGATCTACCAACTGCGTCTGGGCAACTACTTCAAAGACGAGCAGGGCCTGCTGAAGGCGCTCGACCACCTTCAGCAATTGACCAACGAGCCGCTGCCGTTCGACATTGAGCAGTACCGGCGCTACCGCATTTTCGAAGATCTCCAACACGCCACCCTCGACGTCGCCCTGAAGACCATCGAAGTGCGTCACACCCTTGCCCTGATCAACCCCGACCGTCATGCACTGCGAGCCTGGGACGATGCCGATCAACACCAGCGACGGGCCCAGGCGCTGGCCGCCCATGAACGCGACGAAGAGGCTCGTGAAGCCGCGCTGGCGGCAATTGCCGCGTTACGCACCGCTGGCGAAGATCAGGATGTCGACGGTAACGACTGGCTGTGGCTGGGCGATGCGCTGATCGAAATCGTTCCATTGCGCCTGGCGATGTTCGAACAGCCGGTTGTGCGATTGATCGCCGAATTGTCGCTGCCCCAGCGTCGAGAATGGGAAGTGCGCCTGGCACGTCTGGCCGCCCGTTCATTGCAGGCCCAGGGCGACCTCGCCGGTGCTTTGAAAATCTGTGAAGTGGCGACCCTGAGTCTGGAGTCCGGCGGCGGTGACAACTTCGTTGACTTCCATTTGCCATGGCTGCTTGAAAACGGCCAAATCGACGACGCCGGGCAACGTGCATTCATGGAAATCTATGAAATGCGCGGCGAAATGTGGCCGGGCACGGCCTACTGGGTCCACGATCGCCTGCTCGATGCCGAGGACCAGTCAGCGTGGTGGCCGTTGTGCGTGATACGTGCCTGTGATGATCAGAGGGTGCTGGAGCGCTTCACTTCCGGCCTGCCATGGCGGGACGAGTCGACCCCGTCCATGGGCCCGTTGCTCGATGCACTGCATGACGCGCACGATGACCTTGAGCAAATTGACAACGTCTTCACCCTGGCCCTTGCAGAAGCCCGGCGACGCGCGCCGAATCACCCGTGGATCACTCGTCTGGTGGCGGTACGTGAACGTCAGGCCGGGCGCATCGACGCCAACACCGAACTGACGATGCTACGCGAGGCGGTTTCGGCCGGCGATCTGCAGGACCACCGCAGCGTCTACAGTCTGTTCAGCGCCCACGCCAGTGCATTCGGCATATTCGATGCCTTGCGCCAACCCTTGCCGCTATTGGCCAGCGGCATGTACTACTACAATTTTGCGACTTCCCTTGAAAGCTTGGTCGAAACGCATGTCGAGAAGCTTTCCAGCGAGGAGGCAGATTCGGTCTGGTGGCGGCTGCGGGAAGTGCAAAAGGTTGCCTACGAACATGGCCAGGCCCGTATGGAGCAGTGCTTCGCCAGCGGCCGCGGACACCGCTACGATGCCTGCGCACACCTGTACTCAATGCTGTGCAACAACCTGGCGATCAATTACCGCTGCTACAACGACAAACTCATGGGTCAAGCACTTGAGTTGCATACCCGTGGCATCGCCGCCAGCCCGTTCGCCGAACATTATCAGGGCATCCTCGAAAATCGTATTCTGCTGAACGATAACCCAGGCATCGCCGAAGCCGCCGAGCAGCTATGGCACTACGCAGCCGACTATGGCTACGGCCGCCACAACCCGGAAGATTACATACAGGACGTCACCCGCGCCCTGTTTCGACTGGACCGCGAGCGCGAGATTCTGATCTGGCTGGAGCGCATTCTCAAATGGCAGGAAGAGCGCGAAATCAGCGACAAGGACCTGGAGTACTCGCCGCTGTTCGCACGGATGAAAATTGCCATGTACCTGTCATACAGCCTGCCGGAGGCGGCCACTAACCTGTGGTTACGTTACGCGCCGGTCATCGATGAACTCTCTGAATCCTCTCTGCTGGCTTGTGCCGGCGATGTGCTCAAGGGGCTCGAGCGCAAGGCAGAGGCCGTGGCCTATTATCAGCGCTCCATTCTGCGCAGTGATCCGAACAACGAAGTTGATCGGGGAAACAATGAAATGATCCGCCAGTGCATCGCCGAACTGCAGGCGTCGGCAAAACCGGCCGGCAAAGCCTGGTGGCAGATATGGAAGTGACACCGGAGCTGCGAACGTCCGGTTATGCCCCGCGCAACGCACTCAATGCCGATCAACTCAAGCGTGGCATTGCCGAGCGCAGCAAGGCCCGAGGTGATGCGCCAGAGGTGGGCAAATGGTTGCTCAACCATTTTTACCGTCATCTGGTCGGCAATTTCGAGCCTGCGCGGCGAATCCTGAGCATGGGGCAGGCTATCGAGGCATTCGGAGCCGAGCCGCCGTCCTGGGTGGTTGGGCATTTGAGCGATGCAAAAAAAGATTCACTTGCACCGCTGGTCTGGGTCGATCCGCAGCAGGCGCCATTGCTGGCGCTGGAAGCCTTGCTGGTGGAGTTCCTGACCTCGCGTCAGGGCACAGCACTGGCGGGCAAGCTCGAACGCATCAACTGCCCCCAGGCGTTGATGCTGTGGCAAAAGGAACACGCGCAGATGGCGGCGCGTGTCGAACAAGGCTGGCGCCAGAGCCAGCCCGAGGCCTTGCTTGCGCGGGTGAACACCGCTGAGCACGTATTGCAGGAACTGCGTCCCGAAAGCTCCTTGCTGCGCGCGGAAATGGCCTTTGAAAGCTACGTGATGCGCCACTGTCTGGGCCAGTTCGCCGATCGCCGCGCCTTGACTGGCGGCTACGGCGAGCGCTATGCCGAAGCGGTCGAACAGCAGCGCATGCGTGTGTTCAGTTTGCGTGACAGTCAGGGCCAGCCACACATCACCATCAGCCTGATCGTCCAGGCCGACGGCACCTTGACGGTCGAGCAGGTAAAGGGTAAGCAAAACCGGCCTCCGGTGGAGCGCTATTACCAGGACCTGCTGCAGTGCCTGAATGCTCTGGACACCGACCAGCAGACACCCGCCGACTGTATCGCCATCGGCATCGTGCGTACCGAAGCCGGCTGGCTGCGTATCGAGGAGGTCAACGACCCGACCGCCCAGACTCGCCTGGTAGCCCGATATCCGCAACTTTATGAGCGCCTCGATGCGCCATCCGCCATGGTCGAATGGCTGGTCGCCGGGCGTCAGCCGCAGCAATTCCTGCAGGCTGCCCCGAAGGCGGTGTCGGTCAAGTACGCCATCCGGCACATTTTCAGCAAATACATTGAGCGTCAGCCCAAAGACCCGTTGTACCTCACCGAAGGTGTGCCGTGGCCTGAAATGACCTCGCCAATGGCCGAGGAAATCCTGGCCTGGCAGGCCCGGGCAAGGTAAGGAGAGCGGGATGTTTTTGCTTATCGCAGTTGTGGTTTCAGCCTGGATGTTGTGGCGAGCATTCAGACCGCGTGGCGCCCAGTTGTTCAGCCAACGCAGGCACTGGTCGCTGCTGCTGGCCAGGCCCATGGCTGATGCGATGGAAGTCGAGGGTTTCTACTCGTCGGCGTGCGATCACTTCACCGAGCAAGCACAGACGATTGTACGGGCAGCGTTGTTACACCAGGCCGGGATACGCAGCAATTGCAATGACGAAGCCGTGCGGTCGCACTTCAGTGCGACCCTCGAACAGCAGTGGTACAACCTCGACCTGCAGGCGCTGATGACCGGTGATGAGCCGCGTGCGGCCATGGCCTTTGCCTGCGTTCGAGTGGCGTTTCTGGTCCGTTGTGCGCTGCTGATGCGTTGGCTCGAGCCCGACCTCGCCTGGCGTGTGCTGCTGCTCAATGCACAGCGGGCGCAGGACTGTTTCGACAGTTGGGAAGAATTCGGCAAGGCCTATCAGCTAGGGCGCGAGCAGTGGGTGGCGGCGTTTCGCGTCGACTCGCTGGGCGAAGCATTCCATGAGCAGCATCTGCGCCAGTTGCTGACGCCCGGCAGCGGAGCGTGGGCCGATGCCCCCTGGAATACGCCTGCGGCGCTGACCCCGACTCTGGCGGGAGCTGCGTAGCTATTGGTTCAAGCGTCTGAATCGCTGGAGCTCTCACCGCTGGAGGCGAGCTTGGTTGAAAAGCTCTTTCATTGCTAGATCAGCCGAGGCCTGGAGTCGCTGTTCATGAATGGCTTTTCTCGGCCATAACCAGACGGTCCTGATCTGTTGCCTCTAACGATTGGCAGAGCTCGACCAATATCTACCGATGATCAGCGCTGGCGTTCATACCAATATGGGGGGCATTCCCGGAGTGCAAACGCGGTATCTGCCGAGCAGAATTCGGAGAGAACCGCCAACGGTCTATCCTTCAAGACTTGACTCCAATTGATCAGGGCGCTGATAAATGAACTCTCTCTGGATAGCACTGGCCATTTTTGGGTGCCTCGTTGCTGCCTCGCTTCTCATGGTGCACTGGTACCCAAAGCTGGCATCCCGCCACAGGGATGACGACACTAACTCCGTAATTCGTCTAGTAGCCAACATTTTTGTGGTTATGACATCGCTGGTCTTTGGTTTGATGATCAATTCTGCCAAAAACACTTTTGAGTCCATTGATGCAAACTTCCATGGATATGCAACCAGCATGATCATTTTTGATCGGACACTGCGGGGCTATGGCGATGCGGCACAAGACACGCGAAACCGTCTGATCCTCTATCTTGAGCGTGCTATCGAGACCCCGTATCGGGGAGACGAGGCGCTGCAGCATCGTAACAGCGAGGCGGCTAAATACCTGGATGATATCGGCAAGTCTTTGGCTCTTATAATGCCCCCGGACCGCTACCATGAAACGATGCTTCAAGATATTCGTCAGCAATATCATTCGCTCATCGAGCAACGCTGGAGGATCGTAGAGCAGTCAGAGGGAGCGATTCCTGGCCCGCTGATTGGGATGCTTGTTGCCTGGTTGACACTCATTTTCGCCAGTTTTGGATACCGCGCTCCCCGTAATTCGATGGTGATAGGAATGTTCATTATCTCGTCATTGCTCATTGCGGCTTCCGTTTACCTTGTTTTGGACATGGACGTGCCATTTCATGGTCCTATCCAGATATCCGACGAGCCCCTGCGCAGGGCGCTCGCAGTAATGCAACTTTAGGGGCGCGAAAAGCTCTGGCGTTCTGAGTCATGGCCTCGAGGCGGACCAAGCCTAAGTCCGCTTCGGGCCGAATGCTGCCCCTCATGACAGGCAGAAATCGCCCATGAGCGGCCATCCGAACACATCACCTAACCGGCTGTTTTGTAGGATGACGCAGTCACCGATGTTCCGCTGCCAACATTGATCTGAATTGAGAAGTGGTCTCGGAAGATAGCCCGGCAGCTTCGAACACTGCGCAGGTGAAGCTAACGGGTGCAGGGCCTGGAGCAGTTATGATGCGGTCTGCAACCACAGCTACTGGGCTGCTTCGATAAAGCGTGCCCCCCTCATAACCCATGGCATTCTGCTGCAGGAAGTCAGCGCTGTTCGATGTATGAGGAACGGTGTCGAGAAGGCTGGCCCTGGCAAGTGCCAGCGTTCCCCCACAGATACCGGCAATTGTCGCTCCACTTGCACGACTAGCATGAAGAAACTCCCGAATATCAGGTGCTTCTGCACGTTCCCAGACCACTCCTCCAATCACGACTACAACGTCCGGTTTCCAGTCCAGACATTGTTGCAAACTGCTCTCGACCGTTACCGCCAATCCACCCTGCGAGCGAAACTGCCCCGTAGCAGAAGCGAAAAACCTGACATCGATCCCGTAAAACGGAGACGCAGTTCCAGCAATGAAAGCGTATTCCCAGTCCGCAAAACCGGGTGTCAGTATCAATCCCACACGTGCCATCAGTCAGAATCCTCCATGAATGCCAATAACATATGGCGACAACACACATACATCAAGGGCAGCTATGGGTCGAAAGGGGACACCCTTAACCTCGCGCACTCCATCGGGCATATGCGCTCGATGTTGCCAAGCAAGCGGAGCAGGCTGAACAGGACGTTGTCTTGGCAAATGGTGCGCGGCCAACCAGTTACAAGCATCACGGCGAAGGCCGCGTGCAGTAACGGGGCAAGCGCAAGATTCGCTGCCGGTGCCTGGAGGAGAGTAGAGAATAGAATGCCGATGTTCAGCTGTTTGTATTGAACAACCTGACGCTAGGCCCAGCGGCTTTTGTAAAAGGCGAAGGGGTAAATACGTCTGAAAGGCAGGGTTGATCGGTGAGTCAGCAGAATGAGGGCAGAAATCGCCTCATGAAACGCCCAAACGAGTTGTCGCCTGGCCCTCCCGCACCACCTCTATGCATTTATTTTGTGAATAACGCGGCATTCCCCACGTTTTACGTAAAAAGTCCTGCCACTTGATGTAACAAACAGTTTAATGATGGCTCAACTGTGCAAAATCCCTGAGTTCACCGTTTGGCTAATGGGTATGGATTGTACGTATTTCTACGTTAAGGATGTCGAGTGCCGAATCAGCCCTCAACCCAACGCCAGTATTGTATCCAGAGCCTGGGCGTCGCCCTGCTCTGCCTGTGCGCGCTGCCGGCCGCCGCCGCCGATGGGCCGCAAGCGGGCCAGGAAGCGCTGCGCTTGCAGCAGCAACAGCAGCGCGACTTGCAGCAATTACACCTGGAGCAGCGCCAACGGCAACTGCAACGCGGTAGTTTCGGTACGCAAGCGGCCACGCCGGCCTTGCCAACAGACATCGCCAAAGATGAACGCTGCTGGCCGCTAAGTGGCACGCGCCTGGCCGGAATCACGCTGTTCAGCAAGGCTGAGCTGAACAAACGCATCGAACCCTACGTGGCGCCGTGCATGGGTGTCACCCAGATCAACCGCCTGCTGGCCGAGATCACCCAGCTGTATGTGCAAGCCGGCTATATCGCCAGCCGCCCGTACCTGATCAGCCCGCCGGCGGCCGGACAGTCGCTGGATATTCACGTCGAAGAGGGCTACCTCGAAGCCATCGAACTGGCCGACCAGAGCCTGCCGGTGTCATTAGGCGGCGCGTTCCCCGGGATGCTCGGCAAGCCGCTGAACCTGCGCGATTTGGAACAAGGCCTGGACCAGCTCAACCGCCTGCGTTCGGTGGACCTCACCGCCGACATTGCCCCTGGCAATGAAGCTGGCGCCTCGCGCATCATCCTGCGCTCGCGCAGCACGGCGTCACGCTGGGGGCTGGGGCTTGGAGTGGATAACCTCGGCAGTGCTGGCACGGGGCGTGATCGCAATGCCATCAACCTGAGCCTGGACAGCCCGCTCAAGCTCAACGATTCGCTCAACCTGAGCTTCAGCGACACGCTCAACCATGGGCCGCGCTACAGCCGCAGCAACAGCCTGTTTTATTCCATCCCTTACGGGTACTGGACCTACAGCCTGTTCGCCAGCCACAACGAATACCGCTCGCCGTTCAAGCTCAGCCGCGCCACGTTTTACAACAGCGGCCGTACTGACCAGGTCAGTTTGCGCACCGACCGCGTGCTGTGGCGCGACCAGGGCCATCAACTCAGCGCCAACCTGCAACTGGCCTACAAGGACGTCGACAGCTACCTGCAAAAGGTTCGCTTAGGCATCCAGAGCCCGACGCTGACAGTGGCCGAGGCTGGCCTGAATCTGTTCTGGCTCAACAGCGCAGTGTGGAACCTCGACGTCAATTACGCCCAAGGCCTGACATGGTTCGGCGCCGACCGTGATGCTGACCAAACGCAAAAAAACCTGCCCCAGGCGCAATTCCATAAGTACCGCGCCAACCTCACCCAATGGCGCAACGGCCAATGGCTGGGGCAACCGTGGCAGTGGCAGAGCCAGCTGTCGGCGCAATACAGCCCGGATGCGTTGCCTGCCATCGAACAACTGCTGGGCACCGACGATTCGGCGGTGCGTGGCTACCGCGAAAACATCACGTCCGGGGCCATCGGCGCGGTATGGCGCAACACCTTGCGCCTGCCGCTCACCAGCGACCTGCCGGTAAAAATCACCCCGCGCCTGGGCCTGGACAACGGCTGGATCAAGCGCGAACACGGCGCTCAAAGCCAGCGCCTGAGCGGTGCCAGTGCCGGGCTCAACCTCAGCTGGAAAAACGTGCAACTGGACCTCGATTACCAGCGCAACCTCAACACGCCCGCAGGGTTTGGCCAGGAGCCGGAGGTCTGGCTGACGCGCCTTAGCGTACAGATTTGAGCAACACCTGTTTAGCCTGAGTTAACCGCCGTACCTGACCACCACAGCAGCGTTGCAACGAACAACGCACGTCGCGGATCAGCCAACACAGAGCGAATTTATTTATGCCGACTGACACCCATACATTTCACCTTTCACCCCAGGGCAAACTGCGCTGGGCCATCGCCAGCCTGTTCCTGCTGCCGCAGCTGGTCCTGGCCGGTGGCTTAACCGTCGTCGAAGGGCCTGGCGGTACGCCGCAGCTGCAAAACCAGGGCGGCGTGCCCATCGTCAACATCGTCGCGCCGAATGCCGGCGGCCTGTCCCATAACCAGTTTCTGGACTACAACGTCGACCGCCAGGGCGTGGTGTTGAACAACGCCTTGCAGGCTGGTCAATCGCAACTCGCCGGGCAGCTGGCGGCCAACCCGCAGTTCCAGGGCCAGGCGGCGAGCGTGATCCTCAACGAAGTGGTGAGCCGCAACGCCTCAGCCATCAACGGCGCTCAGGAGGTTTTTGGCCGGGCTGCCGATTATGTGCTGGCCAACCCCAATGGCATTTCCGTCAACGGCGGCAGTTTCATCAACACCCCAAATGCCAACCTCGTAGTGGGCCGCCCTGAGCTCAACGACGGCAAGCTGCAAGGCTTGAATACTCGCGATGCAAGCGGCCACCTGACGGTGCAGGGCCAGGGCCTGCAAAACGGCGCGGGTTCGATCAACCTGATCGCGCCGCGTATCGACAGCGAGGGGCGCCTCAGTGCGCGTGACCAATTGAACCTCACGGTCGGCCGCAATCAGATCGACTACGCCAGCGCCCAGGTGCGCCAGGTCGACCCGGCGAGCAAAACCCAGGACCAGCGTATCGATGCCCGCCTGTTCGGGGCAATGCAGGCCGGCCGTATCAATATCATCAGCACCGCCGAAGGTGCCGGGGTGCGCGTGGGCGCGGTGCAAGTCGAGGGCCGTGATGGGGTGAAGGTCAGCTCGGCCGGCGACCTCGATATCAGCGGCCAGGTCCACGCCAACAGCCTCGACGCCACCCGCGCCGGTGTGCAGAGCCGCCAGGGCGATGTCGACTTGCACAGTGCCAAAGACTTGAGCCTCGCCGCCACCGACGTCGGCGGACGCAACGTCAAGCTCGACGCCGGCCGCAACCTCACCCTCAGCAGCCTGGAAAGCCAAAAACTTCAGGAAAAACGTGAGCAGTGGAACAACAGCAACTTCCTGTTCACCTACGAAACCTATGACCGCACCACCACCGACAAGGACTCGCGTCAGCACGCCAACAACGTCGTCGCACAACAAAATGCCACGCTGTCGTCCGGCGCCAACACCGAGATCAAGGCCAGCAAGGTCGAAGCAGGCGACGCATTGCGCGTCAACAGCGGCGCCGACCTGCAACTGAGCGCCGCCACCGAGACCCACGAAACCCGCGACCAGGGCAACCACCGCAAGCACCTGTGGAAAGCCAACTGGGACAAGTCCAGCAGCGAACAGCGCAGCGTCACCAGCAGCCTCAAGGCCGGCAAAGCCCTGGAGCTGACCAGCCAGCAAAAACTGCAACTGCAAGGCGCCGAACTGAAATCTGCGGGCGATATTCAATTGGCCGCTCGGCAAGTCGACATCACCAGCGCCAGCCGTACCCAGAGCAGCAGCGACAACGCTTACTCCGGCGACCTGACTGGCGGCAGTTTCTTCGGCAAGAACGGCGATGGCGATAAGGGCAAGACCCTGAACACCGGCAGCAAGGTCAATGCCGATGGCAAGCTGATCGTCAAGGCGGACGACGTGCGCATCAGCGGCAGCCAGGCGCGTGGTGGCCAACAGGCCAGCGTCATCAGCGACAAAGGCTCGCTGGTGATCGACGGCGTGCAAGACACCTCCCACGACAATAGCTACAGCAACGACAGCAAGTTCTTTGGTATCTCCAAGGATGAAAGCCGCAAGAACCTCAAGGACAGCACCGTCGTCGCCAGCAACCTGCGCTCGGACAGCAACCTCAAACTGCAAAGCGCCAAGGACATCAGCGTCAGCGGCTCCAAGGTCTCTGCGGCAGGCGAACTGCAAGCGAATGCCAAGGGTGACATCAAAGTCGCGTCGGCTCAAAACACCTCTCACACCACTACCAGCACTCACACGCGGGGTTTCGATGGCTACGCCAAGGAAACCGCCGACGGCACGCGTCAGTACCGCGCGGGTGTGAACTATGCAGATCAGCAGCACGCCAGCAAGACCGACACCACCCAGCAGCAAGCTTCCAGCCTCAGCGGCGGCAGCCTGGCCGTCACGGCCGGTGGCGACGTGAGCATCAAGGGTTCCGAGCTGAAGGCGACCCAGGGCGATGCGACCGTGAGCGGCAAAAACGTCGAACTGTTGGCGACCGATGACAGCACCCGTAGCCAAACCGACACCACCACCACCGCTGGCGGCGTGTATTACACCGGCGGCCTGGACCGAGCCGGCAATGGTGCGCAGTTCAGCCACCAGAGCAGCACTGACACCAGCCACAAAACCACCGCGCAAACCAGCAGCGTGGCGTCGGCCGGCACGCTGACGATCAACGCCGGCAACACCCTGACCAGCCAGGGCGCGCAGGTGAAGGCCGGTTCTGAGTTGCAGGTCAACGCGGCGCAGGTCGATAACCAGGCGGCGCATAACACCGAGACCGGCACCCACAAAGAGAACGGTTGGACCGCTGACGTCGGCGCCAATGTTGAATACAAAGGCATCACCCGGCCGATCGAAAAAGCCGTCGACGGCGTGGCCCAGGCCAAATTCCATCAGCCCGGCCTGCTGGATGCCTTCGAGCAACCGAATGTCGGGCTCGATGTGGAAGTCGGCCATACCAACAAGACCCGCACACAGCAGGACAGTACCGCCGTGGTCAGCCAGTTCAGCGGTGGCACGGTGCAGGTCAATGTCGCCAACACCGTGAAAGATGAAGGCACCCAGTACCGCGCCAGTGAGGGCGGGCTGAAAATCAATGCCGGCGAGCACCTCGCCACGGCGGCCGCCAACACCCACACCAGCAGCGAGCAAGGCGTTGACGCCAAAGTGGGCGTGCGCGTCTACACCACCACCGGTGAAGACTTGAACGTGCGCGGCAATGGCGCAGGCGGCAGCAGCGATGGGCGCGAATCCAGCAGCACGGCGGTGGTCGGCAGCTACGCCGGGGCCCAGGGTGTGAACATCGAGACCCAAGGCGACGCGCGTTATGAAGGCAGCCAGTTCAACGGCGGCCAGGCGGGCGTCAACCTCAAAGCCGGTGGCGAATTGGCGCTGAACCAGGCCAACGATACCCAAAGCAACACCAATAACAGCCTGCGCGGCAGCGGTTCTATGACCGTGGGCACGGCCCCGGGCAGCAACGGTACGAACGCCAGCCTCGGTGCCGGCGTGCAACTGGACGACAAGCGCCTGAACACCCAGGACAGCCAGGCGCGTGTCGCGACGCTGCAGGGCAACGGCCCGATCCAGCTCAGCAGCGGTGGCGACATGACCCTGCAGGGTACTCAGGTCGGCAGCAGCACCGCGAAGACCGGTGACATCAGCCTCAACGCTGGCGGCAAGCTGAATCTGCAAGCGGCCACCGCTACGCACGTGAGCAGCGGCAGCAACCTGGGCGGCGGCCTGACGGTCGGGGCCAGCAAGACCAGCAGCGCTGAAAGCAGCGGCACCACCGGCAGCCTGAGCGCCAACTTCAACATCGGCAAAGTCGCCGAAAACGACCAAGGCGTTAGCGGCGGGCAGTTGCACAGCAACGGCAAGGTGAGCCTCACCAGCGGCGCCAACGCGGCGGATGCGATCCACCTGCAAGGCACTCAGGTAGTGGCTGACAGCGTCAATCTGGATGCGCAAAACGGCGGCATCCTGCAAGAGTCGGCGCAATCGACCCAGGCGCATAAGAGCTGGGGCGTGACCCTGGGCGCAGGCGGCAGCGGCGGCAAAACCACCCTGGCCGACGCCGGTGAACATGACACCCCCAAGACCCAGCACGGCATCAATGCGCGGGCCAAGGTCGACGTGGATCACCTGCAAGGCACCACCCAGCACGACAGCCTGATCAAGGCGAATAAGGTGGTGATCAACAGTGCCGGTGACACCCATCTGGCCGGCGCGCGAATTGAAGCCGATCAGGTCAACGGCAAAGTGGGCGGCGACCTCGTCGTCGAGAGCCGCAAGGATCAAGTCAGCAGCACCCAGGTCAACGTCGACGCCAAGCTTGATGTCGAGAAAAACCAACCCGGCGTGGTCAACAAACTGGCCAAGGCCAGCGGCCCGCTCAAGGACAAGGTGCAAGCCAAGGCCGAGGGCGCGTTTGACAAGCACCGCGAAAAGCTCGAGAACGCCGTGGACAAGGGCACCGAGCACCTGGCCTCGGCCAAGGACAGCGTGGTCAACAGCGTTGGCAACGCCAAGGAACGCCTGGGCGAAAAACTCACCCGCAGCGGTAGCTACAACGTGAACCCCGAGCCCCGCGGCGCCTTCGGTACGAGCGTGGACAAAGCCAAGGCTTACCTGGCGGACAAGAAGGATGCCGTGGGCACTCGCCTGTCCGACCTCAAGGAAAAGGCCTGGCCAAAAACCACTGACAGCTACGCCGTCAACGGCAAAAACACCACCGGCAGTTCGGTGGCCAATACCACCGAAAACGTGCTGTTCGGCGACAAGAGCGGCAACACGTCCTACACCCCGACGTTGAACCTGGACGTCAGCCATGTGGTGAAAGACAGCGTCACTCAAGCGTCGGGCATCCGCACGCAAGGCGTCAACCTGCAGGTGAGTGGCGAAACCCACCTGACTGGCGCCCGGATCAGCGCGGACCAGGGCAAGGTCGACCTGGGTGGTTCCAAGGTCACGGCAACGACGTTGGCCGGCAGCGATTACCGAGCGGATGTCGGGCTGAACCTGTCGAAGTCACCGGTCAACCTGGTGCTGGGCGCCAAGGACGAATTGACCCAGAAACAGGACGACGCCATACGTAAGGATCAAGCCTTCAACCTTGGACCGCTGAGGGTCGGCGGGCACAGTGATAGCCAGGCGTTACAGGCCGGGATTGATCAGCAAACCCATTAACTAGCAATCCACTCGTGGAAGCAGGAGGCTATCCTGCTTCCACTACTGATCGCGTAAACACCAAAGTCCGTATGCGTGAATTAGAGTTTTTCTATGTTAACCAACGCTCGCTGAAATCCATCGACTTCCACGAAAAGCACATCTCCGCCATTATCAGGCACCCGCGGAACCCAAAGAACGTGAAATCGAAAAAGCATACAAAACAGTGCGCAAGAGTGCTTTAGCACGGACTGCAAAACTAACGCACCTATCGCAAAAGCAGCTGGCTGCAATCATTACGCGACCAAGCAACGAGCAGATCGCAATCAGTGTGGCCAATATCTTGGAGGGAGAACCGGCACAACCTTCCGCGCCAGAAATCGGACCTTCCAACTCTCTAGAGCTAGCCGCCCAGGAAGTGGAGGCTCACAGGGCCATGACCCCTACCCCAGTACGACCAGAAGCCCAATTAGAAGAGGAACGCTCCATTGAGCTTGATCAGGGTTACCCTCCTGACACATCGAGCCCAGGCGATGCGATAGAGCTTCCCGGAGAACCTGAGGCGACTGACCTGCCCGAGCTTCGGCGCCAGATAAACTCCGTTGCTGGGGCGAGGCTCCAAAAGCGCAAGCACCCTCCCCGCGCTGTGCTGAAGCTGCTTCCGCAACCTGGTTCTACGCCTCAAGTCGAAGGAGTCATCTCATTGGATATCAGGGAGGTCGATGATTGAATGTCACATCGCTCCGGATGTTCAGCACTCCCCATCCTAATCATCACCACTTCCTCAAATTCTCACACGACGGAAATGTAGGATTCTGAGTAGGGCCAAAAGTGGGGGCAAATTTTTCTTTCGCACAAAATCAGCAGACATAAAAAAATCCAACCACCGCTAAGTGATTGGATTTTTTTAAAAAAATATGGTCGGGACGGAGTGATTCGAACACTCGACCCCTAGCACCCCATGCTAGTGCGCTACCGGACTGCGCTACGCCCCGACTAGGCGTGAAACTGGGTTCGCTTCGTAACGAAGCGATCAGGAATATACCGCAAGCATTTGAAATGTGGAAGTATTTTAAAGGCTTGTTTCACTTTTTCAAAACCACCAGTACATCTTCCAGTTCGGAGATCATCTGGCGGATCAATTGCTTGTATTGGGTGGTGTCGTCTTTGGCTTCATCACCGGACATACGCTGGCGTGCGCCGCTGATGGTGAACCCCTGGTCGTACAGTAACGCGCGGATCTGTCGGATCATCAGCACATCCTGGCGCTGATAATACCGACGGTTCCCGGTGCGTTTGACGGGGTTGAGTTGAGGAAACTCCTGCTCCCAATAGCGCAGCACGTGCGGTTTTACCGCACATAGCTCGCTGACTTCACCAATGGTGAAGTAGCGTTTGCCTGGGATGACGGGTAGCTCGTCGTTATGACTTGGTTCCAGCATAAGCCTCAACTCGGGCCTTCAACTTCTGCCCTGGACGAAAGGTGACCACACGGCGAGCCGTGATCGGGATTTCTTCTCCCGTTTTTGGATTGCGGCCAGGCCGCTGGCGTTTGTCCCGCAGGTCAAAATTGCCGAAACCGGACAATTTGACCTGTTCGTTGTCTTCCAGAGCGTGCCTGATTTCTTCAAAAAACAGCTCGACCAATTCCTTGGCCTCGCGCTTGTTCAGACCCAACTCTTCGTACAGACGTTCCGCCATCTCAGCTTTCGTCAAAGCCCCCATACGTCACTTCCTTAACGTGGCGTTCAACCTTTGTTCGAGCGAGGTGAGGATATTTTGCGTCGTGGTATTCACCTCATCGTCATTAAGAGTGCGCGATGGATGCTGCCAGGTCAAGCCAACTGCAAGGCTTTTTCTATGCGGATCAATGCCTTTACCCTGATAGACGTCAAATAGCCTGAGGTCCGTCAGCCATTCGCCTGCATTTTCTCGGATTACTTCCAGCACGGCACTGGCCGCCACATCACGATCCGCCACCAGGGCGAGGTCACGACGCACTTCCGGGAAACGCGACAGCTCGCTGAATTTAGGCATCTTGCCCGCAGCGACTTCAGCCAACACCAACTCGAAGACGAACACCGGACGGTCAAGACCGAGGGTTTTCGACAGTTCAGGGTGGATAGCGCCAACGAAACCGACCAGGCGGCCTTCACGCTCGATGCGCGCAGTCTGGCCTGGATGCAATGCCGGGTGGCTGCCCGGGACAAATGCGAAGGCATCCAGCGCGCCGGCAAAGCCCAGCACCGCTTCCACGTCAGCCTTGACGTCGAAGAAGTCCACCGGATCGCGCCCCTGGGCCCAACCCTCAGGCAGACGGCTGCCGCAGACCACACCGGCCAGCATCGGCTCCTGCTTCAAGCCGTCCAATTGGCCGACAAAGCGCAGGCCGCTTTCGAACATGCGCACGCGATCCTGCTGACGGTTCAGGTTATGGGAAAGTGCTTTCACCAGGCCTGGCCACAGGGACGAACGCATAGCCGCCATGTCGTTGGAGATCGGGTTGGCCAGCAACAGCGGCTCGACACCCGGGCTGAACAGTTCGAACTGCTTGGGATCAATGAAGCTGTAGGTCACCGCTTCCTGATAACCGCGGGCGACCAGCAGACGACGCAGCTCCGGCAGGTGCGCACGGGCCTCGGTCTTGGGCTGTGGGGCCAGGCGCGCTTGCGGGTAACGAACCGGCAGGCGGTTGTAGCCGTACAGGCGGGCCAGTTCTTCGATCAGGTCGACTTCAAGGCTGATATCGAAGCGATGGCTCGGCACTTCTACGCGCCACTGCCCTGCCCCATCAGCGCTGATGCCCAGGCCGAGGCCGGTCAGCAGACTGACGATTTGCGCTTCCTCGATCACCAGGCCGAGCATCTGCTCGACGCGTTGGGCGCGCAGCGTCACCGGTGCGATCGACGGCAAGTACTGCTCGTTGACAGTCTCGGTAATCGGGCCAGCTTCACCGCCGGTGATTTCCAGCAGCAGGCCGGTGGCACGCTCCATGGCTTCACGGGCCAGCTGCCAGTCCACACCACGCTCGTAGCGGTGCGAGGCATCGGTGTGCAGGCCGTAGGAACGGGCCTTGCCTGCCACAGCGATCTGGTCGAAGAACGCGCTTTCAAGGAACACGTCACGGGTCGTCGCCGACACGCCACTGTGCTCACCCCCCATCACACCGGCAATGGCCAGGGCGCGGGAGTGGTCAGCAATCACCAAGGTATCGCTGCGCAGGGTGACTTCCTGGCCATCGAGCAAGACCAGCTTTTCGCCTTCCTCGGCCATGCGCACGCGAATCCCGCCGTTGATCTCGGCCAGATCGAAGGCGTGCAGCGGTTGACCCAGCTCCAGCATCACGTAGTTGGTGATGTCGACGGCAGCATCGATGCTGCGCACGTCTGCGCGACGCAGGCGCTCAACCATCCACAGCGGGGTCGGCCGGGACAGGTCGACATTGCGAATGACACGGCCCAGGTAGCGCGGGCACGCGCTTGGCGCCAGCACTTCGATGGAACGCACTTCGTCGTGGACTGCCGGGACCGCGGTCACTGCTGGACGTGTGACAGGCACGCCGTACAGCGCACCGACTTCACGGGCCAGACCGGCCAGGGACAGGCAGTCGCCACGGTTCGGAGTCAGGTCGACTTCGATGCTGGCGTCTTCCAGGTCGAGGTAGGCACGGATGTCCTGGCCCACGGGCGCATCGGCCGGCAGCTCCATCAAGCCATCATTGCCTTCGCCCACCTGCAACTCCGCCTGGGAGCACAACATGCCGCTGGACTCGACGCCACGCAGCTTGGCTTTCTTGATCTTGAAGTCACCAGGCAGTTCGGCACCGATCATCGCGAACGGGATTTTCAGGCCCGGGCGCACGTTTGGCGCACCGCACACAACCTGGAAGGTTTCAGCGCCGTTGCTGACCTGGCACACACGCAACTTGTCGGCGTCCGGGTGCTGCTCGGTGCTGAGCACCTCGCCCACCACTACACCGCTGAAAACACCGGCGGCCGGCGTAACGCTATCGACCTCAAGACCGGCCATCGACAGACGAGCAACCAGCTCATCGCGATTTACCTGCGGGCTTACCCAGCCACGCAGCCATTGTTCACTGAATTTCATCCTGCTCTCCTAAAGGTTCGTTACGACTAGCGAAATTGCGCGAGGAACCGCAAGTCGTTGTCGAAGAACAGGCGCAAGTCGTTCACGCCGTAACGCAGCATGGCCAGACGCTCGACGCCCATGCCGAAGGCAAAGCCCGAGAACTCTTCCGGGTCGATCCCGGACATGCGCAGCACGTTGGGGTGAACCATCCCGCACCCCATGACTTCCAGCCAGCCGGTCTGTTTGCAGACACGGCAGCCTTTACCGCTGCACATCACGCACTCCATATCGACTTCGGCGGATGGCTCGGTGAACGGGAAGTAGGACGGGCGGAAACGTACCGCCAGCTCTTTTTCGAAGAACACCCGCAGGAATTCTTCGATGGTGCCTTTGAGGTCGGCGAAATTGATGTCGCGATCAACCAGCAGGCCTTCGACCTGGTGGAACATCGGCGAGTGGGTGATATCGGAGTCGCTACGGTACACACGGCCTGGGCAGACGATGCGGATCGGCGGCTGCTGCGATTCCATGGTGCGGACCTGTACCGGCGAGGTATGGGTGCGCAACAGCATGTTCGCATTGAAATAGAAGGTGTCGTGCATCGACCGGGCCGGGTGATGGCCTGGGATGTTGAGCGCCTCGAAGTTGTGATAGTCGTCTTCGACCTCAGGGCCTTCGGCAATGCCGTAGCCGATGTGGGTAAAGAACTGCTCGATACGTTCCAGAGTCCGGGTCACCGGATGCAGACCGCCAGAGGTCTGGCCGCGGCCCGGCAGGGTCACGTCAATGGACTCGGCGGCGAGCTTGGCCGCAAGATCGGCCTCCTCGAACAACGCCTTGCGTGCATTGAGAACCTCTGTGACACGCTCCTTGGCAACGTTGATCAGCGCACCGACTTGCGGGCGCTCTTCGGCCGGCAGATTGCCCAGGGTCTTCATCACCTGAGTCAACTCACCTTTCTTGCCAAGGTATTGAACCCGGATTTGCTCCAGGGCATTGATATCTTCAGCGCTTTGCACAGCCTCAAGAGCTTGAGCGACCAGCGCGTCCAGGTTTTCCATGTACAGACTCCAGATACAAAATAGGGGAAGAGCTTGAAGGCTCTTCCCCTATTTATGACGTTTACCACCTTGGACTACGGAGTAGCCCAGGGTGACTGTCGGGGGTACTTAAGCCAAGGTGGCTTTAGCTTTCTCGACAATCGCAGCAAACACCGCTTTTTCGTTCACGGCCAGTTCAGCCAGAACCTTACGGTCGATTTCGATGGACGCTTTTTTCAGGCCAGCGATGAAACGGCTGTAGGACAGACCGTTAACACGAGCACCAGCATTGATACGAGCGATCCACAGAGCGCGGAACTGACGTTTTTTCTGACGACGGTCACGGTAGGCGTATTGGCCTGCCTTGATTACCGCTTGCTTGGCAACACGGAATACGCGTGAACGCGCGCCGTAGTAGCCTTTAGCGAGTTTCAGAATTTTTTTGTGACGCTTACGGGCAATGACGCCACGCTTTACACGAGCCATGAGTTACTTCCTCTATTCTTGATCCAAAATTAACGAAGGCGCAGCATGCGCTCGACTTTTGCCACGTCAGACGGATGCAGCAAGCTGCTACCGCGCAGTTGACGCTTACGCTTGGTCGACATTTTGGTCAGGATGTGGCTCTTGAAAGCGTGCTTGTGCTTGATACCGTTAGCAGTTTTCAGAAACCGCTTAGCAGCACCACTTTTAGTCTTCATCTTTGGCATGTTCGGATACTCCGCATTCAGTTGATAAACATAATCAGAAGGCCTGCCGTGCCCTATTGATTACTTCTTCTTTTTCGGGGCGATGACCATGATCAGCTGGCGTCCTTCCATCTTAGGATGCTGTTCGACGGAACCGTACTCCAGCAGGTCAGCTTCAACCCGCTTGAGGAGTTCCATACCCAGCTCCTGGTGGGCCATCTCACGGCCGCGGAATCGCAAGGATACCTTGGCCCTGTCCCCATCACTCAGGAAACGTACCAGGTTGCGCAGTTTTACCTGGTAATCCCCTTCCTCCGTCCCTGGACGAAACTTGATTTCTTTAACCTGGATCTGCTTCTGGTTTTTCTTGGCTGCGGCAATCTGCTTCTTCTTTTCGAAGATCGACTTGCCGTAATCCATCAGCTTGCAGACAGGAGGTACAGCATCGGCGGAAATTTCCACCAAATCGAGCTTGGCTTCTTCAGCCTTAAGAAGCGCGTCTTCAATTGACACAATCCCAAGCTGCTCACCCTCAGCCCCAATTAACCGAACCTCGCGTGCCGAGATATTCTCGTTGATCGGGGCTTTCGGTGCAGCTCGTTTATCTTGTCTCATTTCACGCTTAATAGTAATTACTCCGAATCTGGGCGACCACGCCGGGAAACCGCTTGCGCGAGGAACTCAGCGAACTGGGCGACGGGCATCGAGCCCAGGTCAGCACCTTCACGAGTACGCACAGCGACAGTCTGCATCTCGACTTCCCGATCTCCGATAACCAAAAGATAGGGAACCTTGAGCAAAGTATGCTCGCGGATTTTAAAGCCGATCTTTTCATTTCTCAAGTCGGACTTGGCACGAAATCCGCTTTCGTTGAGTGTTTTTTCAACTTCAGCAGCAAAATCGGCCTGTTTATCAGTGATATTCATGATCACTGCCTGAGTCGGAGCCAGCCACGCAGGGAACGCGCCCTCGTAGTGCTCGATCAGGATCCCGACGAACCGTTCGAATGAGCCGAGGATCGCCCGGTGCAGCATAACCGGGTGTTTACGGCTGTTGTCTTCGGAGACGTATTCGGCTCCCAGACGGATCGGCAGGTTAAAATCGAGCTGCAAGGTACCACATTGCCAGACACGGCCAAGGCAATCTTTCAGCGAGAACTCGATTTTAGGACCGTAGAAGGCGCCCTCACCCGGCTGCAGATCGTACGCAAGGCCCGCACTATCTAGCGCAGCGGCCAGTGCAGCTTCGGCGCGATCCCACAACTCGTCGGAACCGACGCGTTTTTCCGGACGAGTGGACAGCTTCATTTCGACGTCGGTAAAGCCGAAATCGCGATAAACGTCCATGGTCAGCTTGATGAACGCGGCGGATTCGGCCTGCATCTGCTCTTCGGTGCAGAAGATGTGGGCGTCGTCCTGAGTGAAACCGCGCACACGCATGATGCCGTGCAGTGCACCCGATGGCTCGTTACGGTGGCAGGCACCGAACTCGGCCAGGCGCATCGGCAGCTCGCGGTAGCTCTTCAAGCCCTGATTGAACACTTGCACGTGGCAAGGGCAGTTCATCGGCTTGATGGCGTAGTCGCGGCTTTCCGACTCGGTGGTGAACATGTTGTCGGCGTAGTTGGCCCAGTGCCCGGATTTCTCCCACAGGCTACGGTCAACCACTTGCGGCGTCTTGATCTCCAGATAGCCGTTTTCACGCTGCACCTTGCGCATGTACTGCTCAAGCACCTGGTACAGGGTCCAGCCGTTCGGGTGCCAGAACACCATGCCCGGCGCTTCTTCCTGGAGGTGGAACAGGTTCAGGCGCTTACCGATTTTACGGTGATCGCGCTTCTCGGCTTCTTCGATGCGCTGGATGTAGGCCGCCAGCTGCTTCTTGTCAGCCCAGGCGGTGCCATAGACCCGCTGCAGTTGCTCGTTTTTCGCATCGCCGCGCCAGTAGGCACCGGACAGCTTGGTCAGCTTGAACGATTTGAGGAAGCGCGTATTCGGCACGTGCGGGCCACGGCACATGTCGACATATTCTTCGTGGTAATACAGGCCCATGGCCTGTTCGTCCGGCATGTCTTCCACCAGACGCAGCTTGTAATCCTCACCACGGGCAGTGAACACGTCGATCACTTCGGCGCGTGGCGTGACTTTCTTGATGACGTCGTAATCTTTCTCGATCAGCGCGTGCATGCGCGCTTCGATGGCGGCCATATCGTCCGGCGTGAAAGGACGCTCGTAGGCGATATCGTAATAGAAGCCTTCGTCGATGACCGGGCCGATCACCATCTTCGCGGTGGGGTACAGCTGTTTGACCGCATGGCCAATCAGGTGCGCGCAAGAGTGGCGAATGATCTCCAGCCCCTCTTGATCCTTGGGCGTGATGATTTGCAGGCTGACGTCGCTGGTGATCAGGTCGCTGGCGTCAACCAGCTTGCCGTCGACCTTGCCGGCCACGGTGGCCTTGGCCAGGCCTGCACCAATGGATGCGGCGACCTCGGCTACGGAAACCGGATGATCGAATGAACGTTGACTGCCGTCGGGAAGAGTAATAGTTGGCATGGCGCCTCCTCTCCTAGTGGTGACCCCTACCAAAGGTCACGTGGGTTGGGATGAGCCAGTACAAGATCCAACACCAGGCCGTTCATTGCTGAACGCCTGCCTTACAGCGGCAGGAGCCTTTCGGCCAACCGATAATCGAACCAGAGTGACTGGAGTTAAACAAAAAAAACCGGCACGAAAAAAGCCAGGTCGCTGATGCTAGCACAGATGAACGGTCATAGCGCCGCCCCACCGCCGCGCAAAGGCAAACTCCAGGCTTTTACAGGCAAAAGTGAACTTGGGCTGTACGTCAGGCCTCAAACACACTGAAAATCGCCGTCCGTCATCTCGACTCAAGGAGCATCTAACCATGCGCAGCACCTCGATCTTCGCCCTTGCCGCTTCCCTGGCCCTGTTCTCCATTGGCGCTCAAGCCGCCGCCCCGTCCAACTGGCCTGCAGGCGCCCGGGATAGCTTTGTCCAGGACTGCAGCGCCGCCGCCAGCCAGAACGTTGATGCCAAAACCGCCAAAGCCCATTGCGAATGTGGCGCGGATAAAATCAACGCTGAATTGAGCACTGCGGAAATCAAGGAACTGATGACCAACCAGAACGCCAGCGCGGAGCTGAAAAACAAAGCCGTCGCAGCTATTTCGTCCTGCAAGGTCGTGAAGAAAAAGTAAGCGTGGCGAGAAATCAGACCGAAAAAATGGCCTGAAAACCCGCTGAAAACTGCTATTTCTCACAATTTACATTGCTTTTACGGCTTTTTTTACTAGCTGATATTTCTCGCTAAAGCCCCGTAAACCGGGGCTTACAGCCATCCAGGGCACTGAAGATAACGCGTTTGATTGGCAAACAGTGCCTTGGGGGGGCTCCCAAGCCGGACATTTCGACTATGATAGCCCAGTGTGCCCAGTTGGCCTGAGCAGCACAGTACTACTGAAAATATATGTTTCTTGGAGATACACCATGTCTAATCGCCAAACCGGCACCGTTAAATGGTTCAACGATGAAAAAGGCTTCGGCTTCATCACTCCTCAAGGTGGCGGTGACGACCTGTTCGTACACTTCAAAGCTATCGAAAGCGACGGTTTCAAAAGCCTGAAAGAAGGCCAAACCGTTTCCTTCGTGGCTGAGAAAGGCCAAAAGGGTATGCAAGCTGCACAGGTTCGCGCAGAGTAATCTCTACGCCGATCTAAAAAACCCCGTCCATGTGACGGGGTTTTTTATGGGTGACACAAAAGCGTTGTGTTATCAGCCGCAGTTGACGCGGGTGATCACTAGATTGTCATCGGTGTTGAGGTTCAGGCGATCGGAACGGTATTCGAGGGTGATCATGTCGTTGGGCTTGAGAATACGGGCATTCTGCGCACCGGCACGGGTACGGGCCTGCTCCAGCAATTGCGGCGAGGCCTTCTGGCCGATGGCGAACTGCGCAGCCTGCGATTCACAGCGCGTGTGAACAGGCTCAGCCGCGGCCGTGTCTTTGGCCGGCTCGGAGGTACCCGAAGTACTGCAACCCGCGAGGACGGCTGCCGCCAACAAGGTACCGAATGATGCGAGCTTCCAAGGCATGAAGCCTCCTTTGAGAAAAATGGACAGAGATCGTGCGACCGTGATTTGGCCAATTGGTTTCAGAATTGTCACAATTGGCTGTAGGCGAGTCTGCCTGACTCTACGCCATGGCTTGATGAATCAATCGTCACCAGATATGAATAAATCTCAGTAGATGTCGATGTAGTCAAACGGCGGCTTTGGCCAGTTCTGCTTCAGCGCATTGAAAATCTGCATCACCCACACCTCATCACTGGCCGCCACCTTGCCGACATAGCCAGACCCAGCTGCCCAGGTCTCCAGGCGAAACAACAACCCATCAATCTGCATCCCTCCCACCACACAGGAAGAGATATAGGCGATACCGGCCTTGGTAACCCGTAGCTGGGTGTGCTGATCGTCGCTGGCACTGGCAATCATTTGGCGAACAGCCTCCAATGTGAGGCTCTTGGGGTTGGTCAAGTCGATGTGCACGTGGCGTGTCCTGGTAATTAAACAGGGGGCCAGTGTCGCACAGCGTCCCCCTCATGCCTAAGTAGCAGTGCCAAACGCAGCGCAAAATGGTTAACTCTGCAGGCCTGTCCAGCCTTTGCGAGCCGCGAGAACCCGATGACCATCGTTACCATCAATGCCGACATCAAAGCCAAGTGGCCCCAAGGGCAAAGCTCCTACAGCCCGGGCAGCCCGGAAGAGTTGGCGATCATCGGCATCGACCTGCTGGTCAAGGAGCTGGGTACCCAGGCAGCGCAGGCCTTTATCGGCCAGATATTCGAGAAATACCCGGCCGACCATATGGGGGTCGAAGACCCTCTGCGCGAATAGTTACCGGTCGACGAGCGCCGACCGGCAGGCAGCTTACTTCAGGCGCGCAAGGCGCTCGGTGAGCAAGTCGAAAAACCCCTGGGCGTCGCCGTTTTCCACCCAAAACACGTTTTTATCGTGCTTGAGGCCATCGTACCAATCGACGATGGTCTGGCCGAACGTCGGGCCTTCGCGGCTATCGACCACCATGTTGGCCTGGCGTCCGGTGAACAGCTCGGGCTTGAGCAGATAGCCGATCACGGTGGCGTCATGCACCGGGCCACCTGTCATACCGTAGTGCTCCATATCCCCTTTGACGTATTCGTTGAGAATACTGCCCACTATCTTGCTGGCGTTGTTGTTCAAGTCGGCGATCTGCTTCAGACGCGCTTCGCTGGTGAGGATCTTGTGGGTCACGTCCAGCGGCAGGTAAGTCAGCTTGACGCCACTTTTGAGGACGATTTCAGCAGCCACCGGATCGGCAAACAGGTTGAACTCGGCCACCGGCGTAATGTTGCCGCCGTTGAAGTGCGCGCCGCCCATGACCACCACTTCCTTGATGCCCTGGGTGATTTCCGGTGCCTGGGTCAACGCCAGGGCCAGGTTGGTTTGTGGGCCTAGCATGGCAATGGTGATGCTATGGGGCTTGGCGGTGCTCAGGGTCTTGATCAGGTAGTCGACCGCATTGCCTTCGGCCAGGCCTTTTTTCGGCTCGTGCACGGTGACACCGGAAATACCTTCCTTGCCATGGATATTCTCGGCATAAATCGGCGTGCGCAGCAGCGGCTGTGGCGCGCCGGCATACACCGGAATCTCTTCACGCCCTGCCCACTCACGGGCCAACCGTGCGTTGCGCGAGGTCTTGTCCAGCCGCACGTTGCCGGCCACGGTGGTCAACGCCCGGATATTCAGCTCCTGCGGGGACGCCATCGCAAACAGCAGCGCGACCACGTCGTCTGCGCCCGGGTCGGTATCAATGATCAGGTCGATTTTTTCCGCCGCCTGGGCGCTTGCAGCAGTTAGCACGGACAAAAGCAGCACACTCCGAAACAGGTGTCGCAGGGTTGGGGTTCTACGTTGCATGACGCACTCCTTGTCATTGTGGGAAACGCTAGAAAGTCACGCCAGACACCAGCGCGATATTACAGTAGGGCTGGCACTCGCCTGTGCGCACCACCGCGCGCGCCTTGTGGCTGAGCAGCTTGAACGCGTCATGACTCAGCAAGCGACGCTCGCCCAGTTCGCCCTGGTCCAGGGCATTGAGGTCAGCCAGCGCCGGTGGCTGCTTGTGCAAGAGTTCCTCGGCCAGTACGTGGCTTTCCACCTGCATCTCGCTGAGCACCACGCGCAAGGTGCTGATGAAGTCAGGAATACCCTGGGTCAGCGCCAGGTCGATCAACTCCACACCCGGCGGCACTGGCAGGCCGGCATCGCCGATCACCAGGATGTCGCCATGACCAAGGGAGGCGATCAGCCGCGACAGGGCAATATTGAGCAATGGGGTCTTTTTCATGGGCGAACAAAGCCTTCGACGTCATGCAGCGTAGGAATAGAGGGTTGGGCGCCGGCGCGGGTGACCGACAGGGCCGCCGCGACCTGGCCAAACCGGATGGCCTCGGCCTCGCTCTGGCCGCTGGCCAGCGCTGCCGCAAAGCCACCGACAAAGGTGTCGCCTGCCGCCGTGGTATCCACGGCCTGCACTTTGGGCGCCAACAGGTGCTCGAACCCTTGACCGTCGGCGAACAGCGCCCCCTGCGAACCCAGGGTCACGATGACCTTGCCCGCCCCGGCTTTGAGCAGATGGGTCGCCGCAACCTTGGCGGAGTCCAGGGAATCGACCGGCACCCCGCTCAAGGCCGATGCTTCACTTTCGTTGGGGATCAAGTAGTCAATGCAGGCGTACCAGTCTGCCGGCAGCGGGCCGCTGGCGGGCGCCGGGTTGAGGATCACCGTCTTACCCAACTCACGGCCACGCTTGAGGGCATACCCCACGGTGTCCATGGGCACTTCGAGCTGGCAGACAATCACCTCGGCCGCCTGCAGCACGGCGTCGAACGCCAACAGCGACGCGGGGGTCAGTTGGCCGTTGCTGCCGGCCACAATCACGATCGCATTCTGACTGCTGTCATCCACCACAATCAGCGCGACACCACTGGAACCCGGCACCTCACTGACGGCCTGACAGTCGATCCCTTCCACCAGCAATGCATCGCGCAATTGAGCGCCGTAGGCATCGCTGCCTATGCAGCCGATCATCGCAACCTCAGCCCCCAGGCGCGCCGCAGCGACCGCCTGATTGGCGCCCTTGCCGCCCGGGACAGTGGCAAACGACTGGCCAACCAGGGTCTCACCGCCGCGAGGCAGCCGGCTGGCCCGGGTCACCAGGTCCATGTTCAAACTGCCCACTACCACTACTGTTGCTGGCATACGTCAATACTCATCAATTCGTTCAGCGGTTTGAGGCAAACACAGCAGCCAACGGCGCCGTTGACTCACGCAAGACAATGCTCGGCGTGACAATGCGCTGGTCAACCGGCAATTGCGGTGTCGCAATCCGTCGCAGTAATAACTCCGCCGCCGTCTCCCCCAACTGCAGGATCGACTGACCCACAGTGGTCAACGCGGGGTACACATAGCGGCTCATTTGAATGTCATCAAAACCAATCACCGACAGCTCGGCGGGTACCCGCAGGTTGCGCTCGGCGGCCGCCCGCAATACACCGAAACCAATCATGTCGTTGCCGGCAAATATCGCGCTGGGCGGGTTGTCTGCCAGCAACTGCACCGCCGCCCCATAGCCACCGGTGCTGGTGAAATCGCTTTCCAATACGCGACTGGCGGGCACCGCGATCCCGGCCTCCTGCAACGCACGCTGGTAGCCGGCCAGGCGCATCTGCGCCACACGGGTATGGGCGGGCCCGCCGATACAGGCGATATCCCGGTGCCCCAGCGCCACTAAATGCCGGGTCGCCAGGTACGCGCCCTGCTCGTGGTCAATGCGTACCAGATCCACATCAACGCCTTCCAGACCCCGGTCGACAATGACCATGGGCGTGCGCACGCCTTTCAAGCCAGCGGCCAGGCCATCGTCATCACCACCGACGGAGGTGACGATCAAGCCGTCGACACGCTTCTCCAGCAACACCCGCAAATAGTTGCGCTGTTTCTCGGCGTTATCGTCGGAATTGCACAGGATCACGCAGTAGCCATTGCGCTCGCAGTAATCCTCGATGCCCCTGGCCAGCTCCGCGAAATACGGGTTGAGGCTGTTGGGCACCAGCAGGCCGATGGTCGCCGTGGTCTTGGCCTTCAGCGAACGGGCGACCGCGCTGGGCACATAGTCCAACTGCTTGATCGCGGCTTCGACCTTGAGTCGCACGGGCTCGCTGACCGGGCGTGTCCTGTTCACCACATGGGACACTGTGGTGTAGGAAATCCCCGCAAGCGCCGCCACATCCTTGATGGTTGCCATGGCTTAGCCCCGCCGACTGGCGCGTTGACTGCGGTAGGTGTCGAGCACCACGGCAATCACGATAACGGCGCCGGTAATGATGCGTTTGGTCGGCTCGGTCGCACCGATCTGCGCCAGACCGGCCGCCAATACAGAAATAATCAGCACCCCAAAGAATGTACTGATCACCGAGCCACGCCCACCCATCAGGCTGGTGCCGCCGATCACCACCGCGGCAATCACCTGCAGCTCCAGGCCGGAGCCAGCGTTCGGGTCGGCCGCTTCCAGGCGCGAAATCTGGAACAGCGCCGCCACCCCAGCCAACAGTCCCATCAGGCTGAACACCAGGATCTTGTAGGGTTTTGGATTGATCCCCGCCAGGCGCACCGCCTCTTCATTGGTGCCGATGCCGATCAGGTAGCGACCAAACACGGTACGCGTCAGTACCGCGTGGGCCACGATAATCACCAGCAACGCAATGATGAACGACGGCGAGATACCAAAGGCCACCGGGTTGGACAGCCAGGCAAAGGAGTCACCGATATAGGCAGTGCGCGACCCGGTCATCTGGTAGGCCGCGCCACGGGCCATTTCCAGCACCCCCAGGGACACAATGAACGACGGAATCCGCCAGGCCACGGTGATCGAGCCGGTGATGGTGCCGGCCAGTGCCGCGCAGCCCATGCCGAGCAAGGCTGCGGGTATCACGCTCCAGCCCCAGCCGAGGATCGCCACGCTGACCGCAGACGCGGCCAGGGCCAATACCGAGCCCACCGACAGGTCAATGCCGCCGATGATCAGGATGAACGTCATGCCCACCGCCAATACCATCAGGTCGGGAATCTGGTTGGCAATGGTGCTGAAGGTGCCATAGGACCAAAAGTGGCTGCTCAGCGCCGAGAACAGCGCAATCATCGCCAGCAATGCACCAGCCAGACCCAGATAGGTGCCCAGGCCGTAGAAATTACCGCCGGCTTTTGCGGTTGGAGTTGCTGTTTTCATGGGTTTGTCCTGGGCGCGGCTTCGTTGAGCAACGCATCACGTTTCTGATAGCCGGCAAATGCGGCAGCAAGCAATTCATCCTGGGTCCAGCTGGCACGCTCGAAGGTCTCGATCAAGCGCCCGGCAGACAGCACACCGATGCGGTCACAGATCAGCATCAGCTCCCGCAGGTCGCTGGACACCACCACCAGCGCCTTGCCCTGGCGAGTCAAGTCACCCAGCAGCGCATAGATATCAAACTTGGCACCCACGTCGATGCCACGGGTGGGTTCATCAAACAGCATCACTGCGCAATCACGCTCCAGCCAGCGGCCGATCACCACTTTCTGCTGATTGCCGCCCGACAACTCGGACACCAATTGCGCCGGGCTGGAGCTGCGGATACGCATGGCGTCAATCTGCCGCTTGGCCAGGGCCGTTTCGTCGCGCCCATTGACCAGGCCGGCGCTGGACACCTTGGCCATATTGCCCAAGGCCGTGTTGGCGCTGATGGACTGGCTCAACAACAGGCCCTCGCCCTTGCGATCCTCGGTAATCAAGGCAATGCCATGGCCTACAGCATCCACCGGCGAACGAATGCTCACCACCCGGGCCGGCGAGCCGATGGCTACCGTGCCACTGTCGGCCAGGTCGGCACCAAAGATCAGGCGCAGCAACTCCGTACGGCCGGCACCGATCAAACCCGAGATACCGTAGATTTCACCGGCTCGCACTTCAAAGGACACGTCGTGAACCTTGTCCGCTCGGGTCAGGCCCTTGACCGTCAAGGCCGGCGCGCCGATGGTGCGCGGGCCGAGGTCGATGTGCTCACCCAGCTCACGACCGACCATCAACGTGACCAGTTGTTCGCTGTTGTAATTGGCCATCGGTTCGACACACACCAACTGGCCGTCACGCAGCACTGCAATGCGTTGGGCTACCCGTGCCAGCTCTTCCAGTCGATGGGAAATATAGATAATTGCCACGCCCCGGGCCTGCAGGCGGGTAATTTGCTCGAACAGCATCTCGACTTCACGGGCGGTGAGCATCGCCGTCGGTTCGTCGAGGATCAGCACATGGCAATCGCCGATCAGGTTGCGGGCGATCTCGACCATCTGCTGATGGCCAATGCCCAGGCTGCCGACCAGGGTGTCCGGGTCAATGGCATCCAGGCCCACGTGTGCCATGGCCTCGATCGCGGCCTGGCGCAACTGCTTGCGGCTGATCCAGCCACCGCGGCTGGGCAGGTTATCGAGGAACAGGTTTTCGGCCACGGTCAGGGTCGGCAGCAGGTTGAGCTCCTGCATCACCATGCGGATCCCCTGCTTTTCCGCCTGGGTCCGGCTGGCGGGGGTGTATGCCTGACCATTGAACTGCATCTGGCCAGTGGTTGGCGTGACCAGACCGCCGATGATCTTCGACAAGGTGCTTTTGCCCGCGCCATTCTCACCCGTCAACGCCAGCACCTCGCCGCGATTAAGCGTCAGGGTGATGTCGGACAGGACAGGCTGGGCATAGGTCTTACCGATACCACTGACCGAGAGGACAGGGGTCGGTGCGGAAGATGACATAAGAAAATCTCCAGGCGCCCGCTCCATGTGAGCGGGCGCTGTAGTGCGCGGCCAGGGGTTATTGCTTGAGGACGAGCTCTACCGGCGTTTCGATCACGCCGTCCACGGACTCGACTTTTTCGCCCTTGACCAGCTTCAGCGCATTCTGGATACCAAATACGGCTTGCTGGGCAGCCGCCTGGTCGGCGGTGGCCAGGACGCGACCGTCGTTGAGCATCGGCTTGATCGCAGCGATGTTGTCGTAGCCAACCACTTGGACCTTGCCCGCCATGCCCGCTGCGCGCACCGCTGAAACGGCGCCCAGGGCCATGTTGTCGTTACCGGCCAGCAGCGCCTTGAGGTCCGGGTATTCGCTCAACATGGCCGCCGCCACCTTGTTGCCCTGGTCGATTTCCCAGTTACCGGACTGCACGGACACAATCTTCATACCGGCCGCACCCATGGCGTCCTTGAACCCGGCGGTGCGTTGCTGGGCATTGGTGGTGGTCGGGACGCCTTCGATAATGCCGACTTTATCGCCACTCGCCAGCTGTTTGGCCAGGTACTCGCCGACCAGACGCGAACCCTTGCGGTTATCCGGGCCTACAAAGGGAACCTCGAGGTTTTTGCTTTTCAACACTTCAGGGTCCAGGCGGTTATCAATGTTGACCACCTTGATCCCGGCATCGGAGGCTTTCTTCAGCACGTTGACCAACGCCTTGGAGTCGGCGGGCGCGATGACGATCGCGTTGACTTTGGCGAGGATCATCTGATTGACGATATCAATCTGTGCCGAGGTATCGGTTTCGTTCTTGATCCCGTTGGTGATCATGTCGAAATCGGCGGCATGGGCTTTCTGATAGTCCTTGGCACCGTCTTGCATGGTGACGAAAAACTCATTGGCCAGGGATTTCATCACCAGGCCGACCTTGGGTTTGGCGGCGGTGTCATCAGCGAATGCAGAGGAGAGAGGCAGGGCAGCGGATGCGGCAGCCAGCACGGCGACAGCAAGCAAACGTCCAGCGAATGGAAGCTTCATGGGTTCACTCCGATCTTATGATTATTGTGAGCAACGCCTGCACCTTCACTTCACTCACCGAGTGCCGTGAAACACCTCGCAAACGTTTGCGCTAAACAAACTATGCGAAGGCTGCCGAATTTTGTCAACGAAAGAAAAGGGCTTTTTCTTCGTTGGCTCTACCTCCTGCCCTACAGCTCGACCAGCTCCTGGCTAAACATCCGGGCTGGGTGATCGTTCTCTAAAAACGACAGATCGGCAGGAACACCTCAGAAGGATGCTGCTGATTTTCCCAGGGCGATTTTCGGACAACCGAACACCACAGCCCCCTGCGTTCGGATATTCGGACACGAGCTGAAGCCAAGAGATCACGCAATATCAAAAAATATGATTTAAATCAATAAGTTAAAATCAAACCCCAAACAAAATCCCGCTGGTACAAATCCTGCTCTTAATCAGCACCTTGTGGCGCTCAGCGCAGCCCGGGGTGTTCTGGATGAACCTGCACAAGCACTCATCAAAACTAGAGAGAAAAATAATGAAATCTGCACTCAAGAACTTTGTTCCGGGCGCTTTAGCCCTGCTGCTGCTCTTCCCCGTGGCCGCCCAGGCCAAGGAAGTTGAATCCAAGACCAAACTGTCCAACGTAGTCGTGCTGGCCACTGGCGGCACCATTGCCGGCGCTGGCGCCAGCGCGGCCAACAGCGCCACCTACCAGGCGGCCAAGGTGGGTATCGAACAACTGATTGCCGGCATTCCGGAGCTCAGCCAGATCGCCAACGTGCGCGGCGAGCAAGTGATGCAAATTGCTTCCGAAAGCATCACCAACGAAAACCTGCTGCAACTGGGTCGTCGTGTCGCAGAACTTGCCGACAGCAAAGACGTGGACGGCATCGTGATCACCCACGGCACCGACACCCTCGAAGAAACCGCCTACTTCCTCAACCTGGTGGAAAAAACCGACAAGCCAATCGTGGTCGTGGGCTCCATGCGTCCAGGCACTGCCATGTCGGCCGACGGCATGCTCAACCTGTACAACGCCGTGGCTGTTGCCGGTAGCAAAGACGCACGCGGCAAAGGCGTCCTGGTGACCATGAACGACGAGATCCAATCGGGTCGCGATGTCAGCAAGATGATCAACATCAAGACCGAGGCCTTCAAAAGCGCCTGGGGCCCACTGGGCATGGTCGTAGAGGGCAAATCCTACTGGTTCCGCCAGCCGGCCAAGCGTCACACCATGAACTCGGAGTTCGATATCAAGAACATCAAGAGCCTGCCCGACGTTGAAATTGCCTACGGTTATGGCAACGTCAGCGACACCGCCTACAAAGCCCTGGCCCAGGCTGGCGCCAAAGCCATCATCCATGCCGGCACCGGCAATGGCTCGGTACCGGCCAAGGTAGTACCTGCCCTGCAGGAACTGCGTAAGGAAGGCGTGCAAATCATTCGTTCTTCCCACGTCAATGCCGGCGGTTTCGTTCTGCGCAATGCCGAGCAGCCTGACGACAAATACGACTGGGTTGTGGCCCATGACCTGAACCCGCAGAAAGCCCGCATCCTGGCCATGGTCGCCCTGACCAAGACCCAGGACAGCAAGGAACTGCAGCGGATGTTCTGGGAATACTAAGTTACTGACACACCGCTAACACCCTTGTAGGCGCCGACAGGGACAACAGGTCGTTGTCGGCTCCTGCAAAAAATCCTCGCTGTACACCAATCCGCGTAAACCGTTGTCACACGGACTTCTTGAATTTTAAGCAGTTGCGAATTTACTCACAGTTAAATACTGTATGTTCGTACAGCTAATTAAGGACTCCTCCGTGGCCAAGCCCTCCTCTGCAGCACCGACACCGCCCGACGCCTATCAACGCCTGGCGATCCGTGTGCAAAAAATCATCAATTCCACCAACGCCCAAAAAAACAAGGCCGCGTTGATTTTCCGTTTGCCGGAGGAACCCGAGGACGAGTGGGCACGACTACTGGAGGAAATCGCAGAAAACGACAACGTCACCCTCGCTTATCGCGATGATGGCGGCGTGCAGATTTTCTGGGTCGTACCGAAGGAAGATTGAGTCAATGAGTGTCCGTTTTATCGCCCTGTTCTGTGTTTTTTTTGCTACTGCCGCCCACGCCCAAGCCCCACGTACCTTCAGTGAAGCCAAGAAAATCGCCTGGAAACTCTACGCCCCGCAATCCACTGAGTTCTATTGCGGCTGCAAGTACACGGGTAACCGGGTCGACCTGAAAGCCTGCGGCTACGTTCCGCGTAAAAACGCCAACCGGGCGGCGCGCATCGAGTGGGAGCACATTGTCCCGGCCTGGCAGATCGGCCATCAACGCCAGTGCTGGCAAGACGGCGGACGCAAGAACTGCACGCGCACCGACACCGTCTTCAAACGCGCTGAAGCTGACCTGCACAACCTGGTACCGAGCATCGGCGAGGTCAATGGCGATCGCAACAACTTCAGTTTTGGCTGGTTGCCGGTGCAGAGCGGGCAATATGGTTCATGCCTGACCCAGGTGGACTTCAAGGCCAAGAAAGTCATGCCCAGGCCATCCATCCGCGGCATGATCGCCCGTACTTATTTCTACATGAGTAAACAATACGGCTTGCGCCTGTCGAAACAGGACCGCCAACTGTATGAAGCCTGGAACCGTACCTATCCCGTGCAGCCCTGGGAGCGCCAGCGCAATCAAACCGTAGCCTGCGTGATGGGGCGTGGTAATGAGTTCGTCGGCCCGGTGAATCTGAAAGCCTGCGGATAAACATGAGCGGGATCCACGGATCCCGCCAACCACCGTATTACGGGCGGGCCTTGTGCTCGATCACCAGCGACTCGGCGTCGGTCTTCTTCTTTTTCACCAGTCTTTCCTGCAACTGGACCTGGCGAGCCTCAGCCTCGGCCTTGCTGGCGAACGGCCCCAGCAGCACCAGATCCTTGCCGTCTTCCTTGGCCAGATAGAATGTGAAGCCGTTTTCCAGCAACCAGGCGGTCAGGTCGGTCAGCGCCTGTAATTTATTGTCGGGCGAGCGTACCAGAATATCCCACTGCACAGCGGCAACCGCAGGAGCCTGGGCCTTGGCGGCTTCAGCCTTGTCTCGGGGGGTGTCGAGATTGGGCCCGTCACCACATCCGGCCAACGCCAATACCACAATTGCCATCGCTACTTTACGCACTGCCCTGCCCCTTTAAGGTTCAAAGAGGCAACTTTATCATTCACTGTCTATTCTGGCCGTCATAAACGTTGGCTTAAACATTGCGAAGGATGTTTCCCAGACCTGTATGATGGCGCCATGGGAATTAATGCCGCCTCCATGCGTCCTAAAAGAGGCAGCCACAGGGAAGCGCTTCACAGTAAGCTACACATAACCGACATCCGCCCTGTTAGAAACATGCGTCCTTCAAAGCAATCAAGGAGAAGTCCATGCTGATACTCACCCGCAAAGTCGGTGAAAGCATAAATATCGGTGATGACATTACGATCACCATTCTGGGCGTTAGCGGCCAGCAAGTAAGAATCGGCATCAATGCTCCCAAGGATGTTGCCGTGCATCGCGAAGAGATTTACCAGCGCATCCAGGCAGGCCTGACTGCACCGGACAAACGCGAAATACCTTGAAGCCTCCCCAGTAGCCAGCCCGCTCGTCCCCTGTAACGGCTGGCGAAAGCCCCCTTGGCCTGTCTACGGTATCCCGTGATCAGCGCAGCTCGCGCCAGGCCCTGCCACCGGTTGTCAGCATGCAGGTTCAGCCACGGAACTTGCTGACCGTATCGCAGACAAACCCCTCCAGGAACGTAACAAAACCTTACAGTGCCTTCGGAGCGCGTTGATGAGGCGATCCCGCAAAGAGCCCTACACCTGCAAATCCTGGATGATCGCCCTACTGATTGCCCTGGGTTTTGTGACAATCGGATACGGCCTCAGGCTGTACATGGAAGGCAGCACCACCGCGCAGGATGCCGATACATGGCCCGACCTGGCGCTATTTCTCGGTGGTTATCTGTTCTGCTTCTGCCTCAAGCCCATTCAGTCTGCGATCCAGCGAAAACTCAACCGCCGTGCGTTTCGTCACGCTCGTCAGAAATCCCCCTCCTGACGCACCGATTGGATCCTCTACTTGAAATATGAGGAACTATCCGCCCCGGTAGCACCCATACCCTTACACTTCATAAAAAACGTTATCGATATGGACATAGAACATAACGCTAAAAACCTACAGTCCTTGATCGAACAACTTTCAATAGATAAGCCGAAATCTTCCAGCGAACTGCTGGGCAAGCCCGAGGAAATCCTCGCCGGCCTGCGCGAGCTTTACCTGTTGAAACTGATCACGGGTACTGTCATCCATGGACACATTAGGGATCCACTGGGCTACCAATGGATTGGCGCCGAGAACATCCTGCTGACCCGGCGCGGCGCGGCATTCAAGCCGGTGTAGAAGGCCGCAGACGCAACAGGCCGGCCGCATCACACTGCACCCGCACGCCGTCATAACTGGCAATCGTCGGATGTTCCGTTGCCATCGGCTCCCAATGCGTCGATGTCACCACTACGACGTCCGCGCCCGCCGCCTCCCCGGCACGGATCCCCACCGACGCGTCCTCAAACACCAGGCACTCGCCTATTGGCACCCCCAAACGCTTGGCCCCCAGCAGGTAACCGGCCGGATCCGGCTTGCCATTGGTTACATCCTCAGCCGTTACCATGACGGCCGGCGGCACCAGCCCTGCCGCCTGCATACGGCGCAGCGCCAGCGCCTTGGGCGCGGACGTGACCACCGCCCAGCAATGCGTGGGCAAGCTCTGTAGAAACGTCACGGCTCCGGGGATCGCCACCACGCCCGCCACGTCCTCGATTTCTGCCTCGGTAATACCCCGCGCCTCGGCCTGCGCATCTACCCCTGGCAAAGCCTGACGAGTGATGGTGTCGATGGCGCGCACGCCATGGATGGTGGTCAAGAACGCCTCGACGTCCAGGCCATGGCGCTGCGCCCAGGCGGCCCAGACCCGCTCTGCGGCGGCGATGGAGTTAAGGAGAGTGCCGTCCATATCAAACAGGAATGCACGGTACTGACGATCAAATACGGCCGATTCTTTGGCGGACACTGCAGGGTTTCCTCTTGCACTCGTCGCCCGTTGTCGGGCCCTGATGCAATCTACGGATCGGCCCCGAGCTTGTAAACGAACGATGACGCATCAGCGCATCAGCACACCTGGCCGCCGCTCTCGGCAATATCACGCGGCGTACTCCAGGCCGCCAGGACCGCAACTCTCAGCCCTTCAACCGTTGTCGCCAACGCCATCGAAGGCTGAGGCTCAGCCGCCTGCCCTGGCAGATACGGAACATGGATAAACCCACTGCGCACACCCGATCCTACCAAGGCATGCTGCAAGCGGTAGAACACCTGGTTACATACAAAGGTGCCCGCCGTTTGCGAAACCGAGGCTGCGATTCCGGCCTCGCGCACCGCCCTGACCATGGCCTTGACCGGCAGGGTGCTGAAGTAGGCAGCAGGCCCCTCGGGGGTCACCGCCGTATCCACGGGCTGGGCACCGAGGTTGTCCGGGATCCGTGCATCAATCAGATTGATCGCAACCCGCTCGATGGAAATATCACTGCGCCCAGGCCCCAGCCCCGTGGCAATCACCAGTTGTGGCTGATGCTCGGCCAGCAACTGGTTCAAACAGCTGCCGGCAGTGGCGAAGGCACAGGGCAATTGACGGGCGACGATGGTCACGCCTTCTTGCAATTGCACCCCATCCAGCAGGCGCACCGCCTCCCAGGACGGGTTGATCAGGTCTCGATCGAATGGCTCGAACCCCAACAGCAACACAGTTTCCATCTCGACCTCACATCAACAGATAAAGCAGGACGATATTGACCAGCAACATCATCAATGCCGTGGGTATCTGCGCCTTGATCACCGCGTTTTTGTCCGGTAATTCCAGGAGCGCTGCAGGCACAATATTGAAGTTTGCCGCCATCGGGGTCATCAGCGTACCGCAGTAGCCGGAGAACATGCCGATGGCCGCCATCACCGCCGGGTTGCCGCCATAGATCCCCACCAACACCGGCACGCCCACACCACCGGTCATCACCGGGAAGGCGGCAAAACCGTTACCCATGATCACCGTAAACAGCGCCATGCCCAACACATAGACCATCACCGCGACCAGCTTGTAATCCAGGTTGATGTAGGTGGTGGTGACGTGAGCCACGGCCGTGCCAACGCCGGCTTCGTTGAACAACAGACCAAGCATTGCCAGCATCTGCGGCAGCACCATGGCCCAGCCCAGGGCTTCGGTCAGGCGTCGCGATTCACGCAGGGCCTGCACCGGGGTATCGCGGGTCAGCCAGCAGGCCAAGCCCAGGGCAATCAGGCAGCCGAGACCAAGGGACACGAACGTGGTGTTTTTCGGGTCCAGCAGCGGCACGCCGCCAATCTCGGTGTGCTTGAGCAGCACCGAGCCGATCACCGTGGTCAACGGAATGGCCAGGGCCGGAATAAACAGTTTATGACCCAACCGACCAGCACTGGCGCGAGACTCCTTGTCATGCAACTCGACATGGGTACCACGCCCTACCCCGCCGAGCCCGGCGATCAGCGCCATCAGCACCACGCCAACACCCACCACCACCGACGGCAGGTGCTCACCCACCAGGAACGGAATGGCGAACAGTAACCAGAAAAACGCTGTTGACCAACGCTTGGGGTGGGTGCGGTCAGCCAGGATCATGCCTGCAGTAATCAGCAACAAAACGCCGGCAAGCCAGTACAAGTATTGAATGGAAATGATCATTGCGCGGCCTCCGACTGAGCGTTGGCGGGCGCAGTGGCCGTCAGTTCACGCGTCAGTCTTCGGTCAAACCGGTGTAAACGGATGGCGTGCACAATGAACGCACAAATCGCCGTGGGGATGCCCCAGACCGCGATGTGCAGCGGCTCGACATCAATACCAGAGCCCAGCAGGAAGGTGTGCATCAGGGCAATCGCACCAAAGGCCACGAAGATATCTTCACCAAAAAACAGCCCCACGTTGTCCGTGGCGGCACACATCGCCAGGACCTTGTGCCGCACCTTGTCCGGCAGCTTGCCGAAACGCTTCTCGGCAGCCCCTTCCGCCATCGGCGCCAGCAACGGGCGCACCATCTGCGGGTGCCCGCCAAGACTGGTCAGGCCCATCGCCGCCGTGGACTCGCGAACAAACAGATAAATGATCAACAGACGCCCGACGGTGGCCCGCTCGAAACGTGCAATCCAGTTCTGTGCGTGCAGACGCAAGCCATGGCGCTCCAGCAGGCCGATAACGGCCAGGGGCAGCAGCAGGATCAATTGCAAGGCGCGAGTCTGCAGGAAGCCATCGCCCATGGTGGCGAGGATTTTTTCCAGGGGGAAATGCGCGGCAAACCCGGTGGCAATCGCCGCCGCCGTCACCACCAGTAATGGATTGAAGCGCAACACAAAGCCGACCACGATGACGAGCACGCCAATCAGCGGCCAAAGGTTCACAACAGTTTGCATGACGTTGAGTCCTTGATTGCGTGCTACGACGCCTGCATCGCTGATAAGCGATAACGGGCAGCCCGACGCGGATTTTTATTATTGACCGAGTAGGTCGAGGGTCACTGGCGGGCATCTTTGCTGCTTGGGGCAGAGAGTGTCCAACAAGAAAAATTGTTGCTGCAAATCAATAAAGTTTGTGAGGGGATGTAAGCCAACCAGGGTCACGTCAGGATTTGCGGGCTCAAATCCTGACGTGGCCTTTTGGGTAAACCTGCTAGATCAGGGCTGCCAAGCCTTGGAGTTGGCTGCGGCCTTGAATTGGGCGCTGTGTTTAGGGGGGGCCGGGGGCTCGAAGTCGCCGAAAATACAGTACGAGCAATAGAGGCTCCCGAAGGAAGACACTTAAGGCGCGACGAAAAGAAAATCAGAGTATCTGGAGACGGGTACGGAACTGGCGTTTTGAGTGAGGCCTTTGCAAATCGCAACAAAAAAGGGCCCACCTTTCGGTGAGCCCTTCTAGACCGCCCAGCAGAGCGGATTTTGTTTGGTAGGCGCGATTGGACTCGAACCAACGACCCCCACCATGTCAAGGTGGTGCTCTAACCAACTGAGCTACGTGCCTGCTGTGAGGCGGCATTCTACGGAATTCCCGAGGGGTGTCAACACCTTTTTTGCAGCTAAGCCTATGAATATGCGAATTTTTTATTTTTTATCAGCAGCGCTGCTTTTTCGAGTGGCTGGCAGGGCATTTTCAACTCAGGTAGGATCGGCGCACTCGTAAAAAATATAAAACAGAGGTTCCAGTATGGCGAACACCCCCTATCCCCAGTCGTATTACGCCGCGTCCGCCAATGCGGCTCCTCCGCGGCCAGTGCTGCAAGGTGAGGTTGAAACCGATGTGTGCGTGATCGGTGCTGGCTATACCGGGTTGTCGAGCGCGCTGTTTCTGCTGGAAAACGGCTTTCGCGTAACGGTACTGGAAGCCGCCAAGGTGGGTTTCGGTGCGTCCGGGCGCAATGGTGGCCAGATCGTCAACAGCTATAGCCGTGATATCGACGTGATCGAACGCAGCGTCGGCCCCCAGCAGGCGCAACTGCTGGGACAAATGGCGTTCGAGGGCGGCAGGATCATCCGTGAGCGGGTTGCCAAGTACCAGATCCAGTGCGACTTGAAGGACGGCGGTGTATTCGCAGCGCTCAATAGCAAGCACATGGGTCATCTGGAGTCGCAGAAGCGCTTGTGGGAACGCTATGGCCATACCCAGCTGGAGCTGCTCGACGAGCGGCGCATCCGCGAGGTGGTGGCCTGCGAGAACTACGTGGGCGGCCTGCTGGACATGAGTGGCGGGCATATCCATCCGCTCAACCTGGCATTGGGTGAAGCGGCGGCAGTGGAGTCCCTGGGCGGCACCATCTACGAACAGTCCGCCGCCGTGCGTATCGAACGTGGCGCCAACCCTGTCGTCCACACGGCGCAAGGCAAGGTGAAGGCTAAATTCATCATCGTCGCCGGCAACGCCTACCTGGGCAACCTGGTGCCCGAGTTGGCAGCCAAATCGATGCCTTGTGGCACCCAAGTGATTACCACGGCGCCACTGGGCGATGAACTGGCCAACCGCCTGCTCCCCCAGGACTTCTGCGTCGAAGATTGCAACTACCTGCTCGACTACTACCGACTGACCAGCGACAAGCGCCTGATCTTCGGCGGTGGCGTGGTGTATGGCGCACGGGATCCAGCGAACATCGAAGCGATCATCCGGCCGAAGATGCTCAAGGCTTTTCCGCAATTGAAGGATGTAAAAATCGACTACGCCTGGACCGGCAACTTCCTACTGACCCTTTCGCGCCTGCCCCAGGTCGGTCGCATCGGTGACAACATCTACTATTCCCAGGGCTGTAGCGGCCATGGCGTGACGTACACCCACCTGGCAGGCAAGGTACTGGCTGAAGCCCTCAGAGGCCAGGCAGAGCGTTTTGATGCGTTTGCCGACCTGCCGCACTATCCGTTCCCGGGCGGCCAACTGCTGCGCACGCCATTTGCGGCACTGGGCGCGTGGTACTACGGGCTGCGGGACAAGCTGGGTTTCTGATCAACAGCCTGTAGGAGCCGGCTTGCTGGCTCCTACAGATCCAATCATCAAATCGCAGACACAAAAAACCCCGGTCTTTCGACCAGGGTCTTTGCTATCGATCCAATCAAGCATAAAGCTTTTCTTGGCGCTCTCAGGGTGTTCAGTGGACCCTGGAACAGATATGGCGCAGCGGACGGGACTCGAACCCGCGACCCCCGGCGTGACAGGCCGGTATTCTAACCGACTGAACTACCGCTGCGTATCGCTCAGACTGCCGAAGTGTCACCTTCAACCGCCTTCAAACATCTGACTGAGCAGCCTTGGCTGTTCAATCTCAAATCCGAAACATCGGACCTGGAAAATATGGCGCAGCGGACGGGACTCGAACCCGCGACCCCCGGCGTGACAGGCCGGTATTCTAACCGACTGAACTACCGCTGCGCGTCGGTGCAACCTTTAACGTTGCGTCTTGCCCGAAGGCAAAACTCTCAAGAAGTGGTGGGTGATGACGGGATCGAACCGCCGACCCTCTGCTTGTAAGGCAGATGCTCTCCCAGCTGAGCTAATCACCCTTTGCTTCGTTGAGGCCGCGAAATTTACGCAGATGGCGGACCTAAGTCAAGAGCCTGCTTGAAGTTTTTCTGAAAAAGACAAAATAACGTCAAGCGCAGGACCCGCCCTACTCGCTGTAAATCATCTTCTTGCTCATCCCACCGTCCACCACGAACTCTTGCCCAGTGACGAACCCGGCGCTGCGCGACAGCAGCCACGCCACCATGGCTGCCACGTCCTCAACCGTGCCTACCCGGCCCGCAGGATGCTGCGCATGATCGGCGTCACTCAACGGCTCTGCACGGCGCGCCGCGGGATCACGGGCGTCGATCCAGCCCGGGCTGACAGCGTTGACCCGCACCTCCGGCCCCAGGCTGATAGCCAGCGCGTGAGTCAGGGCCAACAGGCCGCCCTTGCTCGCCGCGTAAGCCTCGGTATCCGCTTCCGACTGCCGCGCCCGGGTCGAGGCGAGGTTGACGATCGAACCACCATGGGCACGCAGATAGGGCGCACAGTGCTTGGCCAGCAGCATCGGCCCACTGAGGTTCACCGCCAGCACCCGATTCCAGTAAGCCAGGTCCAGGCTATCCAATGTGATATTGCGCGGATCGGCCACAGCGGCATTACACACCAGGGCATCCAGGCGCCCGAACTGACCCAGCACTTCAGCCACCCCAAGGGCCACCTGCTGCTCATCGGCCACGTCCATGGTGATAAACCAGGCGTTATCGCCCAGCACCCTGGACACCTTGGCGCCCCGCTCGCGGTCCAGATCAGCCAACACCACCTGCCAGCCTTCGCTGACCAGCCAGGCCGCGATCCCCAGGCCGATACCGCGTGCCGCACCCGTCACCAACGCGACCCGGCCATTACTGACGCTAGCCGCCTCCAGGGACCACTCGATCACAAGGCAGCCAGCCCGCGAGCCAGGTCGGCCTGCAAGTCAGTCACGTCTTCCAGGCCAACGGCAACGCGGATCAGGCTGTCGCGGATACCCGCGGCTTCACGCTCCTGCGGTGCCAGGCGACCATGGGAAGTGGTGCTTGGATGGGTAATGGTGGTTTTGCTATCACCCAGGTTGGCAGTGATGGAGATCAGGCGTGTCGCGTCGATAAAGCGCCATGCGCCCTCTTTGCCGCCCTTGACCTCGAAACTGACCACAGCCCCGAAGCCACGCTGCTGACGCTGGGCCAGGTCGTGTTGCGGGTGGCTCTTCAAGCCGGCGTAGTGGACTTTCTCGATGCCGTCCTGCTGCTCCAGCCACTCGGCCAGGGCCTGGGCATTGGCGCAATGGGCCTTCATCCGCAGGCTGAGGGTTTCCAGGCCCTTGAGGAAAATCCACGCATTGAACGGGCTCAGGGTCGGGCCAGCGGTGCGCAAGAAGCCCACCACTTCCTTCATCTGCTCGCCGCGGCCGGCTACCACGCCGCCCATGCAACGACCCTGGCCATCGATGAACTTGGTGGCCGAATGCACCACGATATCTGCGCCGAGCTTCAGTGGCTGCTGCAGGGCTGGCGTGCAGAAGCAGTTATCCACTACCAGCATCGCGCCCTTGGCATGCGCCACTTCGGCGAGAGCGGCGATGTCCACCAGCTCTGCCAGCGGGTTGGACGGCGACTCGACAAATAGCAATTTGGTATTGGCCTTGATGGCCGCATTCCAGCCAGAAAGGTCCGCCAGCGGCACGTAGTCGACTTCAATGCCAAAGCGCTTGAAGTACTTTTCGAACAGGCTGATGGTCGAACCAAACACACTGCGCGACACCAATACGTGATCACCGGCGCTGCACAGACTCATCACCACGGCGAGGATCGCCGCCATGCCGGTAGCTGTGGCGACGGCCTGCTCTGCCCCTTCAAGCGCCGCGATACGCTCTTCGAAGGCGCGCACCGTCGGGTTGGTATAGCGGGAGTAAACGTTACCCGGCACTTCGCCAGCAAAGCGCGCCGCCGCGTCCGCTGCGGTGCGGAACACGTAGCTGGAGGTGAAGAACATCGGGTCACCGTGCTCACCTTCCGGCGTGCGGTGCTGGCCGGCGCGCACAGCCAGGGTATCGAAAGCCACACCATCGAGGTCGCTGTCCAACCGACCGGCATCCCATTCCTGACTCATGCTGCCACTCCTTCACTCAAATTCTTTATTTAACATACAAAACCGGCCCCTCAGGGCCGGTAGTTACTCAGTTGTTGTACAGATCGATGATCGCGCTGACCGCCTGGGTCTTGATCTTCGATGAGTCGTTACGCGCCTGCTCAATCTTGTTCAGGTACGCCTCGTCGACATCACCTGTCACGTACTTGCCATCGAAGACCGCGCAATCGAACTGCTCGATCTTGATCTTGCCGCCGCCAACCGCTTCGATCAGGTCAGGAAGGTCCTGGTAAATCAGCCAATCGGCACCGATCAGGTCGGCTACATCCTGGGTCGAACGATTGTGCGCAATCAGTTCATGGGCGCTCGGCATGTCGATACCGTACACGTTCGGGTACCGCACGGCAGGCGCGGCAGAACAGAAGTACACGTTCTTCGCCCCGGCTTCGCGGGCCATCTGGATGATCTGCTTGCACGTGGTGCCACGCACGATGGAGTCATCCACCAGCATCACGTTCTTGCCGCGGAATTCCAGCTCGATGGCATTGAGCTTCTGGCGTACCGACTTCTTGCGAGCCGCCTGGCCCGGCATGATGAAGGTGCGGCCGATGTAGCGGTTCTTGACGAAACCTTCGCGGAACTTGACGCCCAGGCGGGTAGCCAGCTCCAGCGCGGCGGTGCGGCTGGTGTCCGGGATCGGGATCACCACGTCGATGTCATGCTCAGGGCGTTCGCGCAGGATCTTCTCGGCGAGCTTCTCACCCATGCGCAGACGCGCCTTGTACACCGAAACACCGTCAATGATCGAATCCGGACGCGCCAGGTAGACGTGTTCGAAGATGCATGGGGTGAGTTTCGGGTTGATCGCGCACTGACGGGTATGCAGCTTGCCGTCTTCGGTGATGTACACCGCTTCGCCCGGCGCCAGGTCGCGCACCAGGGTGAAGCCCAGTACATCCAGGGATACGCTTTCGGAGGCGATCATGTACTCGACGCCTTCGTCGGTGTGACGCTGGCCGAACACGATAGGACGAATGCCGTGCGGGTCGCGGAAACCGACAATACCGTAGCCGGTGATCATTGCCACGACCGCGTAGCCGCCAACGCATCGGTTATGCACGTCAGTCACGGCAGCGAACACATCTTCTTCGGTCGGCTGCAACTTGCCGCGCTGGGCCAGTTCGTGGGCGAACACGTTGAGCAGCACTTCCGAGTCGGAGTTGGTGTTGACATGGCGCAGGTCAGATTCGTAAATCTCCTTGGCCAGTTGCTCAACGTTGGTCAGGTTGCCGTTGTGCGCCAAGGTAATGCCGTACGGCGAGTTGACGTAAAACGGTTGAGCTTCGGCCGAAGTCGAGCTACCGGCAGTCGGATAACGCACATGGCCAATGCCCATATGCCCGACCAGGCGCTGCATGTGACGCTGATGGAACACGTCACGTACCAGGCCATTGTCCTTGCGCAGGAATAACCGGCCGTCATGGCTGGTCACAATACCGGCAGCGTCCTGGCCGCGGTGCTGGAGGACGGTTAGCGCGTCATACAGCGCCTGATTGACGTTCGACTTACCGACGATACCGACGATGCCACACATGCGACGCAACCCCTACTTAATGAATCTTGACTGAACACTACTTACTGCGGCGCGTTGCCGGGCAAGAGATGTTCCTTGAACGGAAGATCAGCGGGTACGCTGATACCGCTGGCCAGCCACTGACTGCTCCACCCCAATATGAGGTTCTTGGACCAATCTGCAACCAATAGAAATTTTGGCACGAGACTCGACTCCTGCCACCATGCATCCTGCTGTACCGGACCCAGGCTCAACAGCCCGACCGCAACGACCACCAGCAACGCGCCACGCGCGGCACCGAAGGCCATGCCGAGAAATCGATCGGTCCCGGAGAGGCCGGTGACACGTATCAATTCGCCGATAAGATAATTGACCATTGCTCCCACCAGCAGCGTGGCGATGAACATGATGGCGCAGCCCGCGATGACGCGAGCCGAAGGTGTTTCGATATAACCGGCCAGATAAACGGCCAGGGATCCGCCGAACATCCAGGCGACGACTCCTGCAACGATCCAGGTCAGCAGCGACAATGCTTCTTTGACGAAGCCGCGGCTTAGACTGATCAATGCGGAGATGGCGATGATGGCTACGATCGCCCAATCAACCCAGGTAAATGGCACAGTGCAGCCTACAGACGGATAAGGCGGCGCATTTTAGCAGAGCGCTGGGCTATCGGTAAGCGGTGTTTGGCAGTCCATTGCAAATCAATGGGTTGTGGCAAGCCATGGCCATCTCAAGTCAGGCAAAAACGAATGTGGGAGCGGGCTTGCCCGCGATAGCGGCGTGCCAGTCAACTAAACAATCGACTGGCCCACCGTCATCGCGGGCAAGCCCGCTCCCACGCAAGCCTGCATACACATTTGGATGTTTCAGCCGCGCTCTGGCTGGAAGCGCACCACAAAGCCCTTCAGGTTCTGCTGGCGACCCAGCAAGTCCCGCAGGCGGTCAGCCTCGGCACGCTCGATCAGCGGACCGACAAATACCCGATTCTTGCCATTGGCAGTTCGGATATACGCGTTATAACCCTGGCTGCGCAGGGTTTTCTGCAAGGCTTCGGCGCTTTCGCGATTGGACAGGCTGGCGAGTTGCACCGACCAACTGATCGGCAGGCCATTCGGATCAATACGGCTTTGCCCCACATCAGGCTTGCCCGGGGCTGCGGGCTGCGGTGCGACCGGTTTCGGCGCAGGAGCAGGTGCAGCCGGCTTGGCGGCGACCACAGGCGCAGGCGCAGGAGCAGGTTTTACCACCGGCACACTCGGCTGGATCGGCGCCGAAGGTGCTTGCTGTTCGGCAATTTCCGCATCGGTCGGCACCGGTTCTTCCTCGGGCAGCGCCTGCGGCTCAGGCACCACTACCGGCTCGACCTGGACCTGCGGCATCACCGGCGCCTGGGGCGCCGCCGGTGCTTCGACCGTAACCTGACGCTGCTCATCCTGGCGAGAAAACAGCATCGGCAGGAAAATCACCGCTAATGCCACCAGCACCAGGGCTCCGACCATTCGCTGCTTGTATGCGCTATCCAGTAATGCCATGTGCAGCTTCCTCCGTGGAGCGCCGGGCCAACCACTCAAGCGCCTCGGCAACACAATAAAATGATCCGAACAACAGAATCTCGTCCTCGGCCGTTGCCACCGCGCATTGAGCCTCCAATGCAGCGGTTACGCTTGCATGGGACGTCACCGTCGCGCCAAGGTTCTGCAACACCGCCTGCACATCATCCGCGGTACGGGTGCGCGGCGTATCCAGCGGGGCGACGGCCCAGGACTGCACACTGCCCAGCAAAGGCGCGACCACACCGTCCAGATCCTTGTCCGCCAGCAGGCCGAACACCGCCAGACGCCGACCCGCCGGCGCCTGGAGCGACAAACGACGCGCCAGGTACTGCGCAGCATGGGGGTTATGCCCAACATCCAGCAACAGGTTCAAGCGCTTGCCTTGCCACTCGAACGAGCGACGATCCAGGCGCCCGACCACCTGCGTACGCTGCAAGGTATCGGCAATCTGCCCGGCATTCCACGGCAGATCCAGCAACAGGTAGGCCTGCAGGGCGAGCGCGGCGTTTTCCATGGGCAGGTTCAGCAGCGGCAGGTCGTGCAGCTCGACACCCTGGCCCCGCGCATCGACCCCGTGCCACGACCAGCGATCGCCTGCCACTTCCAGGCCGAAGTCCCGGCCCCGCAGGAAAAACGGGCAATCCAGCTCGCGCACCTTATCCAGCAAGGTATGGGGCGGGTCCACATCACCGCACAGCGCCGGCTTGCCCTGGCGGAAGATCCCGGCCTTTTCATAGGCCACGGATTCGCGGGTATCGCCCAGGTAGTCAGCATGATCCACGCCAATGCTGGTCACCAATGCGAGGTCGGCATCCACCACATTGACGGTATCCAGACGACCGCCCAGACCGACTTCCAGCACCACCGCATCCAGTTGTTCACGCTCGAACAGCCAGAACGCGGCCAGGGTGCCCATCTCGAAATAGGTCAGGGAGGTTTCGCCACGTCCGGCATCCAGCGCCGCAAAGGCTTCGCATAACTGCTCGTCAGTGGCTTCGACGCCATTGAGCTGCACACGCTCGTTGTAACGCAGCAAGTGCGGCGAGCTGTAGACGCCCACCTTCAAGCCCTGGGCCTGCAGCAACGCGGCGACGAAAGCGCAGGTAGACCCCTTGCCATTGGTGCCAGTGACCGTGATCACCCGTGGCGCCGGCCGCCCCAACCCAAGGCGGGCCGCTACCTGTTGCGAGCGCTCCAGCCCCATGTCGATGGCTGACGGATGCAACTGCTCGAGGTAGGCGAGCCATTCGCCCAGGGTTCGTTGGGTCATAAGTTTGCAGGCACCGGCGGCACAACGATGGGCTCGACCTTAGGCGCGACGTACACCGGGGTCGGCAAACCCATCATCTGTGCCAGCAGGTTGCCCAGGCGTGGACGCAGCTCGGAACGGGCAATGATCATGTCGATGGCGCCGTGCTCCAGCAGGAACTCGCTGCGCTGGAAGCCTTCCGGCAGTTTTTCACGTACGGTCTGCTCGATCACGCGTGGGCCGGCAAAGCCGATCAGCGCCTTGGGCTCGCCGACAATCACGTCGCCCAGCATCGCCAGGCTGGCGGAAACGCCGCCGTAGACCGGGTCGGTCAGGACCGAGATGAACGGGATGCCTTCTTCACGCAGACGCGCCAGTACCGCAGAGGTCTTGGCCATTTGCATCAGCGAAATCAGCGCTTCCTGCATCCGCGCACCACCGGAGGCGGCGAAGCAGATCATCGGGCAACGGTTTTCCAGGGCGTAGTTGGCGGCGCGTACAAAACGCTCACCGACAATGGCGCCCATCGAGCCACCCATGAAGGAGAACTCAAACGCCGACACCACCACTGGCATACCCAGCAGCTTGCCGCTGACGGAGATCAGCGCGTCTTTCTCGCCCGTCTGCTTTTGCGCAGCGGTCAGGCGGTCCTTGTACTTCTTGCCGTCGCGGAACTTGAGGCGGTCCACCGGCTCCAGGTCAGCGCCCAGCTCGGCACGGCCATCGGCGTCGAGGAAAATGTCGATACGGGCGCGGGCGCCGATACGCATGTGGTGATTGCACTTGGGGCAAACGTCCAGGGTCTTTTCCAGCTCCGGGCGGTACAACACCGCGTCGCAGGAGGGGCACTTGTGCCACAGACCTTCAGGGACCGAGCTTTTCTTCACCTCGGAACGCATGATCGAGGGGATCAGTTTGTCTACTAACCAGTTGCTCATGCTTTCTTTCTCCAGTACCGGTGGCTTGAACACAGCCCCGCGTATGCCCTTGAGCTAAATTCATTGATGTGGCGATAACAACTGCAGGACGGGGTCAGACGTTCGACCAGCCATTTCCTGCACCTGCCCTCAGCCTTCCAGACAACCCGCCAGTGCGTGGTTGCCACTTCATTGGCGCCGCCCGAGGGCAACGCCGGCCTGTTTTACACAGTGGTAGTTACTGACGGCGGCAGACTGCCAGCCGTCACATCGCGCCACTGCTGCTGCGCACTGCCTGCATGAATGCGTGAATCTTGCCAGAGTCCTTGATGCCCTTGGCCTGCTCCACCCCGCCACTGACGTCGACGGCATACGGGCGAACCTGAGCAATGGCCTGCGCCACATTGTCAGCGCACAAGCCACCCGCCAGGATGATCGGCTTGCTCAAGCCCTGTGGGATCAGCGACCAATCGAAGGCCTCGCCGGTACCGCCAGGAATGCCCTCGACATAGGCATCGAGCAAAATCCCGCTGGCCCCGGCGTAGGCGGCACAACTGGCGGCGATATCGTCCCCGGCCTTGACCCGCAGCGCCTTGATATACGGGCGATGGTAGCCGGCGCACTCCTCCGGGGTTTCGTCGCCATGGAACTGCAACAGGTCCAGGGGCACCGCATCCAGGGTTTCATTGAGCTCGCAGGCGCTGGCGTTGACGAACAGCCCCACAGTGGTCACGAACGGCGGCAAGCCGGCAATGATCGCCCGGGCCTGCTGCACCGTTACCGCCCGCGGGCTCTTGGCATAAAACACAAAGCCAATGGCGTCAGCCCCCGCCTCGACTGCCGCCAGCGCGTCTTCCATGCGGGTAATCCCGCAAATCTTGCTGCGAACGCCTGACATATCGTCGGAACCTCAGGGGGCTGTCCAGGAAAGTCCCGGATGGTAACAAATGCTTTTCCGGGCGTCAGCCGCCAAGTTCAGTGAAACCAGTGAGGAAGTGTGGCCCGATGAAACGCTGCGGCAGCTCGAACTCGTCGCGGTACTCCACCTCCACCAGGTACAGGCCGAACGGGTGCGCCGTGACCCCGCCGGTACGCCGCACCCGGCTCTCCAGCACCTCCCTGGCCCACTCCACCGGGCGCTCGCCGGTGCCGATGGTCATCAGCACCCCGGCGATATTGCGCACCATATGGTGCAGGAACGCCCCGGCGCGGATATCCAGGACAATCATCTTGCCGTGACGGGTCACCCGCAGGTGGTGGACTTCCTTGATCGGCGACTTGGCCTGGCACTGGCCGGCGCGAAAGGCGCTGAAATCGTGGATCCCCACCAAATGCTGGGCCGCTTCAGCCATGCGCTCGGCGTCCAGCGGACGGTGGTTCCAGGTGATCTCTTCGTTCAAGTGCGCCGGACGGATCTGATCGTTGTAGATCACATAGCGGTAACGCCGGGCAATCGCCTTGAACCGCGCATGGAAGTGCGCCGGCATAACCTTGGCCCAACTGACGCTGACATCGTGGGGCAGATTGATATTGGCGCCCATGACCCACGCCTTCATCGAGCGCTCGGCCTGGGTGTCAAAATGCACCACTTGCCCGCAGGCATGTACGCCCGCGTCGGTGCGCCCGGCGCACATCAATGAAACCGGCGAGTCGGCGACCTTCGACAGGGCCTTCTCCAGGGTTTCCTGCACGGTCGGCACGCCAGAGGCCTGGCGCTGCCAGCCGCGATAGCGCGAGCCTTTGTATTCCACGCCCAGGGCGATTCTGAAAAAGCCGGCGGCCGCCATTTCGGCGGCCGCGTTATCTATATTTGCCAAGAGCTGAGAGCCTGATAGTTGCGCAAAGGCGGCCATTATAAAGTGCCAGGCCTGGGCCTGGGGCATTTTGTGGGCGCTGGCTTGCCTGCGATAGCCGCGCCTCGTTTTTACTGACGGACCGAGTCGCCTCTATCGCGGGCAAGCCCGACTCCCCCATTTAAATGCAAAACGGCGACCCGAAGGCCGCCGCTGCGTTAATTGCCGGTAATCACACCAGGCGGCTGAGCATTTCCTTGGCTTCGCTACGCTGGCCGTCGTCACCCTCAGTGAGGACTTCGGCCAGGATGTCACGCGCACCGCCCTCATCGCCCATGTCGATGTAGGCCTGGGCCAGGTCGAGTTTGGTGGCAACTTCGTCGGTACCCGACAGGAAGTCGAATTCCGGCTCATCGTCGCCCTTTGCCGCATCTTCAGCGGTGAAGCTCGGTTCGATCGACGGGCTTTCCAGGCTCTGCGACAGACGTTCCAGCTCGGCGTTGACGTCGTCAAGCTCCGAGGCGAATGCGTCCGGCTTGCTCGATGATGCAGGCTCGTCGGCCAGGGACAGGTCGAAGTCTTCCGGCAGGTCAAAGTCATCCAGCGCAGCTGGCGTCAGGGTGGGCGGCTCGACCGGCGGCAGGTCCTTCATCTCTTCTTCCAGGCCCGAGAGGAAGTCATCGTCGGACTGGGAGGCTGGCGCATCCAGCTGCAAGTCGAGGTCAAAGTCGGACAGATCGTCCGGGCTGGCCTTGGCCTCGGTTTGCTGCTGCAGCACCGACTCAAAGCTCAGGTCATCGACCTCGGGCTCCGGCGCGACCACTGCCGGCGACGCGGCTTCCAGGTCATCCAGGCTCAGGTCGAAATCATTGTCGAAAGCATCGGTTTCAGGCGCGGGAGCAGGCGCCGGTTCTTCCTGGAGCAGATCCTTGACGTACTGCGCATCAAGCGCGGCGGCGGCGACCGCAGCACTGACGCCCGCCGCGAGCACGGCCATGGCCGGGTAGCGATTTTTCAACAGCTCGACCTGGGCGTGGTTCTCGCCATTGGCGACCAACTGGCGCTCCTGGGTCACGAAACCGTCCTTGTCGCCCTGCTGGCCGTAGACTTCCAGGATCTTGAGGCGCAGGTCACTGCGCGCGGGCTCCAGCTTGATCGCCTCTTCCAGCACGGCCGCCGCCTGGTTCAAGTGACCACGGTCCAGATGGGACTGGGCCTGGGCCAGGGCATCGGAGGAACCGGGTTCGATGATCAGTTTGCTTGGCGGCGCCATGCTGGTCGCCGGGGCAGGCACCGGCGCCACGGCAACCGGAGCTGGAGCTGGAGCTGGAGCTGGAGCCAGCTTGACGCTTGCCGCCGGGACTTCAAGGCCCTCGAAACTGTCCAGAGACAGGTCCTGCTCAATATTCGAGGAAAATTCCGGCTCTTCGGCCAGCGCCCGCGCCATGCGCAGGTGTTTTTCCTCTTCCAGGCGCGCATTGCGATGGCGCGCCCATAGCAGCAGGAGCAACAACACCAGGAGGCCGGCGGCACCACCGATCACCCCGAGGACGATAGGGTTGGTCAGCAGGTCATTGAACTTGCCTTCGGTGCTGGCCACTGGCGCAGGCTCAGCCGGGGTTTCCACTGGCGCGACCACCGGCGCTTCGGCAGCCGGAGCAGGGGCAGCAGGCGCGGTCGGCGCCGCAGCCAGTTCGGCAGGGATTACAGCCGGCTGCGCCGGGGCGCCGCCTTCAGCCTGCAACTTGGCCAGTTGGTTGTTTTTCAACTCAATCAGCCGCTGCAGTTTGTCCAACTGACTTTGCAGGTCAGTCATGCGGCTTTTCAGTTCTTCATTTTCGCGGCGGGTCGAATCCAGGCTTTCCTGGGTCACCGCCAGCTTGTTGTTCAAAGCCTTGCTATCACCCGCCGCGCCCTTGACGCCCGCCTTGGCGGCTTCGGCCGAGACCAGGCTCAGGTTGTCCTTCGCTGCCGTCTGCGACGGCGCTGCGCCGGCCTGGGTGCGTTTGGTCGCATCCAGTTGCTGGCGCCCCGCTGCCTGATTGTTAGCGCCACGGCGCCCCTGGCGCCAGGCCGCATTCTGCGCGGTCACTTCGGCGATCGCCTCGGGCTGCGGCAGACTGGTGCTTTGTACCGGGTCCGGCATGCGCAATACCTGGCCGGTCTTCATGCGGTTGATGTTGCCGTCGACAAAGGCTCCCGGGTTCAACGCCTGGATCGCCAGCATGGTCTGTTGGATCGAGCCGCCATTGCGATTTTTTGCGGCGATTTCCCACAGGGTGTCGCGGGAAGTCGTGGTGTATTCCGCCGCCTTGGTCACACTGGCAGCAGCAGGCGGCGCAAGACGGGGTGCCGGGGCGCTGGCCTCAGGGGCTTTTTGCTCGAACTTGGCCGGGTCCAGCAAGACGCTGTAGTCACGCATCAACCGACCATTCGGCCATTGCACCTGCAACAGGAAGCGTACATAGGAATCGGGCAATGGCTTGCTCGAGGTGACACGAACCACGCTGCGACCGCTGGGGTTGAGCACCGGGGTGAAGGTCAGCTCATCGAGGAACGCCTGGCGATCGACCCCCGCATCCACAAAGGCCTGGGAAGACGCGAGGCTGGGCACGATATCGGAGGCTGTCAGCCCGCCCACGTCGAGCAGCTCGATCTCCACCGACAGAGGCTGGTTCAACTTCGACTTGAGGGTCATCTCCCCAAGTTGCAGCGCTTGCGCCATACCGGAGGACAGCGCCGAGGCGGCCGCTATTGCTAACACCAGTTTGCGAACTTGAACCATAGCCTCATCCTTTGTTTGAACACTCCTCGGCCGGCGAGAAGGTTGGGTACCGCTGCCATTCGGCATGGCGAGCCGATAGTTCACCGACGCGCAACTTTTCCTGCATGGGGCCAAGCATAGCGCTTGGCTAGAATCAATCTACAAATTGCCGCCAAGTATCTTTTACACAAGGTGTTTTATCAACAACTGTGCCAGTTGCACGGCGTTAAGCGCCGCGCCTTTGCGTACGTTATCTGACGTCAGCCACAAGTTTAGTTCCGCCGGGTCGTCGATGCCGGCACGCACCCGCCCCACGTAGACCACGTCCTGACCGACCGCATCCCCAACGGCTGTAGGGTAATCGCCCTCTTCCACCAGTTCGATGCCCGGCGCCGCTTCCAACGCGCGATTCACTGCGCCCAGGTCCACAGCGCCCGCCAGTTGCAGGGACACGCTCAGGCTATCGCCAAAAAACACCGGAGCTTGAACGCAGGTCGCGGAAATTTTCAGTAACGGTAGTTCAAGCAGGGCGCGCAGTTCGTGGACCAGGCGCTTTTCCAGGGCAGTATGGCCCTGCGCATCCGGCGTGCCGACCTGGGCCAACAGGTTGAAAGCCATCTGCCGGTCAAAGAATTTGGGTTCCAGGGGCCGTACATTCAGCAGCTCGGCGGTTTGCCGGGCCAGTTCGCTGACGGCTTCACGGCCCTGGGCGGACACCGCCAGGTTAGCGGTGACGCTGACGCGCTGGATATCCAACAGCCCCCGCAGCGGCGCGAGGACCACTGCCAGATGGGTGGCGCAAGGGCTTGGGCTACCGAGCTGGAATGGTTTTTTCAAACCGTCCAGCATCTGGGCATTGGCTTCCGGCACCACCTGGGGCGCCTGTTCGGCCGGCAAGGCGCCGGACAGATCGATCAACGAGCAACCCGCCGCAGTGGCGCGGGGGGCGAAACTCAAGGTGACCGCCGGGCCTGCGGCGAAGAAAGCCAGTTGCACCTTGCTGAAATCAAATTCATCGACTTCCCGCACCCGCACATTTTTGCCGCGAAACGGCACCGACGCGCCGGCCGACTCGCTACTGGCCAGCAGGTGCAAGGTGCCTACCGGGAAGTCCAGCTCTTCGAGGATCTGCACCAGGGTTTCGCCAACCGTACCGGTGGCGCCGATCACGGCGATATCAAAGGTCTGGGTCATGGAGGCTGCCTCGGGCATTGCGGGGGGAGCGGCACTTTACCGGGTGGTGGGGAGTGAGGCAATGATCGTTCCCATGCTCTGCGTGGGAACGCTGCCGTGGACGCTCCGCGTCCATTCCTGAGGCTGTGACGCGGAGCGTCAGGGGAGGCATTCCCACGCGGAGCGTGGGAACGATCAGGCATAAAAAACCCGCGCCTGTCACCAGAACGCGGGTTTCTTCAACACCACAAAACGATCAACGCTCCAGCAGGATCCGCAACATCCGGCGCAGCGGCTCGGCCGCGCCCCACAGCAGCTGGTCACCTACAGTGAAGGCGCCCAGGTACTGGGTGCCCATGTTCAGCTTGCGCAGACGGCCCACCGGTACATTCAGGGTGCCGGTGACCTTGGTCGGGCTCAGCTCCTGCATGCTGATTTCGCGGCTGTTCGGCACCAGCTTGACCCACGGGTTGTGCTGGCTGATCAGCCCTTCGATATCGGCGATCGGCACATCTTTGTTGAGCTTGATGGTCAGCGCCTGGCTGTGGCAGCGCATGGCGCCGATCCGCACACAGATACCGTCCACCGGGATCGGGTTCTTGAAGCGCCCGAGGATCTTGTTGGTCTCGGCCTGGGCCTTCCACTCTTCGCGGCTCTGGCCGTTCGGCAGTTCCTTGTCGATCCACGGGATCAGGCTGCCGGCCAAGGGCACGCCGAAGTTCTCGGTCGGGTAGGCGTCGCTGCGCATGGCCTCGGCCACACGGCGGTCGATGTCGAGGATCGCGCTGGCCGGGTCGGCCAGTTGATCGGCGACGGCCGCGTGGGTCGCGCCCATCTGCTTGATCAGCTCACGCATGTTCTGCGCGCCGGCACCGGAGGCCGCCTGATAGGTCATGGCGCTCATCCACTCCACCAGCCCGGCTTCGAACAGGCCACCCAGGCCCATCAGCATCAGGCTGACGGTGCAGTTGCCGCCGACATAGTTCTTGGTGCCGGCGTCGAGCTGCTGGTCGATGACCTTGCGGTTGACCGGGTCGAGGATGATCACCGCGTCGTCCTGCATACGCAGGCTGGACGCGGCGTCGATCCAGTAGCCCTGCCAGCCGGCTTCGCGCAGCTTGGGGAAGACTTCACTGGTGTAGTCGCCACCCTGGCAGGTCAGAATGACGTCGAGGGTCTTCAGCTCTTCAATGTTGTAGGCGTCCTTGAGCGGGGCGATATCCTTGCCCACGGACGGCCCTTGGCCACCGACATTCGAAGTGGTGAAAAACACCGGCTCAATAAGATCGAAATCCTGCTCTTCCAGCATCCGCTGCATGAGCACGGAACCGACCATACCGCGCCAACCGATCAGACCTACACGTTTCATCGCAACTACACCTTGTTAAAAAGTGGGCCGCCTTGCAGCAACAACTGCAAGCGGGCCAGAGAGATTACAGATTCCGCAGCGCGGCGACTACTGCATCGCCCATTTCCTGCGTCCCGACCTTGGTGCAACCCTGTGACCAGATGTCGCCGGTACGCAGGCCCTGGTCCAGCACCAGGCTCACCGCCTGCTCGATGGCATCCGCCGCTGCGCTCAGGTTGAAGCTGTAGCGCAACATCATCGACACCGACAAAATGGTCGCCAACGGGTTGGCAATGCCCTGGCCCGCGATGTCCGGCGCCGAACCGTGGCACGGCTCGTACATGCCCTTGTTGTTGGTGTCCAGGGACGCCGACGGCAGCATGCCGATGGAACCGGTGAGCATCGAAGCCTGGTCAGACAGGATGTCGCCAAACAGGTTGTCGGTGACGATCACGTCGAACTGCTTGGGCGCACGCACCAGTTGCATGGCGGCGTTATCCACATACATGTGGCTCAGCTCGACGTCCGGGTAATCCTTGGCCACTTCTTCGACGATTTCGCGCCACAGTTGGCTGGACGCCAGGACGTTGGCCTTGTCCACCGAGCAGACCTTCTTGCCACGCACACGGGCCATGTCGAAACCGACACGGGCGATGCGGCGGATTTCGCTCTCGCTGTACGGCAGGGTGTCGTAGGCCTGGCGCTCGCCATTCTCCAGCTCACGCACGCCCCGTGGCGAGCCGAAGTAGATGCCACCGGTCAGCTCACGCACGATCAGGATATCCAGGCCTGCCACCACTTCCGGCTTGAGGCTCGACGCGTCGGCCAGTTGCGGATAGAGGATCGCCGGGCGCAGGTTACCGAACAGGCCCAGTTGCGCACGGATCTTCAGCAGGCCGCGTTCTGGGCGGATGTCGCGTTCGATCTTGTCCCATTTCGGCCCGCCCACGGCGCCGAGTAGCACAGCGTCGGCAGCTCGGGCGCGGTCGAGGGTTTCATCGGCCAGGGGCACGCCGTGCTTGTCGATGGCGGCGCCGCCGATCACGTCGTGGCTCAATTCAAAGCCCAGGCTGTACTTGCTGTTGGCCAATTCCAGGACCTTGACCGCTTCGGCCATGATTTCCGGGCCAATACCGTCGCCAGGGAGAATCAGAATCTGCTTGCTCATGAGTTCCTCATTTCATCAAGCGACCCGCCCGTGGGCAGGTCGGGAAAAATTAATCAGCGCTCAGCGAACACCACCAGCACGTCGGTGCTGAAGGTGCCGTCGGCTTGAATTTCATAGTAATCGCGCACTTCCTGGCCCATCGCCTGCTGCAACGCCAGGATTGCTGCGCGCAACACGGGCGGGGTGCGCATGCGTTCGACCCACGAGGTGTATTCCAGGCGCAGGCGCTGGCGACTGCTGTTGCGCACATGCAGGCCGGCTTCGTTGAGCTGGCGCATCCACTCGCCGGCGCAATAATCGCGTACATGGCTAGTGTCGCGCAGCACTTCGACGGTTTGCAGGTAAGTGTCCAACAGCGGGCTGCCCGGTGACAAGACATCGACAAACGCCGCCACGCCGCCCGGCTTGAGCACCCGGCGCACTTCGCGCAGGGCCAGGCCGAGGTCGCTCCAGTGATGGGCCGAGTAGCGGCTGAACACGAAGTCGAACTCGCCATCGGCGAATGGCAGGCGCTCGGCGGCGCCGTGCAGGGTGCGGATGTTGTCCAGGCCGCGCTCCACGGCCGCCGCGGCGACCACGTCGAGCATCTGCTGGGACAGGTCGTAGGCCACCACTTCCTTGACCAGCGGTGCTACATGGAAACTCACGTGACCGGCGCCACAGCCCAGGTCCAGCAGGCGTGCCGCGCCCTGCCCGGCCAGTTCGGCCTGCAGCAGTGCGAACTCGGTGCCCTGGGCGTGCACGGCACTGCTCAGGTAGGCCGAGGCCTGTTCGCCGAATTGTTTTTGCACGACTTGGGTGTGGGCGGTGCTGGTCATGGTGATGTTCCTGGCTTTTGTGGTGTTCATACAGGCCCTTTCGCGAGCAAGCCCGCTCCCACATTTGAGCGCATTTCAACTGAAGGAACTCGGTCGAATGCGAGAGCGGGCTTGCTCGCGAAGGGGCCAGTCCAACCTACATAGAATTACGCATCACGAAACAACCAAGGCTGGCTGGCCCGGTGCTTGGCTTCAAACGCGGCAATCGCCTCGCCGTCCTGCAAGGTCAGGCCGATATCGTCCAGGCCATTGATCAGGCAGTGTTTGCGGAAGGCATCCACTTCAAAGTGGTACACCTTGCCATCCGGACGGGTCACGGTCTGCGCGGCGAGGTCGACGGTCAACTGGTAGCCGACATTGGCTTCCACTTGCTGGAACAACTCGTCCACTTCGGCATCGCTCAAGATGATCGGCAGCAAGCCGTTCTTGAAGCTGTTGTTGAAGAAGATGTCGGCGTAGCTCGGCGCAATAATGCTGCGAAAGCCATATTCTTCCAGGGCCCACGGCGCGTGTTCACGGCTGGAGCCGCAACCGAAGTTTTCCCGGGCCAACAACACGCTGGCGCCCTGATAGCGCTCGGCGTTGAGCACAAAATCCTTGTTCAACGGGCGCTTGGAGTTGTCCTGGTAGGCGTAGCCCACGTCCAGGTAGCGCCACTCATCGAACAGGTTCGGGCCGAAACCGGTGCGCTTGATCGACTTCAAGAACTGCTTGGGGATGATCTGGTCGGTGTCCACGTTGGCACGGTCCAACGGCGCGACAAGACCGGTGTGTTGGGTAAAAGCTCTCATCGGGTATTCCTCAGATCAATTCGCGAACGTCGATGAAACGACCGTTGACGGCAGCGGCGGCGGCCATGGCCGGGCTGACCAGGTGGGTACGGCCACCGGCGCCCTGACGCCCTTCGAAGTTACGGTTGGAGGTGGACGCGCAATGCTCCCCCGACTCCAAACGGTCCGGGTTCATCGCCAGGCACATCGAGCAGCCCGGCTCACGCCATTCAAAACCGGCTTCGAGGAAGATCTTGTCCAGCCCTTCGGCCTCAGCCTGGGCCTTCACCAGGCCCGAACCTGGCACCACAATGGCTTGCTTGATGGTCGAGGCCACTTTGCGGCCCTTGGCGATCACCGCCGCGGCGCGCAAGTCTTCGATCCGCGAGTTGGTGCAGGAACCGATAAACACGCGGTCCAACTGGATGTCGGTGATCGCCTGGTTGGCTTTCAAGCCCATGTACTTCAAGGCGCGCTCGATGGAGCCGCGCTTGACCAGATCGGCTTCCTGGGCCGGGTCCGGCACGTTCTGATCAACGGCCAGGACCATTTCCGGCGAGGTGCCCCAGCTGACCTGTGGCTTGATCTGGGCCGCGTCGAGCTCGACCACGGTATCGAACACCGCATCGGCGTCGGACACCAGGTCTTTCCAGGCCTCGATGGCAGCCTCCCACTCGGCGCCAGCCGGTGCGAAAGGTCGGCCTTTGACGTATTCCACGGTTTTTTCATCCGCCGCGACCATGCCCACCCGGGCACCGGCTTCGATGGACATGTTGCAGATGGTCATGCGGCCTTCGATGGACAGGTCGCGAATCGCGCTGCCGGCAAACTCGATGGCATGCCCGTTACCGCCAGCGGTACCGATCTTGCCGATCACGGCCAGCACGATGTCCTTGGCGGTCACACCGAACGGCAACTTGCCTTCGACGCGCACCAGCATGTTCTTCATTTTTTTGGCGACCAGGCACTGGGTGGCGAACACATGTTCTACCTCGGAGGTGCCAATGCCGTGGGCCAGGGCACCGAATGCACCGTGGGTCGAGGTGTGGGAGTCGCCGCAGACCACGGTCATGCCCGGCAAGGTCGCGCCCTGCTCCGGGCCGATCACGTGGACGATGCCCTGGCGCACGTCGTTCATCTTGAATTCGGTGATGCCGTACTCGTCGCAATAGTCGTCGAGAGTCTGGACCTGCAAGCGCGAGACCTGGTCGGCAATGGCTTCGATGCCGCCCTTGCGCTCCGGGGTGGTTGGCACGTTGTGGTCCGGGGTGGCGATGATCGAGTCGACGCGCCAAGGCTTGCGCCCGGCCAGTCGCAGGCCTTCGAACGCTTGGGGCGAGGTCACTTCGTGGATGATGTGACGGTCGATGTAGATCAGCGACGACCCATCATCGCGCCGTTTCACTTCATGGGAATCCCAGAGTTTGTCGTAAAGCGTTTTGCCGGCCATCAGTCGGTCCTCATCAGCGTCTTTCTATGCCCTGGGCGTTGAACGATTCAATAACCCTTTGGCTTGTGAGGCTGATGCTATGGCGTTACATTAAATAACTCAAATTCATATTTTTTATGCTTTGGATAACCAACTGGAATACCACTATGGACCTGGCCAACCTCAATGCCTTTATTGCCATCGCCGAAACCGGCAGCTTCTCCGGGGCCGGAGAGCGCCTGCACCTGACGCAACCGGCGATCAGCAAGCGCATTGCCGGCCTTGAGCAGCAATTGAAGGTGCGCTTGTTCGATCGGCTGGGCCGTGAGGTCGGCCTGACAGAGGCCGGACGCGCCCTGCTGCCCCGTGCCTATCAGATCCTCAATGTGCTGGACGACACTCGCCGCGCCCTGACCAACCTGACCGGCGAAGTCAGCGGGCGCCTGACTCTGGCGACCAGCCATCACATCGGCCTGCATCGCCTGCCCCCGGTATTGCGCACCTTTACCCGGGAATACCCGAATGTGGCCCTGGATATTCAGTTCCTGGACTCGGAAGTGGCCTACGAGGAAATCCTTCACGGCCGCGCCGAAGTGGCGGTCATCACCCTGGCCCCGGAGCCCCACAGCCTGGTGCGGGCCACCCCGGTGTGGGACGACCCCCTGGATTTCGTGGTGGCGCCCGAACACAGCCTGGCCAGTAACGGCACCATCAGCCTGACCGACATTGCCCGGCACCCAGCGGTATTCCCCGGCGGCAACACCTTTACCCACCATATCGTGCACCGCCTGTTCGAGGCCCAGGGCCTGACGCCGAACATCGCCATGAGCACTAACTACCTGGAAACCATCAAGATGATGGTCTCCATCGGCCTGGCCTGGAGTGTGTTGCCGCGCACCATGCTTGATGATCAAGTGGCCAGTATCGCTTTACCGGGCATACAGCTCAGTCGCCAGCTAGGCTATATCGTGCACACCGAAAGGACGCTGTCGAACGCTGCGCGGGCTTTCATGAGCCTATTGGATGCACAGGTTGATCCGGCCGCGACGCCGGCATGAGGCCGTGCGGCCTGTAGACCCTGTTCCCGCGCCGAATGCCCATCGAGCCAAGGCCCCTTGATAATGCCCAACCCCGTCGATCCCGTGCCGCCGCTGCCCCGCATCCACGCCCTGGACCCCCAGCAGGCGGAACAAAGCTGGGAAAATGCCCCGCAGCTGTTGGCGGCGCTCAATGCCGCACGGCTCGGTGCCTGGAGCTGGGATATCGACTGCGGGCGCATCAGTTGGTCGCGCGGCACCCAGGCGCTGTTCGGTTTCGACCCCCGGCAGCCGTTGCCCAAGGACCTGGACTACCTCGACTTGCTGGCCGCCGAAGACCGCGGCCGCGTGATCCGCGCGTTTCACGCGGTCCTGGCCGGCGCGCCCTTCGAGCAAGCCATGCATCACCGCATCCAGTGGCCGGACGGCAGCCTGCACTGGCTGGAAATCAACGGCAGCCTGCAGCCGGATGCCTCGGGGCGCCGCCGGATGATCGGGGTGATCCGTGAAACCACCCAGCAGCGCGAGCGCGAACATGCCCTGGGCCACTCGGAAAAACGCTTCGCCACGCTGTTCCACCTGTGCCCGAACATGGTCCTGCTGACCCGCCAGGAAGACGGCCTGATCAGCGAGGCCAACCAGTATTTCGAAAGCCTGTTCGGCTGGCCGGTCAACGATGCCATTGGTCGCACCACCCTCGACCTGGGGCTGTGGGTCCACCCCGAGCAACGGGCCCTGTTGGTCAGGGCGACCCAGCGCAAAGGCGAACCGATCACCATGGAGGTGCAATTTCGCGCCAGCAATGGGCAAATCCATGACGGCACCCTCAGTGCGCAAAAGGTCGAACTCGACGGCCAGGCCTACCTCATCAGCACCTTCCTCGACACCACCGAGCGCAAGAACGCCGAGCAGGCCCTCAAGGACAGTCAGGAGCGCCTGGACCTGGCCCTGGACTCGGCCCAACTGGGCACCTGGGACTGGCATATCCCCAGCGGCATGCTTTATGGCTCGGCGCGGGCCGCACAGTTGCACGGCCTGGATCCGCACCCGTTCCATGAGTCCTTCGATGCTTTTTTTGAAGGCATGCCCGATGAAGAGCGCGCCAGCATGCGCGATGCCTATCGCACCCTGCGTGAAGGGCCAGCCGGCAACTACCAGTTGACCTACCGCGTGCAACTGGGAGACGGCAGCTCGCGCTACCTGGAAAGCCGCGCCCGCCTGTATCGCGACGCCCAGGGCGCGCCGCTGCGCATGGCGGGCACCTTGCTGGATATCACCGACCAGGTCGAACGTGAACAGCGCCTGAGCGCCTCCGAAGAAAAGTTCGCCAGCCTGTTCCTCGCCAGCCCCGACCCGATTTGCGTGACCACTCTGGCCAGCGGCGAATTCGTTGAGATCAACCCCAGCTTTACCCAGACCTTTGGCTGGAGCGCCGCCGAAGTCATCAACCACACCGCCGAGCAGATCGGCTTGTGGGATGAGCCGACCCAACGCCTGCAGCGCATCGAGCAAGTGATTCGCGAACAGGCGCTGAACAATGTGGCCATCATCGTCCATCACAAAAATGGCCAGCGCCTGACCTGCATGATTTCCAGCCGGTTGATCAAGGTCGGCCACCAGCGCTGCGTGGTCACCACCCTGCGCGATATCACCCAGCAACAGCGCTCGGAGGCGGCGCTCAAGGCCAGCGAAGAAAAGTTCGCCAAGGCCTTCCATTCCAGCCCCGACGCCGTGTCCATTACCGAGCGCGACACTGGGCGCTACGTGGAGGTCAATGATGGTTTCTGCCGCCTGACCGGCTACCGCGCCGAGGAAGCGATCGGCCTGACCCTCTACCAGATCGGTATCTGGGCCGACGAAAACCAGCGCACCACGCTATTGGCCGAATTACAGGTCAAAGGCCGCATCCATCACATGGACATGCTCTGGCACAACAAACGCGGCGAGTTGCTGGCGGTGGAGGTGTCGGTCGAGCCGATTACCCTCAATGAAACGCCGTGCCTGCTGCTGACCGCACGGGATGTGAGCCTGCTGAAAAGTGCGCAGGCGCAGATCCGTCACCTGGCTTATCACGACCCCCTGACCAACCTGCCCAACCGCGCCCTGCTGATGGACCGCCTGAGCCAGCAGATCGCCTTGCTCAAACGCCACAACCTGCGGGGCGCGCTGCTGTTTCTGGACCTGGATCACTTCAAGCACATCAACGATTCCCTCGGCCACCCGGTGGGCGACACCGTGCTGAAAATCGTCACCGCGCGCCTGGAAGCCAGCGTGCGCATGGAGGACACGGTGGCGCGCCTGGGCGGCGATGAATTCGTGGTGCTGCTCAGCGGCCTGGAGGGTTCGCGAACTGAGGTCAGTAAACAGGTGCAATTGCTGTCCAACACCCTGCGCGAGTTGCTGTCCGAGCCGATGTTTCTCGATGGTCAGCGCTTGCAGGTCACCCCCAGTATCGGCGTGGCGCTGATCCCCGATCACGGCTCGACGCCGGCGGACCTCCTCAAGCGCGCGGATATCGCCCTGTATCGGGCCAAGGACTCGGGGCGCAACACCACGCAGATGTTCCATAACAGCATGCAACGCACTGCCAGCGAGCGCCTGCGCATGGAGACGGATCTGCGCCTGGCGTTATCACGGGGCGAGTTCAGTGTGCATTACCAGCCCCAGGTGGATGCCCGGGACAATCGCATTGTCGGCGCCGAGGCCCTGGTGCGCTGGCAGCATCCGCAACTGGGCGCACAGTCACCCACAGAGTTCATCAAGGTTCTGGAGGACAGCGGACTGATCCTTGAGGTCGGCACCTGGATCCTCGACGAAGCCTGCGCCGCGTTTGCCCGCCTGATCGCCGAAGGCCTGGTGGAGCCGGAAGGCTTCAGCCTGTGCGTGAATATCAGCCCCCGGCAGTTTCGCCAGAACGACTTTGTCGAACGGGTGGAGCGCAGCCTGACGCAGCATCACTTGCCGTTCAGCTTGCTGAAACTGGAAATCACCGAAGGCATTGTGATTCAGAATCTGGACGACACCATCAGCAAAATGCGCCGCCTGAAAAAGCTCGGGGTCAGCTTTGCCATGGACGATTTCGGCACCGGTTATTCATCCTTGACCTACCTCAAGCGCCTGCCGGTCGATGCGTTGAAAATCGATCAGTCATTTGTGCGCGACGCCACCCACGACCCCAACGACGCCGAGATCATCCGCGCGATCGTGGCCATGGCGCGCAGCCTGAACCTGGAGGTGATTGCCGAAGGTGTGGAAACCCCTGAGCAACTGGCGTTCCTGCAAGGCCTGGGCTGCCATTTGTATCAAGGCTATTTGCACAGCCGGCCATTGCCCCTGGAGGCATTTACTCTGCTATTGAGGTAAGCGCAGGGAGAGTGCCAAATACCCTCAGCCCTGCATTTGCCTTACACCAACTTCAACGCACGCAGGAAGTAGTCCTGCCATTGCGATTGGACCAAATTGCACTTTTGCCCATACATATCCAGCATTCCGCCAATGACCACCACCGAGTGGTGGGAGTTGGCCAGGGTGCCAATCGCCCCATTTATCAGTTCTTTTACCGTGCTTTCACGGACATAGGCCGACAGCCCAAGCCTGCGCAGCGCCGCTCCCGGATACTCACCGTCGTTCAGGGTTTCCATGGCCATCTCAAAACTCTGACGAGCACGGCCGTCGTTGTTCTCCCACTGCGCCCGTTTGGCACTCGCGGCGTACAAGAAATTGGCATCGGCCAGCAATGACGGATTGGTGCCCTTCAAGTTGGAGGCTGCCTGGGCCTTTCTCAGCTCATCATGGGTCAGGGTCAACTTATAAGAATCTCTCATGACCACTTCATAGCCTTCAGCGGTGACCGTGACCTTTTTAAAGATGTCTTGCGGGCGTTGCCCAAACCTCATCATCGCCGCCTTGATCGCTGATACGGTGACACAGTTGCCTTCTACCCCTTGATAAAAGCCACTCCAGATATCAGCGGGGGGGACACCCACGGGCGCACGGGATAACTTCAGCGCACCTGTCTCGAGACTTGCGGGCGATGCCTCCGGCGCCTGCGTGTCATTGAACAACATATACCCGTAACTTCGATCAACTCTTTGCTTGTGTCCGTAGTTATGCTGGGTGTTATCCATGACAAAGGCCGAGCCAAAATTATGTGTCTCCACCACACCCAACGCGCCGCTGGCGGCCATATCAGTAGTGGGCACAAACTGGGCAAAACCAATCATTCCCATGCCCCGCAGGCAGTTCTGCGTGGTTTCGCCTTCAAGGCTCTTGCGTAAGGTCTGCTCGAAACTGCCATATTCCCCAGTTTGTTGTTTACGCTTGGCAAACGCCGCCAGCACAACATTGGCATCGGCAATGGCCGAACTGTCATTGCCAGCAAATCGCGATGCCTTCGCCGTCAGTTTTAGTTCCTCTTTGGAAATATGCACCTTAAACTCATCTTTCATCGTGATGTCATAACCATCCCCCGCGACTTTCACTTCCTCAAACATATCCCGTGGGTTTTGACCAAATGTCATCATCATCATTTTAATAACCGCCGCATGGGTGCTGCTATCAAAGCACTCACCAAAACCACGCGGGGTGGCGGTAAAAGCATTCAAGATATCATCGGGTTTCTTGCCCCGTTTCGTCGACAACTCACCTGAGGAAAAACTATTGGCCGGCTCAAGAGCTGCCCTATAACCATCAGTAAATAACGGATTAAACATACTTATATTCATGACACCCCCTACCCACAACAATATTAAAGACACGACAAAAACGCATTGTTAAAAAACAACAAATGCCAGATATTGAAAAGCCAGAAAAACGAATAACAAAAACCTGCGCAGGATAACTACAACGACTCTTATTTTTAAAGCTTACTCGACAGCCCCCTCTACAACTTCACTCAACCGATCAGCGCCACTGCATCCCCGTACGTTGGCGCCCTGCCTTTTCGGCCCCACAACTCCTCCCGACCATCAATCACTGCAACCGAATGCATGGCCCGATTGACCATCCCTACCTGCCCCCGGGCCAGGGCGCTTACAGGGACACGTTTCATATAATGTATTAAGCCCAGCCGCTGAAAACCTTCACCGGGACCATTTTCATCTTCGCCATTATTGAGACTGCGTATCGCCGCGCTAAAACTTCTCGCAGCCCTGCCATCGTTATTATCCAAATGCGCACGCTTGACACTGCAAGCAAACATGAACTCAGCATCCTTGAGTGCGCCTTTGTCTCGTCCAAAAAACCGTGCCCCTGCAGCCGCCTGCTTCAACTCTTGGTGGCTCACGGTCAAGTAATAGCCATCTCGCATTGTGACCTCATAGCCCTGGGCGGTTTTACGAACGCGTTTATAAACATCGGTAGGGCTTTGCCCAAACTTATGCATGGCTGCCTTGATCGCCGAAACAGTCACGCAATTGCCATCTGGCCCTTGGCGGAAACCGCCCCAGATATCGTCACACTTGGCCCCATTGCGCTTACTCGATAGGTCAGGAAGAGGTGTAGGTGCCGTCTCCGGTTCTGGCACTACCGGTGTTGGCTTGACCTCTGGTCTGACCGGCTCGGGAACAACCTTTACGGTGTCTTGTTCGTTACGGCCTGACAGCAATGCTGAAAGCTGGCTCAAGAAAGCGCTGAACATCGAAATAATGGCCTGCAAGTCCACCGCAGGCTTCTTCAACTCACCCGTCGCCCGCTTGAAGTAGTTATTTACCGAGTGCTGACGGGAAGCCGTGCTGCCCCCCAAACGCTGTATCGAGGGCCTCTGGGTGGCGCCATGAAACGCCTCCCCCTGCCGTCCCGAACAATCACACATGAGGTGTACAGCGCTGTTAACGTTTAACACGGACATGATTCTGACCCCCACTAAGTGCCCCTCCGGCCGGTCACTGACCGGAGAAGCAACTGGTTGAATTTAAAGGTTTACAGGCTCTGAAGAGGTACTAGGGCCGACGAGAGAGGGCCGTAGCCCAACCCATTTCATCCGGACCGCAGTCTGGGCCCGGGGAGGTCAGGTCAGTCCCTGGCAACGGCTTGTCCGGCTGTACTGCTGGGGTTGGCAGTGGCAAGGCATCAGGTTCTACACGGGCGTCGGTCTGGGGTACTACCACCCTGGGTTCCGGGCCAGACTTCACGCGACTATCGACCACTGGCGGCGCCGGTTGGGGGACCACGCCGGGTTTCACACGACTGCTGATCATGGGCACGGGCCGCTGGGGCTCCAACTCGGGTGTCACATTCGTCGTGATCACGGGTACCAGCGACGCAGGTACCGAACCAGACTTCGTACGAACGTCAATCGCCGAATGAGCGTCCGCCGGGCAATGGCAGTTGTTGATATTGACGTTCACCCGCACCACTGAGTCGGAGGACACTTTGGAGTCTGTATCTGGAACCCGGGGCAAGACCTTGATATCCGGCGACACTGCGGGTTGCTTGCCCGGGATTACGGGTTTGCTCTCGGCCTGCTTGTCCGCCTCGACCAGCACTTTGGCGTCCTTGCCCGGAACCGCCGGCTGGCTCTCGGCTTGCGGCTTCTTCTCGGCCTGCTTGTCCGTCTCGAGCGGCACTTTGGTGTCCTTGCCCGGAACCGCCGGCTGGCTTTCGGCTTGCGGCTTCTTCTCGGCCTGTTTGTCCGTCTCGAGCAGCACTTTGGTGTCCTTGCCCGGAACCGCCGGCTGGCTCTCGGCTTGCGGCTTCTTCTCGGCCTGTTTGTCCGTCTCGAGCAGCACTTTGGTGTCCTTGCCCGGAACCGCCGGCTGGCTCTCGGCTTGCGGCTTCTTCTCGGCCGGTTTGTCCCTATCGAGCTGGTTTTTTAAGTCTTTGCCTGAAATTACCGGCTTACCCGCGTCAATCGGTGCTTTCAATTCCTTGCCTGGGAGGGCCGGTTTATCCCCAGGCTGGGATTTCACTTCAGTCGGCTTGTCCATTGTCGGCAAAACATCAGGAGAGTGTTTTTTGCCAGACAGCACATCTCGCATCGCCTTAAAAAGAAGTTCAAACATATCAAGCAGTTTTGAAAGTGCGTCGGTACTGACGACTGTACTTTCCCGCCCATTCGCAACGGTACGGTTATAATCTGGCAAAACACTCGGCTTAGCCCCCAGCGGCTTACTTGCGTCAACACTTCCAACCTGAGCAACTACCGGCGCGGCCCGATCAAGCTGATGATTACCGACATTAACGCTCGGAGGATTATTAACAGATAGATAAGACATTAGTCATCCCTCTTTTCATAAAAGCACCAGGGCATTCAAATACCCATAACGAACACGATTTACTGATGACTTGAAACGGTAGCAACCGAATCAAAGTCCATGATTTCGTGGAGCAAAAAGCGTTCGGGTTCCAGAAATCCCTGAAAACATAAGGACACTAATAGAGAACTTCAGACTTTTACCTATGGACTTCTGCAGAAAATCAGCTTCCCAGCGCTTTTCCTGGGGAAAACAACGTCATACCCGTTAATAAACTGCCTCGATGAAAAAAAACGTCATGATTCCTCAATCTTTCACAGAACGGCCCGTGATATTTCCCGCGCGAAAAATACAGTGGTCACGCACAGTAAAACCAAAAAACACAATCCGCTTCACACCTTCCAAACCTGGGCAAAACTAAAAACAAGTTACACACACTCACTAGTACAAAAAACCAATCGGCACTTTTCAACTAAACAACAACCGTAGCGCTACTGGTTAAATCACTTACTCCCGCCTTAGCGCCTTAAACAAAAAAAGGGCGCCAGAGGCGCCCTTTCTTGAAGAGATGAAAAACTTAAAAATATAGACTCAGTGTTGCAGGGCCGGCTTCTGCCCCCCATTGATCGGGATGCGTTTGGCCTTTGCCTCTTCCGGCACTACTCGCAGCAGGTCAATGCTCAACAATCCATTGCTCAGGTCTGCGGCCTTGATCTCAATATGGTCCGCCAAGCGGAACGACAACTTGAAGGCGCGCTGGGCAATGCCTTGATGTAGATAGGTGACGTTCTCGGCCTTGGTGTCACGCTTGCCACCACTGACGGTCAAGACGCCTTTCTCTACCTGCAACTCCAAATCGTCTTCCTGGAAACCGGCCGCCGCGATCACGATGCGGTATTGGTCTTCAGCGTGTTTCTCGACGTTATAGGGTGGGTAGCTGCTGCCCGGCTCGTTGCGCAGCGCGGTTTCGAACAGGTCGTTGAAACGGTCGAAACCCACGGAAGAGCGGAACAGCGGTGCCAGGGAAAATGCGGTACTCATGGTCAAATCTCCTGAAATAATCAGCAAGGTTCTTTATCTCCACGACCCGAATTCGGCATCGTGTAATCCCTAGATAAGGACCGCCAAGTACATTTCAAGAGAGGCCGTAAGAAAATTTTCAGACCCCTTGGGGGTGAGGCATTCCGAGCAAACGGCTGACCTGCTGAAGGTCGGTTTCCCGGCGCAGCGCGGTAAACAGCTCTACAGCTTGCGGGTAGTTGCGCGTCAGCATCGCCAGCCACTGCTTCAGACGACCTGGTGCCTGGCGCTCAGTCAGTTGCGCTACAGACTGCGTCCAGAACTCCCGAAGCATGGGCTGCATCTCCTCCCAACTCATCTCCACCACGTCTTCACCGGCACGTGCGGCGGCGATTTGCCGGGCCAGGTCGGGACGCGCCACCAGGCCGCGACCGAGCATGATGTCCTCGACACCGCTGATCTCGCGGCAGCGTCGCCAGTCTTCAACACTCCAGATATCACCGTTGGCGAACACCGGTACCTTGACCACGTCCTGCACACGCGGGATCCACTCCCAATGGGCTGGCGGCTTGTAGCCATCGGCCTTGGTCCGCGCATGCACCACGATATGTGCCGCACCACCTTCCGCCAGAGCAGTGGCACACACCAGCGCGCCGTCCGGACTGTCGAAGCCCAGGCGCATCTTGGCGGTCACCGGGATATGCGCCGGCACCGCACGACGTACGTGCTCGACGATCTGGTTGAGCAGTTCCGGTTCCTTGAGCAGCACCGCGCCGCCGCGGGACTTGTTGACCGTCTTGGCCGGGCAGCCAAAGTTCAGGTCGATCACCTCAGACCCCAACTCACAGGCCAGCGCGGCGTTTTCCGCCAGGCACACGGGATCAGAGCCCAGCAACTGCACACGCAAAGGCACGCCCGCAGCGGTTTTGGCACCGTGCAGCAGTTCAGGAGCAAGCTTGTGGAAATAGGCCGGAGTCAGCAGGCGGTCGTTGACCCGGATAAATTCGGTCACGCACCAATCAATACCGCCCACCTGGGTCAGCACGTCCCGCAGGATGTTGTCGACCAACCCCTCCATGGGCGCCAAGGCAATTTGCATGGAAAACACTCAACGAAAAACGTGGCGCAGTTTACTGGGTTTCCCACAGCAACCGTTAACCCCCTTGTCAGATGTGGATCGCCACGCCATAGCCTTCGATAAACTCCGCCGGCATGCGCTTGGGCTTGCCGCTGGAGAGTTCGATACAGACAAAGGTGGTTTGCGCACGCAACAAGGTGGCGCCATCACTGGGGCGCATCAGTTGGAAGCGCCGGGTCATCTTCAGGCGCTGGTCCCAATCGACGATCCAGGTCGCCAGTTGCAACTCATCGCCTTCGTAGCCGGCTGCCAGATAGTCGATTTCATGGCGCACCACCGCCATGGCCCGATCCAGGCGCCGGTACTCGGCAAGGTCCAGGCCCAGACGCTGGGAGTGGCGCCAGGCGCAACGCTCCAACCAGGAGACGTAAACGGCATTATTGGCATGCCCCAGGCCGTCGATGTCCTCAGCGGCCACCTGCAGATCAATGATAAACGGCTTTGCCAAGTCCCAGCCCATGCCCAGCTCCCGGTCGATTAATGTCGGCGGGCAGCAGTGTAACCCATCGCTTGGCTCAAGCGGTTTGCCGCGCCGGTTCACGGCAGCCGGCCAGCAGCGCCAGCACGCCTTCGACCACTCGAGGGTCGGCCAGGACCTTCTGATGCCCGCCTTGCTCCAGGCGCAACAGGCGGCTGTCGAACCAGGCCTCGTGGATCATCTGTGAGGCCTTGACCGGGACGAAGGTGTCGTCTTCGGCATGCACGATCAGCCCTGGGATATTCATTTGATAGTGGGCCACATCCAGGTGCTTGAGCGGGATGCCCAGGGCGTACTCGACCTCCTGGATAAACGCTGCACGCGCCCGCTCCGGCATGCCGACCACCGAGGCAAAGCCGCGCAATACATCGAGCAAACGGGAAGGGGCCGCAATGCTCACCAACGCATTGGTGCGCAGGCCCAATTGGATGGCCAGCATCGCACTGGCGCCGCCCATGGAGTGACCGACCACCGCGTGCAGCGGCGGCAACTCAGCGGCCGCTTCCAGCATCGCCCGGGCAAACAGCACCACGTGGGCCTCACGGCCCGGCGAGCGACCATGGGCCGGGCCGTCGAGGGCAATCACCGAATAACCGGCGCCCACCAATGCGTCGATCAAGCTGGCGAACTGGGTTGGTCGCCCTTCCCAACCATGCATCATCAGCACTGCCGGGCCCTGGCCCCAACGCAGCGCCGACAGGCCAAAACGCAAGGTGATGCGCTCGGCCTGCGCCAGCAGCGGCAATTCCCACGCACGGGGCGGCAGATCCCGAGGCGTCATGAAGGCGCGACGCATCTGGTTGGCGATGGTTTGCGGCGCCAGCCTGCCCACGGTGCCGTTGACACGGCGAATCCAGTTCAAGGTGCTCATCCCTTCACTCCCCAGGCTCACCAGCCTTGTTCAGCGCACTGCCGACTTGGAGGCGCGCAATACACGATCCGACAATTCGCCCGGCCCCAGGGCCCGGGCCAATGCCAGGCCGCCAATCATCAAGGCCATGTCGGCCAGGGCTTTGTCGGTGTCTTCCGGGCTGGCGGCCAGTTGCGCAGCCATCAGCTCGACGTGCTGGCTCAGCACATCGCGAAACTCATCCGGCAAGCGGCTCATCTCGCCCACCGTGGCCGGGATCGGGCAGGCCTGGGCGGTAGAATCGCGGTGCTTGCGCGACAGGTAGAACGCCGCCACCAGGGCGCGGCGCTCTTCGCCTGTCAGGCTGGGGTCCATGTCTTCGATAGACGCCCGGCGCCGCGCCAGCAGTTGCTCGAACGCTTCCAACATCAAGGCGTCCTTGCTTTCAAAGTGGGCGTAGAAGCCGCCAACGGTCAGGCCCGCGGCCCCCATGACCTCACCCACACTCGGTTCGGCCGGGCCACGCTGAATCAGCGCGGAGCTGGCGGCTTGCAGAATACGTTCACGGGTTTGCGCTTTTTTATCGCTCATGACGGCCTCCGAATATTACGGTTAAAATATTATCTTCATAATACTTTTTAGCAAGCGCTGAATTCGACCGCTGGTCAGAAGAGATTTTTGTAGAGGGAGGGAGAAAACCCAAACGCCAGACAAACAAAAGGGTCATTCAATAATCGAATGACCCTTATAAATCCCGCAGAGCGGGTAATCGTGGCGTCCCCTAGGGGACTCGAACCCCTGTTACCGCCGTGAAAGGGCGGTGTCCTAGGCCACTAGACGAAGGGGACACAAACCTTCTATACAACATGATCAGGCTGAGACTGATCAGTTCAAGGACGGTGTGGCCAGACCTTGAACCTGTAAATTGGTGGAGCTAAACGGGATCGAACCGTTGACCTCTTGCATGCCATGCAAGCGCTCTCCCAGCTGAGCTATAGCCCCGGATTTTTCGCCTCGCGGCGCAGCAGACCTTGCGAGCTGCTTGTTGAAACTGGCGTCCCCTAGGGGACTCGAACCCCTGTTACCGCCGTGAAAGGGCGGTGTCCTAGGCCACTAGACGAAGGGGACAAAACCTTCTGTACAACCTGATCAAGCTGGGCCTGATCAATTCAAGGACGGTGTGGCCAGACCTTGAACCTGTAAATTGGTGGAGCTAAACGGGATCGAACCGTTGACCTCTTGCATGCCATGCAAGCGCTCTCCCAGCTGAGCTATAGCCCCTCATCGGTGAGGACGGGGCGAATCTTAATGGCGCTTTGAAAGGCTGTCAAATTTATTTTCAACAATTTTCAAAGTTTTTTGCCGGGATAACAATCACTTACCGTCAAAACCCCGGAAAGCCGGGGTTTTGACCTTACCAGCGCTTAACTAGGCGATAGCACCCAGCAGCTTTTCCCATTCCTTGTTTTCTTTCTTCGACACACCGCCCAGCAAATCAAGGGCTTGGCGCAGACGGAAACGGGTCAGGTCAGGGCCGAGGATTTCCATCGCATCAAGTACCGACACCGAACTGGCCTGCCCGGTAATCGCGGCAAACATCAGCGGCATGGCATCGCGCAGTTTCAACTCCAGGGACTCGACCACCGCCTGGATGGTTGCGGTAATGGCGTCCTTCTCCCACTGGCGCAGGCTTTCAAGCTTCCACAGGATCAACTGCATCAACTGGCGAACCTGGTCGGCCGAGAGTTTCTTCGACTCGAACAGCTTGGCATCCGGGTTCACGCCCCCGGCAAAGAAGAAACTGGCCAGTGGGGCGACCTGGCTGAACGTCTCCACCCTGCCCTGCACCAGCGGGGCGATCTTCATCATGTACTCGGGGTTCAACGCCCACTGCTGCACACGGCTGGCGAACTCTTCCACCGGCAGGTCACGTAGCCATTGGCCGTTGAGCCACGACAGCTTCTCGATATCGAAGATCGGCCCGCCCAGGGAGACGCGGGACAGGTCGAAGTTATCGACCATTTCCTGCAGCGAGAACTTCTCGCGCTCGTCCGGCATCGACCAGCCCATGCGGCCCAGGTAGTTGAGCATCGCTTCAGGCATGAAGCCCATGCGCTCGTAGAAGGTCACCGAGGTCGGGTTCTTGCGCTTGGACAGCTTGCTCTTGTCCGGGTTACGCAGCAGCGGCATGTAGCACAGCTGTGGCTGTTCCCAGCCGAAGTATTCGTAAAGCAGGATCAGCTTGGGCGCCGATGGCAGCCACTCTTCGCCACGCAGTACGTGGGTGATGCCCATCAGGTGGTCATCGACCACGTTGGCCAGGAAGTACGTCGGCAGGCCGTCGGTCTTCATCAGCACTTGCATGTCCATGCGGTCCCACGGGATCTCCACATCGCCGCGCAACATGTCCGGCACCACGCACACGCCTTCGCTCGGCACTTTCATACGAATGACGTGAGGTTCACCGGCAGCCAGGCGCTGGGCCACTTCGTCTTTCGACAGCAGCAGTGCGCGGCCATCGTAGCGCGGGGTTTCGCCACGGGCCTGTTGCTCGGAGCGCATCTGGTCCAGCTCTTCGGCGGTGCAGAAGCACGGGAAGGCATGGCCCATGTCGACCAGTTGCTGGGTGTACTTTTTATAGATGTCGCTGCGCTCGCTCTGGCGATACGGGCCATGTGGACCGCCGACATCCGGGCCTTCAGCCCAGGTAATGCCCAACCAGCGCAGGGCATCGAAAATCTGCTGTTCCGACTCACGGGTCGAACGCACTTGGTCCGTGTCTTCGATCCGCAGGATGAATTCACCGCCGTGCTGCTTGGCAAAGCAGTAGTTGAACAAGGCGATGTAGGCAGTACCGACGTGGGGATCCCCAGTAGGCGATGGCGCGATGCGCGTGCGGACGGTGGTCATGGCGGGTCTCGAATGGGCAATAAAGCTGAAAATAAAACAAGGGGCGAATGGTAACAGCCCCAAGCCCCCCGGCTCCAGCGTGGGCCGATCAACAAAGGGCATATAAACCAAGGTTGGGGCTGCAACCGCGAGATAGCTATTTGGCAGATCGTTAGCTGGCTATATTCCATTGCCTTTCGTAACCGACACTGCGCCGCCATCGCAGGCAAGCCAGCTCCCACATGTTGAAATGCATTGCACATGTGGGAGCTGGCTTGCCTGCGATGAGGCCTGCCCCATCAACGCAACTTCAGACCGTCAGCAACCGCTCGCGCAACTTGCCAATCTCATCGCGCATCTGCGCCGCCGCTTCAAACTCCAGGTCCCGCGCCAGCTGGTACATCTTCTCTTCCAGTTGGCGGATACGCTTGGTGATTTCGCTCGGCGAGCGCAGTTCGTTTTCGTACTTGGCGTTTTCCTCGGCAGCCTTGGCCATGCCTTTGCGCTTCTTGCTGCGCGAGCCCGGTACGGTGGCGCCTTCCATAATGTCGGCCACGTCCTTGAACACGCCCTTGGGGGTGATGCCATTGGCCAGGTTGAACGCAATTTGCTTGTCGCGGCGGCGCTCGGTTTCGCCGATGGCCCGCTCCATGGAGCCGGTGATGCGGTCGGCATACAAAATCGCCCGGCCATTGAGGTTACGCGCCGCACGGCCAATGGTCTGGATCAGCGAGCGCTCGGAGCGCAGGAAACCCTCCTTGTCCGCGTCCAGGATCGCCACCAGCGACACCTCGGGCATGTCCAGGCCTTCACGCAGCAGGTTGATGCCCACCAGCACATCGAACGTGCCCAGGCGCAGGTCGCGGATGATCTCCACGCGCTCCACCGTGTCGATGTCCGAGTGCAGGTAACGCACGCGCACGCCGTGGTCGGCGAGGTAATCGGTAAGGTCTTCGGACATGCGCTTGGTCAGCGTGGTAACCAGCACCCGCTCTTCCAGGGCCACGCGCTTGGTGATCTCCGACAGCAAATCATCGACCTGGGTCAGGGCCGGGCGTATCTCGATTTGCGGGTCGACCAGGCCGGTGGGACGCACCAGTTGCTCGATCACCCGGCCAGCATGCTCGGCCTCGTAGTTGCCCGGCGTGGCGGACACAAAGATGGTCTGCGGGCTGATGCTTTCCCACTCGTCAAAACGCATCGGCCGGTTATCCAGCGCCGAAGGCAGGCGGAAGCCGTACTCCACCAGGGTTTCCTTGCGCGAACGGTCGCCTTTATACATGGCACCGACTTGCGGCACGCTGACGTGGGATTCGTCGATCACCAGCAAGGCGTCTGCCGGCAGGTAGTCGTAGAGGGTCGGTGGTGGCGCGCCGGATTCGCGCCCCGACAGGTAGCGCGAGTAGTTTTCGATGCCGTTGCAGTAGCCCAGCTCGAGGATCATCTCCAGGTCAAAACGCGTGCGCTGCTCCAGGCGCTGGGCTTCCACCAGCTTATTGTTGGCGCGCAGGTATTCGAGGCGCTCGGCCAGCTCGGCCTTGATCCCCTCCATGGCATCCAAAAGGGTTTCACGGGGTGTCACATAGTGGCTTTTTGGATAGAACGTGAAACGCGGCAGTTTGCGGATCACTTCGCCAGTCAATGGATCGAAGGCCGACAAACTCTCGACTTCATCGTCGAACAGCTCGATCCGGATCGCTTCCAGGTCCGACTCTGCCGGGTAGATGTCGATCACGTCGCCACGCACGCGGAAGGTCGCGCGGGCAAAGTCCATATCGTTGCGGGTGTATTGCAAATCCGCCAGGCGCCGCAGCAAGGCGCGCTGGTCGAGTTTGTCGCCGCGATCGACGTGCAGCACCATCTTCAAATAGGTTTCCGGGCTGCCCAGGCCGTAGATGCAAGAAACGGTGGTGACGATGATCGCGTCCTTGCGTTCCAGCAGCGCCTTGGTCGCCGACAGCCGCATCTGCTCGATATGGTCGTTGATCGACGCATCCTTCTCGATAAAGGTATCGGAGGACGGCACATAGGCTTCGGGCTGGTAGTAGTCGTAGTAGGAGACGAAGTACTCCACTGCGTTGTTCGGGAAGAACGCCTTGAATTCACCGTACAACTGCGCGGCGAGGGTCTTGTTCGGTGCCAGCACCAGGGTCGGGCGGTTGATCTGCGCGATCACGTTGGCAATGCTGAAGGTCTTGCCGGAGCCGGTCACCCCAAGCAAGGTCTGGTGGGACAGGCCAGCCTCGATGCCTTCGACCATCAGGCGGATGGCCTCGGGCTGGTCGCCAGCAGGTTCAAAGCGGGTGACTAGTTGGAAATCCGACATAACGTACCTCTTGAAGTCACCCCAGACTGTAAACCCGTCGGGGACGAAAAAGACCACAGCCTGCTAAATATCAGAGCGAGCCGTAGGAAAAAACCATGATAGCTGTAGAAGTGGAGGCGAATGTGACGGGTTTCAAGGCAATCGTCCTGCATGCCTGCGGCCATCAATGTTGCAATAAGACTAACGGTCGATAAATAAACCGAAAAACTTGGCCGAAAAGCCATTTCGGCTGTCGCCGCGAGCGGTGTTGGCCTCTATACTAGCTCCCCGTTTGTGCACCGCTCTAGTGCATTCGGCTGGAGCGCGACACGTCCCTCCATTCCCCCATAGAGCTGCCGCAAAAATGAGCCTGTTCTCCGCTGTCGAAATGGCACCACGCGATCCTATCCTGGGCCTCAACGAAGCATTCAACGCCGATACCCGTACTGACAAGGTCAACCTTGGCGTGGGCGTTTACTGCAACGAGGAGGGGAAGATTCCACTCCTGCGTGCCGTTGCCGAAGCGGAAGCCATTCGCGTGGCGCAACACGCCGCCCGTGGCTACTTGCCGATTGATGGCATTGCCGCCTACGACCTGGCCGTGCAAAAGCTGCTGTTCGGCACTGAGTCACCGCTGTTGAGCGCTGGCCGGGTGATCACTGCCCAGGCCGTTGGCGGCACCGGCGCACTGAAAATCGGCGCTGACTTCCTCAAGCAACTGCTGCCCAATGCCGTGGTTGCCATCAGCGACCCAAGCTGGGAAAACCACCAGGCGCTGTTCGAAAAAGCCGGCTTCCCGGTACAGACCTATCGTTATTACGACGCGGCCACCCACGATGTGAACCGCGCCGGCCTGCTGGAAGACCTCAACGCCCTGCCCGCCCAGTCCATCGTCGTGCTGCACGCCTGCTGCCACAACCCGACCGGCGTCGACCTGAGCCCGGCCGACTGGAAAGACGTGCTGGAAGTGGTCAAGGCCAAAAACCTGGTGCCGTTCCTCGACATGGCCTACCAGGGCTTTGGCGACGGTATCGACGAAGATGCCGCCGCCGTGCGCCTGTTCGCCGAGTCGGGCCTGACCTTCTTTGTGTCCAGTTCGTTCTCCAAATCGTTCTCGCTGTACGGCGAGCGCGTGGGCGCACTGTCCATCGTCAGCGAATCGAAAGAAGAAAGCGCGCGCATCCTGTCCCAGGTCAAGCGCGTGATCCGCACCAACTACTCCAACCCGCCGACCCACGGCGCGGCGATTGTGGCGGCAGTGCTCAACAACCCAGAGCTGCGCGCCCAGTGGGAAGCAGAACTGGCCGAAATGCGTCTGCGCATCCGCGGCATGCGCGAGCAGATGGTCAGCGACCTGGCCAAGGCTGCTCCGGGCCACGACTTCAGCTTCGTCGGTCGCCAGCGCGGGATGTTCTCCTACTCCGGCCTGACCGTAGAGCAAGTCACCCGCCTGCGCAGCGAGTTCGGTATCTACGCCCTCGACACCGGTCGCATCTGCGTGGCGGCGTTGAACCAGGCGAATATCGCTGCCGTGACCAAGGCGATTGTGCAGGTGCTGTAAGCCTGATCGCGGGGTACGAAGGGGAAGCCAGTGGCTTCCCCTTTCCATTTGTGCCCCCCGTGGCGAGCGAGCTTGCTCGCGTTGGGCTGCGCAGCAGCCCCAATACCTGCCACCCTGAACTTACTGGACCACCACGGTGCCTGAACAAGGGGCCGCTATGCGCCCCAACGCGAGCAAGCTCGCTCGCCACAACAAGTTCACCACTTGCGGCGCCCAACCCCTAGACTGAACACCGACTGCCCCTTTGCTGCGAGAGCCTTATGAGAAACGACGACCTGGACCTGCGTGCCGACCGCGACGAACTGGATCACTTCACCCCGCGCACGCCCCCAGCCAAGCGGCAAAAAAGCCTGGTGCTGCAAGTCGCCCTGGGCGTCTTCCTCGGCGGCCTGGCCTTGTGGCTGGTGCAACTGGGGGCCACGGCGCTGATGGCGAAACTGGCGATGGGCACCCTGCAGTTTGGTGGCTAGCTTGCCGACGCCTACAGGGGAATGCGTTCCTGTAGCAGTTGCACAAAGCTGTCCAAACTCTGCGACACCGTGCCCCGACGCCAGATCAACCAAGTGTTGAGCAGGCGGAACTCGTCGGCCAACGGCCATACACTGACCGTGGTAAACCCCGGCATGCTCTCCAACATGCTGCGCGGCATCAGCGCCAGCCCGGCGCCGGCGCTGACACAGGCGAGCATGCCGTGGTACGACTCCATCTCGAAAATCTTCCCCGGCATCGCGCCGTCCTGGGAAAACCAGCGCTCAAAGTGGTGCCGGTATGAGCAGTTGGAGCGAAAGGTATAGATGTTCTCACCGTTCACATCCTGCCCGCGGCTGATCGGCGCGTGATGCAAGGGCGCAATCACCACCATCTCCTCCTCAAACACCTCCACTCCCTCCAGGGTCGGGTGCAACACCGGGCCATCGACAAACGCCGCCGCCAGTCGCCCCGATAACACGCCTTCGATCATCGTGCCCGAGGGCCCGGTGGTCAGGTCCAGTTCGACCTTGGCGTGTTTCTGGTTGTAGGCCGCCAGCAATGCCGGGATTCGCACGGCGGCGGTGCTTTCCAGCGAGCCCAGGGCGAAGGGGCCCTGGGGCTCCTCACCCGCCACGGTGGCGCGGGCCTCTTGCACCAGATCAAGGATGCGCCGTGCATAACCGAGGAAATTCCAGCCGGCAGGCGACAGGCGCAGTCGACTTTTCTCACGGATAAACAGCTCGACACCCAGGTCCTGCTCCAATTGCTTGATACGCGTGGTCAGGTTCGATGGCACCCGATGAATCAGCTGTGCGGCGGCGCTGATGCTGCCTTGCTCAGCCACGGCCTTGAAAATCTCCAACTGCACCAGATCCAAGTCATTCTCCAATCGTGAACGTATTGCTTAATATTATTCAGTTCCCGGAAAAGATACAGCCCCGTACGCTGGGCACCTTCTCCAACACTGCGCAGGACGGTGCCATGAACGCTATCACTCACCAGACCCATGCCTTGTCGATCAACCCCGCCAATGGCGAAACCGTCGGCAGCTACCCGTATGAATCCGCCGCGCAACTGGATGCCGCCCTCACTCGTGCCAGCACCGCCTTTCGCAAGGGGCGCCATACGCCAGTGGCACAGCGCGCCGAAATGCTCCTGGCCCTGGCCGGCGCCCTGCGTGAACAAGCCGAAGAAATGGCGCAAATGATCACCCTGGAAATGGGCAAGCCCATCGCCCAGGCCCGTGGCGAAATCGAGAAATGCGCCTTGCTGGCCGAGTGGTACGCCGCCCATGGCCCGGCCATGCTCGCCCCGGAACCGACCCTGGTGGACAACGGCAGCGCCCAGATCGAATACCGCCCCTTGGGCCCGATCCTCGCGGTAATGCCGTGGAATTTCCCGGTGTGGCAAGTGCTGCGCGGCGCCGTGCCGACCATGCTCAGCGGCAATACCTACGTGCTCAAGCACGCGCCCAACGTGATGGGCAGCGCCTACCTGATGCAACAGGCCTTCCACAAAGCCGGCTTCGCCGATGGCCTGTTCGAAGTGATCAACGTCACCCCCGACGGCGTGTCCAAGGCCATCGCCGACCCACGCATCGCCGCCGTGACCCTGACCGGCAGCGTGCGCGCCGGCATCGCCATCGGCTCGCAAGCCGGCGCCGCGCTGAAAAAGTGCGTACTGGAACTGGGCGGCTCCGACCCCTTTATCGTGCTCAACGACGCCGACCTCGACGCCGCCGTGCAAGCGGCGGTGATCGGCCGCTTCCAGAACTCCGGCCAGGTCTGCGCCGCCGCCAAGCGCCTGATCATCGAGCAAGGCGTGGTCGAGGCGTTCACCGCCAGATTCCTTGAAGCCAGCCGCCAACTGGTGATGGGCGACCCGACGTCGAGCGACACCTACATTGGCCCCATGGCCCGCTTCGACCTGCGTGACGAGCTGCACGCACAAGTCCAGGCGACCCTGGCCGAAGGCGCCACCCTGCTGCTGGGCGGCCATCCTATTGAAGGCGCGGGCAACTATTACGCCCCCACCGTCCTGGCCAACGTCACCGACCAGATGACCTCGTTCAGACAGGAACTGTTCGGCCCCGTCGCCTCGATCATCAGCGCCCGCGACGCCGAGCATGCCGTGGCCCTGGCCAACGACAGCGAGTTCGGCCTCACTGCCAGCCTCTTCACCCGCGACCCAGCCAAGGCACGCGAGATCGCCAACCAGCTGGAAACCGGCGGGGTCTTTATCAACGCCTACAGCGTGTCCGATCCTCGGGTGGCGTTTGGCGGGGTGAAAAAGAGTGGGTTTGGCCGCGAACTGTCACATTTCGGCGTGCGGGAATTCTGCAATGCGCAGACGGTATGGATAGATCGGCGGTAGGCCGATAGTCAAGATTGCTCATTGCCAGCCTGCAGGTTCGGGATATGATCAGGCCGATATTTGAACCGGACTGCACTGACCTATGCCCGTTGACCTGCAAGCGCTCTACCCCAAACTGATCCATCTGATGCTGGATACGGTTTTCGTGGTCGACAGGGACAATCAGATCGCATTTGTCAGCGATGCCTGCGAGACGCTGCTCGGCTACCGTGCCGACGAGTTGACCGGCAACTTGATCACCGACTATATGCACCCTGAAGACCTGGCAACCACCCGAGCCTCGATCATCCGAGTGATGAACGGCCAGCCCCACGTCGATTTCCGCAACCGCTATCTGCGCAAGGATGGCAGTGTCGTGCATATCCTGTGGGCGGCATTCTGGTCCGAGGATGTGGGCGCCCGGATCGGCGTGGCGCGGGACATCACCGCCCTCACCCAGGCCGAGGAGGAACTGCGCTTTCTCGCCCACCACGACCCACTGACCGCCCTGACCAATCGCTCGTTGTTCAATGATCGGCTGGACTCCGCGTTGCGCAACGCGCGCCGCCAGAACAGCACACTGGCGCTGCTGTTCCTGGATATCAATGATTTCAAGGGCATCAATGATGTGCATGGACATGCCGCCGGCGACCGCGTGCTATGTGCCATTGCACGACGCCTGGAAGGCTGTGTGCGGGACACCGACACAGTAGCGCGGATGGGTGGGGATGAATTCACCGTGCTGTTGACCGATCTTCATTCAGAAGAGGCGGTGGCCGAGAAGGTACAGCAGATCCTTGCCATCATGGCCGAACCGCTGGGCCCTGAGTTTGGCCCGGTGACAATGCCATCGTGCAGCATCGGCGTAGCCCGTTACCCGGCTGACGGGGACAATGCCGATACGCTGCTCAGCCATGCCGATGGTGACATGTACCGGCTGAAGAAAATCCACCGCGCGGCCGCCAAGCGAGCTATTTGTTGAAGCGGCGCAGTTGTGCCGGTTCGGGCTCACTGGCAGGCCAACGCGTGTAGGCCATCAACGGTTATTGCGCAGGATCGAGAAATTCAACGCCGCCGCGACACTCAGCCACGCCAGGTAGGGGAACAGGATCAACCCGGTGATCAGGTCCAGGCGCACCGCCAGCACCACCATCGCCGCCACGGTGAGCCAGAGCAGCGTGATGATCAGCATCCCCGCAAGAATCCGATGCGCGCCGAAGAACACCGGGGTCCACAGCGTATTCAAGGCAATCTGCGCCGCCCACAGGGCCAGCACCGTCTGACTGCCGGGGATCAGGCTCAGGCGGTAACCGGCCCAGGCGAGTAGCAAATAGATGATCGTCCAGGCCACCGGAAACAACCAATTGGGTGGGGTGAAGCGCGGTTTGACCAGGGATTGATACCAGGCGCCGGGCTTGAACATGATGCCGGTGCTGGCAGCGGTGGCGCAGGCGAGCAGGAAGATGAAGAACGTCATGGTCGGTCCCTATATGGATGGCGCACGCAGTTGGCACCGTAACTTCTCAAATGACCCAACCTTGCGGCCATAAATTCAATCGGCCCCGAAACGAATCCGCTTGATTGACCGATTTTCGCGTAGCCCGCACCTTTTTCACGTCATATAAAAGGTTTAGGGTGCGTTGATTCTTCCCATTCCTTAGAGAATCGAGCGCTTGGCCAACGTCCCCGCTGATCACCGCAGCAGTCCCTGGTCGGTTTTCCTGATTTTCCTGCGCCTGGGTCTGACCTCCTTCGGCGGACCTGTCGCCCACCTCGGCTACTTTCGCGATGAATTCGTCACGCGGCGGCGCTGGCTGAGCGAGCGCAGCTATGCAGACCTGGTCGCGCTCTGCCAGTTTCTCCCCGGCCCGGCCAGCAGCCAGGTGGGCATCGCCCTGGGTTTGTCACGGGCAGGCTACAGCGGCGCACTGGCGGCCTGGGCCGGGTTTACCTTGCCGTCCGCCGTGCTCTTGATCCTGTTCGCCCTGGGCCTGACCCAGCATAGCTCGGCCATACCGAACGGCGCACTGCATGGCCTCAAAGTCGTCGCCGTGGCGGTCGTCGCCCAAGCCGTGTGGGGCATGGCGCGCAACCTGTGCCATAGCGGGGGGCGCATGCTCCTGATGCTGATGGCCGCCGTCATTACCCTGTTGATACCGTCGGCCTGGGGCCAGGTCGCGGTGATTGCCGGCGCAGGCGTCGTCGGCCTGCTGCTGTTCAGCCCCGTCCCCAACGCCACCCACGAAGCACTCGCCATCCCCATCCGCCGCCGCGCGGGAGTGATGTGGTTGGCGCTGTTCTTGATCCTGCTGGTGGGCCTGCCGCTCCTCGCCCAGACGCTGCCCAACCAGAGCCTGGCGCTGCTAGACGCGTTCTACCGCAGCGGCTCGCTGGTGTTCGGCGGCGGCCACGTGGTACTGCCCCTGCTGCAAGCCGAAGTAGTGCCGCCGCAATGGGTGAGCAACGACGTGTTCCTCGCCGGCTACGGCGCGGCCCAAGCCGTGCCCGGGCCCTTGTTTACCTTCGCCGCGTTCCTCGGCGCCGCAATGAACCCAGCCCCCACCGGCTGGCTCGGCGGCGTGATCTGCCTGCTGGCTATCTTCACGCCGTCGTTTCTCTTGATCTTCGCCGCCCTGCCCTTTTGGCAAAGCCTGCGCCAAAACACACGCGCACAGGCCGCACTGGCCGGCGTGAATGCCGCGGTGGTGGGTTTATTACTGGCAGCGCTGTACCAACCGGTGTGGACCAACGCGATATTCACCGCACAAGACTTCGGCCTGGCACTGATCGCCCTGGTGGCGCTGATGTTCTGCAAACTGCCGCCATGGCTCGTGGTTGCAGGCAGCGGCGCAGCGGGCTGGTTATTGAGTCTGATCGTGTAGACAACCCAGCCACCACGCCCTGCTCGACAGCCGGGGCGTGCAGCTACTAGCCCTTCAACTCAGCCGCACGATGGCTGGCAGCGTCGTCGTAAGCCACATACAACGACTCGGCGATTTGGCTTTTGATGGCTTTGGTGGACTCCAGGCCCAGGACAAAACCTTCGGCTTTGCCGCCTGCGCGATTCAGGTCTTCAGGCGTGCTGGCGCCGGTGATCGCCTCCAGCAACTTGATGGCATGTGGGCCTACGCCCTTGGGCAGGCTGATCTGGTCAATGCTCATTGCGGCACCTCGAATGAGGCTGGGGACGGTGTGTTGCGGGTGAACGAGGTCATGTGCGATACCTTGATGGCTGGGGGCCGATAGCGCGAGGAACCACTGCCGGAGAGGCATGGTAGACCGGGATGGGCAAAAAAGGGCTGATTTCGCGACCACATCGTTGCAGCACTTGCCATCCCAACCTCTGAGAACAAGAGGGAGCGCCGCCGAACCCGGGCTCGACGGCTCGTTCGACTCTCAAACTCCATTCAGAAGCGTTTAGGCAGGATCCGCGCCAGGGTGTTGTCCCGAACCCAGTAGTGATGGAACAAACCTGCCGCCGCATGCAAACCGATCAGCCAGTAACCGCTACTGCCAAGCAACTCGTGCCAATGCTTGAACTGCTTTGCCAAGTCCGGATCGACCGACACAAGTGACGGCAGAAAAAACCCGAAGTAAGGCATCGGTTTGCCTGCCGCCGACAACATCAGCCAGGCCAGCAGCGGGGTCGCAATCATCAGCCCATACAATGCCAGATGCATCAGGTGCGAAGCGCCGGTCTGCCACGCAGGCAAGGCAGGCGTTATGGGTGGCCGGGGGGTCAGGCGCCCAAGCAGACGCACCCAGACCAGAAGAAAAATGCTTGCCCCCAAAAGCCCGTGCAGTCCCAGGAATAGGCTTCTCATGGTGCCCCCACGGGGTAGCAGGCCTTTGATTTCGATGCTGGCATAGACACCGACAAACAGCCCCAGCATCAGCCAGTGCAATGCAATCGACAGTTTTCCATAACGTTGGGTGGATGAGTCTCGGGTCATGCTGGGCCTCTGCAGTCATTCTGGCGAGCGAGTCATTCGCCCGACCTCGATCCGGTTTAACGCCTGATCGAACCACGCCACCCTGCCCGCCCAGCCTTAATACAATCTGAAGAAGCGCCAGCCCGTCTGTTACGACCTTCAGACTCCGTTAAGAAATGCCCTCGATACTCTGCCCAAACCTACTGGGGAGACGTTATCCAATGGCCCATTTCGACTGGCACCTCTCTTTACCGCTTCACTTCGGGCAAGCCGAGTCCTCGCAGATGAATCTGCTCAGGGCCTTGCCCGGCGACACGCTGCGCGCGTTGTTCGAAACCTTTGTCCAACAACGTTTTCGCCAGGCACATGGTGCTGACATTCGTTATTTCATGCCGGAACTGTTTGGCGTAAGCAGCGCGTCTGGCGAACTTTGCGCCGTCGCCGGTGTGCGTCTGGCCAAGACTGAACCCTTGTTTCTGGAGCGGTATCTGGACGCGTCGATTGAAGCGCTGATCGGCACGGCAGCCGAGCGCCCCGTCGAGCGTACCGGCATCGTCGAGGTGGGCAATCTGGCGGCCAGTGACAACGGCAGCGCACGTCTGAGCATCATTACCCTCACTTATCTGCTGGCCATGGGCGGCCTGGAATGGGTGGCCTTTACCGGCAATATCGGGCTGGTCAACAGCTTCCATCGCCTGGGATTAAAACCGCTGACGCTCTGCGCCGCCGACCCCGAGCGGCTGGGCGCTGACCGCCACAGTTGGGGCAGCTATTACGACAGCAAGCCCTGGGTGCATGTAGGCAACATCCGCGCAGGCTTTGTCCATCTGCGCAATATCGGCGTGTTCAACCGCCTGGGGTTGCCCACATCGCTTGAGGAGGCCACTTATGTCGCCTGAAATGGAGCGTTTCAAGGAGATCCTGCGCAGCCACGCTGAATGCACGCCACACACCACCGCCCTGTGGGGCGATCAGTTGAAGCTGGACTACGCCACCCTGTACGCCGAGCTTAACTATCGCCAGCAGCGACTGCGCGATGAGGGCATCAAGGTGGTCGCGCTGGCGCTGGACAATGGCGTCGAAGCGATGCTCTGGGATCTGGCCACGCTGTTCGAAGGGTTGACGTGCCTGACGCTGCCGCCGTTTTTCACCCCGGCTCAACGCAAGCATTGCCTGGAACAAAGCCAGGCAGAGCTGGTGATTGCCGAACCGCAACTGGAGGCAGAACTGCAAACCGCCGGTTTCGAGAAAACCGGCGAGTTCTGGCGCAAAAACCTCAACGGTGCGTCCGGCTTACCCGAACACACCGCCAAACTGACGTTTACCTCGGGAACCACCGGTACCCCCAAAGGCGTGTGCCTGAGCGCCGAGAGTATTTTGAGGGTTGCCCGCGAGCTGTATCAGGCCAGCCAACCCAACGATCCACGGCACCACCTCGCGGTGCTGCCCCTGGCAATCCTGTTGGAAAATATCGGTTGTTATGCCGCCCTTTATGCCGGCGTCACCCTGAGCCTGCCAAGCCAGAGCGTGTTGGGTATTCAAGGGGCCAGCGGCGTCGACGTCCCGCAATTGCTCGGCTGCCTGGCCGCCCGCGCCCCCGAAAGCCTGATTCTGGTGCCGCAGCTTCTCCTGCTGCTGGTCAACGCTGGCGAACAAAAAGCCTTCAATCCTCAAACCCTGCGTTTTGCCGCCGTGGGCGGTGCGCGGGTTTCAGAAGAACTGCTGCACCGTGCGCACACCCTCGGCATGCGTGTCTACGAAGGCTACGGCCTGTCGGAGTGTGCGTCGGTGGTGTGCCTCAACCACCCCGAGGCCCATCGTCCCGGCAGTGTCGGCAAACCCCTGCCTCACGTAGAGGTACGTCTGGCTGAAGATGGCGAAGTGCTGATCAAGGGTTCTACCTTGCTCGGTTATTTGGGCGAGCCCGCTGGCGTCGACCAATGGTGGTCCAGCGGCGATCTGGGCGAATTTGACGCCGACGGTTTCCTCTATCTCAAGGGGCGCAAAAAACATCAATTTGTCACCAGCTTCGGGCGCAACGTGAATCCGGAATGGGTCGAGGCCGAACTGACCCAACGCCGGCATATCGCCCAGGCCTTCGTCTACGGCGAAGCCATGCCAAGCAACCATGCGCTGCTGTGGCCCCATCGCCCCGATTGCACCGATGACGAACTGGCGGCCGCGGTGGCCCAGGCCAACGAGGCCCTGCCCCAATACGCCCAGGTCCATCACTGGACCCGGCTGCCTCAACCGTTCACGCCCGCGAATGGTCTGCTGACCGCCAATGGCAGGCCGCGCCGCGACGCCATTGTTGAGCGTTACCAGGCGCAATTGACTGTATCGACCCCTTCCGAGGTATCCGCATCATGAGTTTTTTCGACACCCTGCAAATCGCCACTCAAGCAGAACGCAACGAGCTGTTCACCCTACCGGTCATCCGCGATGCCCTTGAGGGCAAGGTCAGCCTGGAGAGCTATCGGGCGTTTCTGACCCAGGCGTACTACCACGTACGCCACACTGTGCCGTTGATGATGGCCTGTGGCGCGCGCCTGCCGACGCGCCTGGAATGGCTGCGTGAAGCAGTCTGTGAGTACATCGAAGAAGAATACGGCCATGAAAAATGGGTGCTCAACGACATCCAGGCCTGTGGCGGCGACAAAGAGGCGGTACGCGACGGTCATCCGTCCCTGCCCATCGAGTTGATGACCAGTTTCCTCTACGACCTGATCGCCCGGGATAACCCGGTAGGTCTGTTTGGCATGGTCAACGTCCTCGAAGGCACCAGCATCGCCCTTGCCACCCACGCCGCCGGGACCATTCGCGATCGCCTTGAGCTGCCGGAAACCGCCTTCAGCTACCTCAGCTCCCACGGTTCCCTGGATATCGGGCACATGCAGACTTACCGCCGACTGATGGACAAACTGCAGGACCCGAGTGATCAGGCGGCGGTCATTCATGCCTCCAAAGTGGTCTACAAACTCTACACCGACATGTTCCGTGGCTTGCCGCGTGACGGGGAGAGCCTGCATGCGCCTGTCTGAGGCTCGCGTGGTCTTGACCGGCGCCAGCGGCGGCATTGGCGCGGCGATTGCTGACGCACTGTGCGCCAACGGCGCCCAGGTGCTGGCCGTCGCCCGCCACCGCGAGTCGTTGGCGCCGCTGCTCGAGCGCTATCCACAGCAGGTGTTCTGGATTGGCGCCGACCTGACGTTCCTGGCAGACCGTCGCAAGGTGCTGACCGTTGCGCAGGCAATGGGCGGTATCAACCTGCTGATCAACGCCGCCGGGGTCAATCACTTCGCCATGCTGGAGCAGCTCGAGGACAGCGATATCAACGCCATGCTGGCAGTCAACATCAGCGCGCCTATCTGCCTGACGAAAATCCTCCTGCCACTGCTCAAGCAAGCCAGCAGCGCGATGGTCGTCAACGTTGGCTCCACCTATGGTTCGATTGGCTACCCCGGCTACGCCAGCTACTGCGCAAGCAAATTTGCCTTGCGTGGATTTTCCGAAGCCTTGCGCCGTGAGCTGTCAGACACCCGCGTGGGTGTGTTGTATGTCGCGCCACGCGCCACCAGCACCCCCATGAACAGTCCGGCCGCGCAGGCGCTCAACGACGCCCTCAACGCGAATGTCGACGACCCTCAAACCGTGGCCTCGGCCGTGATCCGCGCCATTGCCGGTGACCATCGCGAGTTGTACCTGGGCTGGCCGGAACGGTTTTTTGTACGCCTCAACAGCCTGCTGCCCAACCTGATTGACCGAAGCTTGCGCAAGCACCTACCCCTGATCCGTCGCCTGAGCCAAAAGACTGACAACGAGGACCTCAATCCATGAAAAACACCCTCTGCTTGCTATTACTCGGCGCGTTGAGCACGACCGTCTGGGCCCTGGACGCCGCTGACCAGCAACGCCTCAACGACATCCAGCAGCGCTGGGCGCATATTCAATACGAATTACCCGCCGACCAGCGCGCGGCGAAGTTCGAGCAACTCGCCACCCAAGCCAGCGCGTTTACCCAGGATCGCCAATCCGTCGCCGAGGCCTGGATCTGGTCCGGTATCGTCACCAGCAGTTGGGCTGGCGCCCAGGGTGGGCTCGGCGCGTTGAGCAAGGTCAAGGAGGCGAAGATCGACCTGGAAAAAGCCCTCTCCCTGGACCCCAAAGCCTTGCAAGGCTCGGCCTACACCAGCCTCGCCGCGCTGTATGATCGGGTACCGGGCTGGCCTATTGGTTTCGGCGATTCGGACAAAGCACAACAATTGCTCGAGCAAGCATTGCAACTGAACCCAGACGGCATTGATAGTCTGTACTTCTGGGGCGATCACCTTTACCGTCAAAAACGCTACCCCCAAGCCAGACAGGCGCTACAAAAAGCCCTGCAGGCAGCCCCGAGGCCAGGCCGTGAAACCGCTGACGCCGGGCGCCGCACGGAAATCGAAGCGTTACTGCAGCAAGTGAACCAGAAACTCGACTGACAGGAGTCCGTGTGCGCTTACTACTGATCGAGGATGACATGGGCCTGGGCGAAGGTATTCATCAGGCCCTCACGCGCGAGGGCTACACCGTCGACTGGTTGCAGGACGGCAGCAGCGGCTTGCACGCACTGCTCAGCGAAACGTTTGATCTGGCCGTGCTCGACCTCGGTCTGCCACGAATGGACGGGCTCGACGTCCTGCGTCGCCTGCGTGACAGTGGCTCCAACCTGCCGGTCCTGATCCTCACGGCCCGGGACGCCACCGAGGACCGTATCGCGGGTCTGGATGCCGGAGCGGATGACTACCTGATAAAACCGTTCGCCCTCGCAGAACTCAAAGCCCGGATACGGGCCTTGTTGCGACGCAGCGCTGGCCGGGCCCAGATGGTGATTGAACACGCGGGCATCAGCCTGAACCCCGGTACCCAGCAAGTCAGCTATCTGGGCGAGCCCGTGGCCTTGACCCCCAAGGAGTATCAGTTACTCCATGAACTGCTTTCCCCTCCTGGCCGGGTCATGACCCGCGATCAACTGATGCAGATACTCTACGGCTGGAGCGAGGAGGCGGAAAGCAACACGCTGGAAGTGCATATCCATCATCTGCGCAAGAAGTTTTCCAGCCAGTTGATCCGAACCATCCGTGGTGTCGGCTATCTGGTGGACGAACGCCCATGACCTCCATTCGCCAGCGCACGCTCACCTTGATTCTTGGCCTGCTGTTCCTCGGTCTACTGATCATGACCGCCGTCAACCTGCATGACAGCAATCATGAAATTGATGAGGTCTACGACGCCCAACTGGCGCAAAACGCGCGTCTGTTGCAAGGCGTGATGCGCATGCCAATGGCCAGTAAGGAGCAAGCAGAGCTGTACCAGGCGTTCAATCAAGCGCTGGGGCTTGCCGTGCCTAAGGTCGATGGCCATCCGTATGAAAGCAAGATCGCGTTCCAGGTCTGGAACTCGGACGGCACGTTGCTGGTTCACACCGCCAGCGCACCCGCGTTTACCTCACCACCGAGCAAGGCCGGTTTCAGCGCCATCACGGACGTCAACAACCGAGCATGGCGCGCGTTTGTCTTGGAGGATGCGCAATATAATTTGAAGATTTGGGTGGGCGAGCGTGACGACGTGCGTGACGATCTGGTGAATCGGATTGTCCGCCATACGGTGTTGCCCAATCTGATTGGCTGCGTGCTGCTTGCCGCAGTGATCTGGCTGGCGATTGGCTGGGGCTTGAAACCTCTGGTCAACATGGCGCAAACCCTGCGTGCGCGGCATCCAGGCTCGCTTGAGCCCTTGCACTTGAATCCATTGCCCACTGAACTGGAGCCCATGCAGGCCGCCCTTAACCGCGTGCTCGCACAAATCCAGGAGGTCATGGGGCGCGAGCGGCGTTTTATCGCCGACGCCGCCCATGAGATGCGCACACCGTTGGCGGTGCTTAAAGTTCACGCAGAAAACCTGAAGGACGCCGCTAGCGAGGATGATCGACGCGCGTCCCTTGAGCACCTCATGGCAGGTGTCGACCGTACCACCCGACTGGTCAATCAACTGCTGACCATGGCCCGTATTGAACCCCGCACCTCCGCCCTTGAGGCGCCAAAAACAGATCTGGTGGCGACAGTCCGGGACAGTCTGGTGCAGATGACACCCTGGCTCTTGAGCAAGGAACTTGAGCTGGTGTTCGACCCTGTCGACGAAGTCGGCCTGGTCAAAGTCGACACCGGGATCATCCAGATTGCCTTGAACAATTTGGTGAGCAATGCGGCAAACTTTTCCCCGCCTGGAGGGCTCATCACCGTCGGGCTGGCCAAACACAACGATCACTACGAGTTGAGTGTCGAAGACCAGGGGCCGGGCATTGATGAAGCAGAACGTGATCGACTGTTTGAGCGCTTCTACAGCCGTGGCAATGACCACGGCGCAGGCCTGGGCCTGACCATCGTGCAATCCATCGCAAATCGCCTGGGTGGACAGGTCCGCTTGGAAAACCGGCCATCGGGTGGTTTACGGGCAACCTTTGAGTTTGCCCGGCTTTAGGTCGGTGCATGCCCGTAAAAGCATTTGGCCAAGCCCACTCGCCCGACTGCTGAGCTGATATCATCGAAAGATCAACGCGCCGAGTAAACCGCATGAACCGTCGTAAAAAGATCAATCAGTTATTAAAAGCCAACGCCAAAAAGGCCAGTGCCAAACTGGCCCCCAAAAGCAAAGACAAGTACATCAGCAAGGCCGACCGCTTGAAGCTGGAAGCGCAGCCACCTCAGGACCCGACCATTTCCCCTGACACGCCCAACTGATTCAGGGCACTCTACGCCGGCGCAACAGTCTGCTATCAGACACCCACACTCGCCCGGCGGAGCTTCCCATGATGATTGTTCACCACCTCAACAACTCACGCTCGCAGCGCATTCTCTGGCTGCTCGAAGAACTCGGCCTGCCCTACGCGCTCAAGCGCTACCAGCGCGACCCAAAAACCAACCTCGCACCACCAGAGCTCAAGGCGATCAACGCGCTGGGCAAATCGCCGGTGCTTGAAGATGGCAGCCGCGTGGTGATCGAGTCCGGCGCCATTGTTGACTACCTGATCCGCCGCCATGGCCAGGGTCGCCTGCAACCCGACCCGGCCACGGCCGCCTACGACACCTACGTGCAATGGCTGCACTTTGCCGAAGGCTCGGCCATGCTGCCGCTGATGCTCAACCTGTACGTCGGCCGCCTGGGTGATGCCGGTGCGCCGTTGCATCCGCGGATCGAGTCGGAACTGGCCAACTACCTGGGTTACCTGAACGACGCCCTGGCGCAGTCACCGTACCTGCTGGGTGAGGAACTGAGCGGTGCGGATATCCAGATGAGCTTCATTGGCGAAATCGCCAAGGCCCAGGGCAAGCTGCCGGCGTACCCGAACCTCGCGGCGTGGGTCCAGCGGTTCCAGGCCCGGCCGGCCTATCGCAAGGCGCTGGAACAGGGTGGGGAATACGCGTTTGCCCAGTAAATCACCGGGCATTTGACTGCCCTTCCAAAGCCGGCATAATTGCCGGCTTTTTTCGGGATGTCTTCATGCAACGGATTGTAATTCTGGGCAACGCCAGCAGCGGCAAATCCACCCTCGCCCGCGCCCTTGGCCAGCGCCTCGGCCTGCCCGTGGTGCACCTGGACACCCTGTTCTGGGAACCCAACTGGGTCGAGACCGACGCCGAACAATTCCGCACGCGAGTACGCGAAGCCGTCGCGTCGGACACCTGGGTGTGTGAAGGCAACTACGCCCGGCGCACCTTCGACCTGCGCCTGCCCCGTGCCGACCTGATCATCTGGCTGGATACACCGCGACTCACCTGTTTCACCCGGGTACTGATACGCAGCGCCATGAAACGCCCTCGCGCGGATCGGCCCGTGGGGTGTACCGACAAGCTCGACCGGGAGTTTCTGACCTTTTTGAGTTTTGTATGGAATTTTGATCGCGGCTATCGGCCGGGTATCGAGGCGATGCGCCTGGCAGTGGGGCCGGATGTTCCGACAGTGCATTTGCGCGGTAACCGGCAAGTGGCAGATTTTCTCGACCGCTTGCCCGGCCTTGCCATCGGCGTGTGATAACGTGCGCCCAGGCCCACCGTGCAGGCACTTGCCCATGTCCATCGCCGATAATCTGCTCGCCTTTACCCTCGCCGCCGCCCTCCTGACCCTCACTCCCGGGCTCGACACCGCGCTGGTGTTGCGTACCGCGACGGTGGAAGGCAAGCAGCAGGCATTGCGCGCGGCATTGGGTATCAATGCGGGCTGTTTCTTATGGGGCGCGGCGGTGGCCTTTGGTTTGGGTGCGTTGATCGCGGTGTCGGAGGTGGCCTTCAACCTCTTGAAGTACTGCGGCGCCGCTTATCTGGCCTGGCTGGGCCTGAATATGCTGCTGCGCCCACGCACCTCCCTGACGGTCGGTGAGGCTCACGCCCAACCCGGCACCCGCTGGTTCTTGAAAGGCATGCTGGGCAATGTGCTCAACCCCAAGATCGGGATTTTCTATGTGTCGTTCCTGCCGCAGTTCATTCCCCAGGGCCATTCGTTGATCGCCTGGACATTCGGCCTGGTGAGCATCCATGTGGTGCTCGGCATGGCGTGGTCGTTGACCCTGATCGGCGCCACCCAGCCACTGGCCGCAGTGCTGCGCCGGAGCAAGGTGATCACCTGGATGGACCGCAGCACCGGCCTGCTTTTTGTGCTGTTCGCGACCCACCTGGCATTGAGCAAACGCTAGTCAGGGCTTCGACGAAGATCAAGGTGGGCGCTGTCGAGCCCCTGGATCACTGCGGCTTCGGGGCCGTCATGTACTGGCTGAAGTTGTTGATGTGATCATCCAGATTGTCTTCCAGCATCATCCGGTACTGCTCACAGAAGTACTTCAACATCGCTTCCCGCGCCTCGGCCATTTCCGCGCCGGACTTGAAGTTGCGCGCACTGGCCCAGGCGTTGAAACGGGTGGTGCCGAACATCATCGAGGCACTGACCTGGCCCAGGTTCTCGAGGGTTTTCAGTTGCTCGTTCGACAATTCGATATGCGCGTCGGCGCGGTCGTAGAAGGCTTGGTCGGTAGCGTCTGGCATGGTGGAACACCTGGGTTGGATAAATGAGTCATTGAAACATTTGCGGCAGGCAAGACCCTAGACCGGGTTCGTCGCCTCCAGCAACTGCGTGATCCAGCGCACCTCTTGCGCCAGTTCCTGCACTTTCTGTTCGGGCAACGCTTGTCGGGCCTGGGCCAACTGATCCAGGGTGCGTTGCTTGTAGCGCAGCAGGCGTTGCCATTTGGCCAGGAACGCCGGGCTGCGGGCCTGCATCTGCAGGGGGCCGAAGTACAGCTGCTCGGCGCTGTAGCTCACCGGCCCGCTGCGCTCGGCGACGATGATTTCGTAGTCGAAGCGGTTTTCCCGTAGCAGTTCCTCGCAGAGGATGCGATAGCCGTTGTCCATCAGCCACAGGCGCAGCGGTTGTTCGCCGCCGTTGGGTTGCAGGATCAGGCGTTCCCGGCCACTGAGATGCGCCTTGCCGCGCTCGAGGATATCGCGGATGGTCTCGCCGCCCATGCCGCAGATACTGACCGCGTCGAGCAGGTCGGCCGGTTCGATAGCCGCCAGGCCATCGGCCAGGCGCACGTGGATGTGCAGTTCGTGGCTGTTGTCGCACACCGTGCGCTGGGCGGCGCGGAACGGCGTCAACGCCACCTCGCCGGCCACTGCCGCGACAATCGCGCCACGGTTCATCAACGCCACCGGCAGGTAGGCGTGATCCGAGCCGATATCAGCCAGGCGCGCGCCGGCCGGTACCTGGGCCGCCACGCGCTCCAGGCGCTTGGACAATGTGTTGTGGTTCAACTGCTGTTCCTTTTCGCGGCACTTTTGCCCTCAGTGCGGGCGCGCATGATGCGCGGTGCGCGCCGCAGGGTAAAGCGCCGCCGTCGGCGCCCGCCAGGCGAGCGCCTTGTACAGGCCCACGGCATTGCCATAGGACACGGCCTGCGCCTGGGCAATGGCCTGGCGCAGGCTGAGCAGCTCGCGCAGAAAGCGGTTGCAGCAAAGATCGGGCAGGACTATAAAACCTCAACTTAACTTGAGGGCAACCCCCATGGCAGCAGAAAAGAACCCGGACGGTGTGCGCTCCCTCACCATCGGCGAGGTGGCCAGGCGCAGTGGCGTACCCATCTCCACCCTGCACTTCTACGAGTCCAAGGGCTTGATCGCCAGCACCCGCAACGCCGGCAACCAGCGGCGCTTCCCGTCGCTGGTGCTGCGCAGCATTGCGATTATCAAAGTGGCGCAACGCACCGGCATTCCGCTGGAAGAGATCAAACGCGCCATGGGCCGCTATCCGCCGAACAGCAAATTGACGGCCGCGCAATGGGGAGAAATGTCCTCGGCCTGGCGCGACAACCTCAACGAACGCATCCGAACCCTGGAAGCCCTGCGCGACAGCCTGGACAACTGCATTGGCTGCGGCTGCCTGTCGCTCAACGACTGCCCGTTGCGCAACCCCGGCGATACCTTGAGCCAGGAAGGACCGGGGCCGAGAATCCTCGAACGCGCCGCTACCGCATCTGAAACGCAATCCTCCAAACCCTGAAGATCAAGGTGGAAACTGTCGAGCCTTGGCGAGGCTGCGATGGCGGCGGTATTGCTGGGGTTGATGTTGGCTGAACTACCGCTATCGCAGGCAAGCCAGCTCCCACCTTGGATCTTCAGCACATTGAGTACCGTATGCATCCTGCGATGACAGCTGAAATGCAATCCTCCACCCGCTGAAGATCGAGGTGGGAGCTGTCGAGCCCCGGCGAGGCTGCGATGGCGGCGGTATTGCTGGGATTGATGTTGGCTGACCCACCGCTATCGCAGGCAAGCCAGCTCCCATCTTGGATCTTCAGCACATTGAGCATCGTATGCATCCTGCGGTGGCAGCTGAAATGCAATCCTCCACCCCCTGAAGATCGAGGTGGGAGCTGTCGAGCCCCAGCGAGGCTGCGATGGCGACGGTATTGCTGGGATTGATGTTGGCTGACCCACCGCTATCGCAGGCAAGCCAGCTCCCACCTTGGTTCCTCAGTACATTGAGTACCGGATGCATCCTGCGGTGGTAGTGAAATGCAATCCTCCACCCCCTGAAGATCGAGGTGGGAGCTGTCGAGCCCCAGCGAGGCTGCGATGGCGGCGGCATTGCTGGGATTGATGTCGGCTGACCCGCCGCTATCGCTGGCAAGCCCCCCACATTGGATCTTCATTGCCTTGGCAGGTCGGTGCTGACTACGCCGATGACACTTTTGAAGTAAGCCGCCCTGGGCACTTTCCTGATAATCGAACGATTACTGACGAAATGCCGAGGCCCCGCCATGACGCGTGCATCCACCGAACAGGTCCCGCCGCAAACCCTGAGAAAAGTCATCGTCGCCGCCGGTATCGGCAACTTTGTCGAGTGGTTCGACTTCGCCGTGTATGGCTTTCTCGCCACCACCATCGCCCAGCAGTTTTTCCCCAGTGGCGATGCCAGTGCGGCGTTGCTCAAGACCTTCGCGGTGTTTGCCGTGGCCTTTGCCTTTCGGCCTCTGGGCGGAATTTTCTTTGGCATGCTGGGTGATCGCATCGGCCGCAAGCGCACCCTGGCGATGACGATTTTGCTGATGGCCGGGGCCACGACCCTGATCGGCCTGCTGCCCACGTATGCCGCGATTGGCGTCACGGCGCCGATCCTGTTGTCGCTGATCCGTTGCGCCCAGGGCTTCTCCGCCGGCGGTGAATACGCCGGCGCCTGCGCCTACCTGATGGAGCACGCGCCCAGCGATAAACGGGCGTGGTATGGCAGCTTTATCCCGGTATCGACCTTTGCCGCCTTTGCCTCAGCGGCGGTGGTGGCCTATGCATTGGAGGCTTCGCTGTCGGCCGAAGCCATGGGCAGCTGGGGCTGGCGCCTGCCATTCCTGATCGCTGCACCGCTGGGCCTGGTGGGCCTGTACCTGCGCTGGCGGCTGGATGAAACCCCGGCGTTCCAGGCGGTCAAGCAGGAACACGCGGTGGCCCACTCGCCGCTCAAGGAAACCCTGCGCAACCATGGCGCGGCAATCTGCTGCCTGGGCGCTTTTGTGTCGCTGACGGCGCTGTCGTTTTATATGTTCACCACCTACTTTGCCACGTACCTGCAGGTGGCCGGTGGTTTGAGCCGGGCGACGGCGTTGCTGGTGTCGCTGATTGCGCTGATCTTCGCTGCGGCGATATGCCCGCTGGCCGGCTGGTATTCCGACCGGGTCGGGCGGCGCGTCACAGTAATGACCGCCTGCGGGCTGTTGATGGGGGTGGTATACCCCTCGTTCCTGATGGCCAGTTCCGGCTCGTTCGCCGCGTCCATCATCGGCGTGATGCTGCTGGCGGTGGGCGCGGTATTGTGCGGCGTGGTCACGGCCGCCCTGCTCTCGGAGACCTTCCCGACCCGCACGCGCTACACCGCCTCGGCGATCACCTACAACATGGCCTACACGATCTTCGGCGGCACCGCGCCGCTGGTGGCGACCTGGTTGATCAGCACCACCGGTAGCAACCTGTCACCGGCGTTTTACCTGATTGCCGTGGCCTTGCTCGCGCTGGCCGGCGGCCTGGCCTTGCCGGAGACCTCGCGCATTTCCCTGCACGACGCATAAGGCGCGAACCTTTCTCGCGCAAACACCGTCCGAGCTAGGGCATCGATGCTTTTCGCCCGCTCGGAGGTTTGTGTTTGAAAGCTGCCATCGTCAAAAAGTACCGCCTGATTATCAAGACCATGGGCTATGTCGGCTGGGCACTGTTCTGGCTGCTGCTGTGGGATATTGCGGTCACCGTGGACTTCATGCTGTTCCTCAACGCCAAGATCAACCTGCCGCTGATGCCCCTGACGCTGCTCGGCTCGGCGCTGGTGGTGCTGATCAGCTTTCGTAATACCAGCGCCTATAACCGCTGGTGGGAGGCACGCACGCTGTGGGGCGCGATGGTCAATAACTCACGCAGCTTTGCGCGGCAGGTGCTGACGTTGCTGGATGACCCCGACAACGAGGTCAATCCGATTAAGTCGACCTTGCTGCGCCGCCACGTGGCCTATGTGAATTGCCTGGCGTCGCACCTGCGGGGCGAGCCGTGCCCGGAGGAAGTGCGGGCATTTATTCCTGGGGATGAGTTCGCGCGCAACGGCGCTACCAACAACTTTGCCAACGATATCCTCACCGGCTCCGCGGCCCTGCTGGCCCGCGAATACAAGGCCGGGCGCCTGGACAGCATTCGCCTGGCGCGGCTGGAATCAACCATGGTCGATCTGTCCAACAGCCAGGGCGGCATGGAGCGCATCGCCAACACACCACTGCCCTACCCCTATGTGTATTTCCCCCGGCTGTTTATTTCGCTGTTCTGCCTGATCGTGCCAGTGGGGCTGGTGGAGTCCCTGGGCTGGTTCACCCCACTGGCATCGACGGTGGTGGGTTTTATGCTGCTGGCCATCGAACGCATCGGCACCGACCTGCAAAGCCCGTTTCGCTCCAGCGAGCACCAGATCCAGACAGAGGCCATCTGCGAAACCATCGAGAAAAACCTGCAGTCGATGCAGCGGGATTCGTTGGGGGATGTTCGCAGGGGCCATTAAAAAGCCTGCATTTTTCGAGCGCATAGATAATAATGAGTCGCATTAAACATTTCGTTTATCACAGTGCGCTCTTCCCCGCAGAGTGAGCGTCGCATTAATCAGAAGGATCTCTATGCAAAGCTTTTACCTGCACTCGATGCGCCTGCTGGGCGCACTTTTTTTGCTTGCCTGTACGCTAAGTGCCCAAGCCGCCACCGATGAAACCGACCATTCGGCCACCTTCGAAAAAAACCACCAGTCGTACGTGATCAATGCCGATGGCAGCTTTGTCCAGATGGTTGAGTTGGTCACGCGGATCAATGAAGAGCGAGCGATCAAAGACAACGCACAGCGTTCGCTGAGCTACAACCGCTCCCTGGAAAACCTCGAGGTGCTTGAAGCCTTCACCCAAAAGCCCGACGGCCGCAAGGTGAAGGTGGGCGCCGAGCAGATCAAGGAACAACAGGAGACCGCCTCTTCCGAGGCGCCGATGTTCCAGGACTCGCGGGTCAAAGTGGTGATATTTCCAGAGGTAGCGGTCGGTGACCGGCTGGTCCTGCGCTACCAGCGCCAGCGCACCACTGCCCTGTTCCCGCAGCAGTTCGAAGACTTCTACGTGCCGGACTTCTACGATGCCGAGCAGTTGAGCCTGAGCTACGACTTGCCAGCCGACAAGCCGCTGTTCGTCGATGCCCGGGGCTTCAAGGCCAGCACCCCGGCCGCGGCTGCCGGGCGCAAGGTGTACCGTTGGGACTACGTACCACAGGAAAAGGCGCGCATGGAAACCGGCGCCGTGTCCTACGTCGATTACGGCCAATTCCTCGCGGTCTCGACGTTCGCCAGCTACAAGGACTTTGCCCAGGCCTATGAGGCCAGAGCCCAGGTCGAAGTGACGCCGGCCATTGCCGCCTTGGCCAAGCAACTTACGGCCAACCTGAGCACCCCGCGCAGCAAAGCCCTGGCCCTGAGCGACTGGGTGCGTAAGAACATTCGTTATGTAGCGGTGTATGTCGGCGCAGGCGGCGTAGTACCGCACCCGGCCCAGGCCGTGCTGGACAACCGCTATGGCGACTGCAAGGACCATGTGGCCCTGCTGGAAGCCATGCTGCGCGCGGTAGCGATCGAGAGCTCGCCGGTGCTGGTCAACCTGGGTAACAGCTACACCCTGGCCAAAGTGCCCACCCTGGGTGTGCTCAACCACGCGATCACTTATGTGCCGGCCCTGGATCTGTATCTGGACTCCACCGCCACAGCCATCGCCGCGGGCTACCTGCCGATCCCGGTGCTGGGCAAGCCAGTACTGTTGACGCAGTCCGGCGAAATGGCCAAGACCCCGGCCGCGCAAACCGGCAAGGTCACCAACGACCTGCTGTTCAAGGTCGACAGCAACGGCGCGGCGGACTTTGTGCATGCCACCACCGTGGAAGGCTGGGGCTCAGAGTTCAATCGCTACCTGCTCAATGCAATGAAACCGGCTGACCGCGACTCGATGATCCGCAACGTCCTCGGCTGGTACGGGCAAACGGGCCAGGGCACGTTCAAAAGCGACTCCTTGCAGGATGAAGTCAACCCGTTCAAGAACACCCTTGAAGGGCGCACCGACAACCTGGTCAACCTGCCAGGCCCGACCGGCGTGCCGGCGCTCAGCAGCCTGGTCGGCGGCATTGCGCAGAACGTGTTTGCCTTCGCCTCGGAAAAAGACCGCACCCAAGAGTTCGGTTGCCTCTCGGGAGAAACCCAGGAGCAGGCCCGTTTCGAGTTCCCCAAGGAAGTCACCGTCCTCGCCGTGCCCAAGCCACAGTCCCTACAACAGGCCGGCTTTGACTACCAGGCCACCTACGCCAAGGAAGGCAACACGGTGCTGATCACCCGCCACTTCAAGTTCGCCCATGCCAATACCGTGTGCAGCCCCGAGGACTTCAAGGCGATGAAGCCGGTGATCGAAAGCATGGTCAACGACCTGAAGAGCCAGATCATCGTGCAGACGCTGTAACTCCCCAGGTCATGCCGGCTGGTGACTGGTCACGCAGTGAATACCACCACCGCCGGCTGCAATCGCGTCGATATCCAGTTGCACCACCTTGCGCCCCGGATAGAGCCGGGACAGTAAGTCAAAGGCCTTGCGGTCAGCGGCCTCGTCGCCAAACTGCGGCGCAATCACCGCGCCGTTGATCACGAAGTAGTTGATGTAGCCGGCGGCATAGTCCGGATTGTCCCGGCTGAACCGGTTGCGACGCGGGTTCAGCGGTGGCGAGACGGTGTGTATTTGCAACGGCCGGCCATCGGCATCGCTAGCCTGCTTGAGCACGTCCAAGTGGGCCAAGGTCACCTGGAGGTCGTAGGATTCAGGGTCAGTGTCCAGGTTGGCGATGACCACGCCCGGCGAGACAAAGCGTGCGTAAAAGTCGACATGGGCGTCGGTAATGTCCTTGCCCTTGATACCCGGCAACCAGATGATCTTGCGCAAGCCCAGTCGACTCTTCAGCTCAGCCTCGACGTCGGCCTTGCTCCAGCCGGGGTTGCGGTTGGCATTGATCCAGCTACTTTCGGTCATGATCCCGGTGCCATGGCCATCCACTTCGATGGCACCGCCCTCGCCCACCAGTTCGCTGCGGATGTAAGTTGCGCCTGCCAGCTCGGCAACGTGAGCCGCCAGCTCGGCATCGTCGGCGTGCTGCTGCTTGTTACCCCAGCCGTTGAAGTTGAAGTCCACTGCGCCCAACTGGCCATTGTCATCCACGACAAAGTTGGCGCTGGTGTCACGCATCCAGATGTCATCCAGCTCGGCGTGTACGAAGGTGATGTTACGGGTGCCGCATTTTTCTTCGGCCAGCTCACGCTCATCTTCGCGGCAGAACACCGTGACCGGTTCGTACTCGGCAATCGTACGGGCGATACGGCCCAGGGCGTCCTGCACAGCGGGGGTGAAGTCCTGGTGAATCGCCTCCTGGGCGCCAAAGGCGATAAAGGCGCGCTGGTGTTTCTCGCCCTCATCGGGCATGAACCAGCGGCCTTGGACCGCAGCGTAGACGGGCAGCCCCATGGACGCGGCGGCGCCCAGGCCGGCCACCACCGCGGCCTGTTGGATGAATTGGCGACGTGTGCTCATGTGCACCTCTGGGTTGACCGTCATTGACCGATGGCCGTCTTGAACTTAGTCCAAACCCGCATGCGTGCGCGCATATCGGCCTGGGGAATATCCTGCCCGGCCACCAGTCGTTTGAAGGTGGCGTCGTCCGGGTAAATGTCCGGGTTGTTGCCCATGGCCGGATCGACGCTGGCGCGGGCCTTGGCATTGGCCGTGGGGTAGCCGGTGAAATTGCTGATGGCCGCCATGTTCTCTGGGCGCATGACAAAGTTGATAAACGCGTAGGCGTATTCCGGATGCCGTGCATCCACGGGGATGGCCATGGTGTCCATCCACACCGTCGTGCCCTCGCGGGGGATGTGGTATTGGAAGCGCGCCTTTTTACCCGCCGCATCCGCCGCCCGCTGCGCCTGGGTCATGTCGCCGCTGTAGCCCAGGGACAGGCACAGGTTGCCATTGACCAGGTCAGTCACCGGTTGCGACTGAAACTTGCGGATATACGGCCGCAGTTTGAGCAACAGGGCGCTGGCCGCAGCCAGGTCCTCGGGCTTGGCACTGCGCGGTTCGCGCCCCAGGTAGATCAGCACCACGGCCAGTACTTCGTCGGGCGAGTCGATCAGCGAGATGCCGCAATCGGCAAATTGGCGAGCCAGTTCCGGCTTGAATAACAGGTCCAGGCTATTGACCGGCGCATTCGGCATGCGCTGTAGGATTTGCTCTGCGTTATAGGTCAGGCCAATCGTGCCCCAGGTATAGGGCACTGTGGCCTGATTGGACGCGCGGTAATGGCTGCGCAGTTGTTGCAGGCCCGGCTCGATATCCTCCAGCGCCTCAAGTTTTGCCGGATCCAGTGGCTGCAGGCTGCCGGCGCGCATCAAGCGCTCGCCCACCGTATCGCCCGGGAAGATCAGGTCATAACCACTGCCACCGGCCATCAGCTTGGCCTCCAGCGTTTCGCTGCCATCCATCACGTCATAGATCACCTGGATCCCGGTTTCGGCAGTAAAGCGCGCCAGGGTGTCCTCGGCAAAATAGTCGGCCCAGTTGTACAGGCGCAGGATCTTTTCATCGGCCTGTACCGTCGGGATGACGATGCTCAGGGCCAGGGTGCAGTGGATCAGCTTCATGTCATACCCCTTGGGTCTGCCAGCGTGGATGCAGGTGGCGACCGTCCTGGGTCAGTAAACCGCCATACATGTCAGGGCGGCGGTCGCGGTAGATGCCCCAGGTCAGGCGTTCTTCGGCCATGGCCGCCAGGTCCAGGCACTGGAGCAGCACACCGCTGCCGGCGCGGTCGGCCTCGGCCAGCAGCGCGCCTTTGTGGTTGCAGATAAATGACGAGCCGTAGAACTCCATCTGCAAGGTTGAGTCGCTGCTCGCCACTTCCCGACCGACACGATTGGCCGCCACCACCGGCAGCAGATTGGCGGCGGCATGCCCGCGCATGGTCATCTGCCAGTGATCACGGGAGTCCAGGCTGGCACAACCCGGTTCGGAGCCGATGGCAGTGGGAAACAGCAACACCTCGGCGCCCAGCAACGCCAGGCAACGCGCGGTCTCGGGGAACCACTGGTCCCAGCAGATGCCCACGCCGAGGCGGCCGAACGCGGTGTCCCAGACCTTGAAGCCGGTGTCGCCGGGGCTGAAGTATTCCTTCTCTTGATAGCCAATAGCGTTGGGGATATGGGTCTTGCGATATACCCCCAGCAGTTGCCCGTCGGCATCGGCCACACTCAGTGAATTGAAGTAGGCGTTGCCGGCCTTTTCGAACCAGCTCAGCGGCAGCACTACTCCCAACTCCCTGGCCAGCGCGGCGAAGCGCTTGAGCACCGCGCTGTGGCGGTACTCTTCAGCCAAGGCCAGGTGCTTGTGTTGTTGTTCGATGCAAAAATACGGCGTGGCGAACAGCTCTTGCAGCAGGATGACCTGCGCGCCCTGGGCCGCCGCTTCACGCACCCGTTGTTCGGCCTGATCAAGGTTGTGTTGCAGGTTCCAGGTGCAGGGCATCTGGGTGGTGGCAATGGTCAGCTGGCGCATGGCATCACTCCTTTACCGGCCAGGCTGGCTGCTGCTGGGTGATGCAATGCACACCGCCGCCGCCATGGGCCAGGTGGTTGATGCGCACCGGCACCACCACACGATCCGGAAATACCTGGGCCAGCACATCGGCAGCCACCTGGTCCGCCGCGATGCCATAGGCGGGCATGATGATCGCGCCGTTGGCAATATAGAAGTTGGTGTAGGAGGCGCAAAACACCTCGGCGTCGGCATCCACCGCCTCGCTGGCCTCAAAGAGTTCGATCAACTCGAACCGGCGGCCCTTGGCATCGGTGGCCAATTCCAGGGCGCGGCGGTTTTCCCGTGCGACCTCGGCGTACACCGAACCCTGGTCGTGCGTGGCATCTACCAGCAGCACGCCGGGGCGGGCAAAGGCGCACACGCCATCGACATGGCCATCGGTCACATCCCCGGTGACATGCTGCGGGTCGCCTGGCAACCAGATGGTTTTTGTCACCCCAAGCCAGCGCGCAAAGATCGCCTCCATTTCGGCCTTGCTCATGCCCGGGTTGCGATTGGGGTTGAGCAACACCGACTCGGTGGTGATCAACGTGCCCTCACCGTCCACATGAATCGCCCCGCCTTCATTGCTCAACGGCGTGCCAAAGCACGGCAGGCCCAAGTGGTTGAGGGTGCGCCGAGCGAGGCTTTCATCCAGGTCATAGGCTGACTTGCCGCCCCACGCGTTAAAACGCCAGCTCACACCGGCCAGGCCCAATTGCGGGTGGCCAATAAAGCTGGGGCCGGAGTCGCGGCACCAACTGTCGTTGACCGCCAGCGTGATCAGTTCAATGTTGGGGCCGCACAGGGCTTTGGCCGTGTCGAGTGCAGAAGGGTCAACCACCAGCTTCACCGGCTCGAACCGCGCGATGGCATTGGCGACCCGGGCAAAATCCGCCTGCACCTGGGCCAGCGTTACGCGCCATCCCGACTCCCAGAGCGCCTGGTTATGGGGCCAGACCATCCAGGTCGCAGCATGCCTGGCCCATTCCGCCGGCATCCTCCAGCCGCTGTGTGGCATCTCGTTCTGCAGCATGACAACCCCCTTCTGAGTTAAGCCCTTGTGTTCACCAAAAACGGCGTACACGCTATGGGGATCCATGCTACGTTTGGCCAAACCGCCAAACAAACGATGGATTTTGCAGATAAATGATTAGAAAAACTTATCAGCATGCTTAAACACTGGCCGCCCCTGGGGGCACTACGCGGCTTTGAAGCGGCGGCGCGGCTGGGCAGTTTTCACAAGGCTGCCAACGAACTGCACCTGACCCAATCGGCCATCAGCCAGCAGATCCGTAGCCTGGAAGCGTACCTGGAACAGCCGCTGTTCTTTCGCAACGGGCGCAGCGTTGCCCTGACCGATGCCGGCCATGATTTCCTCAGCACCACCCAGGCCCTGTTGCAGCAGTTGTCCGTGGGTGTGCGCCGACTGGGGCAGTACCGCAAGGCCAATCAACTGGTGCTCAACACCACCCCAGCCTTTGCTCGCCACTGGCTGCTGCCGCGCCTGGCCGACTTCCGCCGGCACCACCCGGACGTGGATTTGTGGCTGTTCAGCACCGACGAAGTACCCGACATGGCCACCCAGACCATCGACCTCGCCGTGCGCGATGACATCAGCGCCCAGGCCGAGTGCAGCTTCAAAGTGCTGCATACCGACCGCCTGTATCCCGCCGCCCACCCCAGCGTACTGGCCCTGCCCCGCGAGCAACGCACCACCCTGCATGGCGAGCGGGAAATGGATTGGAGCCATTGGGCGGTGGAAGCCGGGATTGATGTCGGCCAGCAGGACCAGGGGCTGAATTTTTCCGACCCCGGCCTGCTACTGGACGCGGCCTGCGGTGGCCTGGGGATCGCACTGGTCAGCCAGTTACTGAGCCAGCACGCACGCGAAAATGGCCTGCTGCACCCCTTGGTCGACGCCACCATTCGCGGCCCCAACTGGGCCTTGCTGACCCACCGCGACAGCGAAAGCGACCCACTGGCGCGCAGCTTCAGCCAGTGGTTACTGGACAACCTGGCACAGGGTGCCGCACATGAGTGAAGGACTGGAGGACATCCTGGCCGAGCGCCTGGCGGTGATTTTTTGCGGGATCAATCCGGGCCTGCTGGCGGCCGCTCAGGGCCATCACTTTGCCGGGCGTGGCAACCGCTTCTGGCGCACCTTGCACCTGGCCGGGTTCACTGCGCATCAAGTGCTACCTGAGGATGACCGGACGCTGCTGCAGTACCACTGCGGGCTGACGACCGTCGTGGAACGGCCAACGGCGCGGGCCGATCATTTGTCGCGGGATGAATTCAAGGCGGCGGCCGACGGGTTTGAACACAAGATCCGCCGTTATGCACCGCGCCATGTGGCGTTCCTGGGCAAGGCGGGTTATTGCGCGCTGTCGGGGCTGCGCGAGGTGACGTGGGGGCTGCAACCGCAGACACTGGGGGATGCTGCCGTGTGGGTACTGCCCAATCCCAGCGGGCGGAATCTGGCATTTACGTTGGAGCAATTGGTGCAGGCGTATGGGCAGCTCTATTTGGCAGCATTCCCTGGAAGCCGCGCTGCTTGCGCCCGTTCAGATAGCGGCATGCTGGGTGGCAGCAACGACAGCACATAAGCCATGCGCGACGCACTCCCCAGGTTCACGATCAATGTGAACGGCGAGTCGCTGAACTCAAACACCAGATTAAAGGTGCCATAAGCACTGCGCACATCCACCCGCGACACATCGCACAACGGCCGTTGCTTCTGACGTAAAACCCGGTAAATCATCTGCTGGCCATCAAGACGAAATACCGGGTTGAGGCTGTTGGTGGCCAACGCCACCCAAGGCACCCTGCGCAACCCGACAAAACTGGCCAATACCGGAATCGCCTTGCCATCAATGCCAGTACCGGGGGCATAGGCAGGAGCTACCGACTTGGGTTTGCGCAGCTTCTTGAACAGCCAGTACATGAACCAAAACGACAGCCCCTGACCGATAACCACCACCGCGCCGAAGGCTAAATCCAACCAACTGATATTCATGGTTTTTCCTTAAACGCCCAATATCCATAGCATTTCGGCGAAGAGTAAAACGTTTCCACACCCTGTCACACACAGGCTGAAAATCATACAAAACGTTTGACTTATCCTTTTCAATCAGTAAGATACGCCGCATTCCGCGATAGCTCAGTTGGTAGAGCAAATGACTGTTAATCATTGGGTCCCTGGTTCGAGTCCAGGTCGTGGAGCCATATCTCAATCGGATCACCCAAGCTGGTGATCCAGGCATAGCATAATCTACGCGTCGTCTCTGATTCTTCACTTTAGAGACCATTGCCATGAAAATCGCTGCAGTACTCTCAACAAAAGGCGGACCGGGGAAAACCACGGTCACAGCCAGTCTAGGCGCGTTCTGCGCCGACTCCGGTCTTCGCACCCTGCTCATTTGGCAAATAAATGCTTCTCTGTTGGTCCTCCCGAGCCAAGTCGAGCGTTTTGCCAAAGACTTGTCCGCCATTTAACGACGTGGCCAAACTCAAGGTATTGAACCGCAAATGAGCAAACATCGACGGCTCGATTATCACTGTCAGAGGGAATCATAGAGCTGCCGACGTGACGTCCCTTGCCTGTGTCCAGGGCAACACCCAGCAACCCCGAGGCATCGACACCAAAACCAACGGTACCATCGGTATATCCCGACTTGACGTCCAGCAGGGACCCTGCGGCCACTCTTCGGTTTTCGAAGGGGCAGCGGTGCTATCACGGTTTTCTTTATTGAAGTAGAAGTCTCTCATTCCTAAAGTAGCTTTGCTATCACTTAGAAAGTCAGCAAACGTCTGGCTACTCTTGGCAATACCGCCAAACATTAAAGCTGCAGATATTTTATTTGCGCTCACTTATAACGCTCCATTTTTATAATTCTTAAGTAACAGAAGCAACAAGTAAATCTTCCACGCGAACGCATCAAATTAATATGCACAACTGGAATACCTTTCATCTTATCTGCTGGTGTAATCCATCTTTCTGGCTCCAGATGAGTCAGGAAGTATTTTTAATCCTGGCGAACGCCCCCTTACGCCGTTTACGTTAATTTCGTTCAACACCTAAAATTGCATCATGGTCATTAAGCGCGGTATTCAGGGCTATGAAATGAAGGCCCGTTTGGTTTTAGCCGGATTCCCTCACGAAGTCTTTTCCACGGAATGTCCGCAGGATCTGCAGTCATGGGCCCAGGCGCTTTAGCAACGAGTATTTGGTCGGCAATCGGCGCGAAATCGGCCCGAAAATGAACAGAGCTTTTGTTAACCAGTACACTCATTTGCTCGGGTTCTATACCTGCTATCCGATACAAATTCCTGTCCAGCATCTGACATTTACCAGAGCTGACAGCAACCTTCACTCCCCCGATTTTCAAGCATGCGACAGGCCCCACATCAACCTCCATACCATTCATCATGGGGCCTGCAAAACGACAGCGGCCATCGGATAGATGCATTACCTCAAAGCGACCCTGCAAAGGGCTATCGCCCAGTGCACCTGACTGTCCTCCCAGCGTTATTTCAATGAAACTGCCTACCCCGGCTGCAATGGCGGACTGAACTGCTGCCGGGTCATAAAGCAATCCTACGGCGGCATTAGTAGCACCGTGTTTAATGAGTGCTTTAAGCATTCCTGTTGTGTTCGAATCCCCGCCTGCTCCCGGGTTGTCTTGGGTATCAGCAATGACGATTGGACGCTGGGCGGTTTCTGCTAATGTCATTGCTCGGAGAACGGCTTCGTCCGGGAGCAGGAAAGGTACTTCCCACTGATCCTCCTCCCCCACTACCTTTTTATAAAGGACAGCAACAGCAGCCTTGATCGCTTGCCTGTCTGTTCCATAACCCCAGATAACCGGCCCACACTCCTCGAAATCAGCAGCCGGAAAGCCTGGAGTAAATGACAATGAAAGACCTTCGGACTCAAGGTGTTCTAATTGCTCGTAAAGGCTTCGTGCTGGATCCATGAGCGTGCACATCCCGTTTATCGGGATCAGGAAAGGGAGTCGCAGGCTCTCGCAATGCAGTTTTCCCGAGCGGAGCCGCAATTCAAGTAATTTGGCGGCTCGTGCGCCAGTATCAGCCATATCCACGTGGGGATAAGTACGAAATGCAACCATTGCATCTGCGTGGTTGAGCATCAACTCAGTAACATTAGCGTGTAAATCCAAAGATATGACTATCGGAATATCCTGGCCGACAACAGCTCGCAGCCGAGCTAGGAGCGTTCCTTCTCCGTCGTCCGTATGTTCGGCAACCATTGCGCCATGCAAGTCTAGATATATACCGTCGATTGCTTCGTTTGCAGCGGCCTTTATGATTTCATCGGTAATGCGGTCGTAGGTCTCTTGAGTAACATGCGCGGATGGACTGGCTCCAGCCCAGATCACCGGGACTACTTCATAGCCCAAGCGCTCTGCTTCAATCAGAAACCCGCCTGCCGGAATATTAACATTCCGAAGCTCCAACATCTCAACGCCTCTTACCATCTGAGGAAAACCTTCACCCCTGACAAAATTCTCATATTCAGCTTTAGAGGGCGCGAACGTATTTGTTTCGTGTTGAAAACCAGCGATCAGAATTCGATATGTCATGGCTATTAAACGCCTCGTTGAAATTTTTAGACAGGCTGTGTAATGCAAACTTTTTGCTGAACACGTTGCGGCTTGTTGGCGGCAAGTATCAATGAACCCAGTATTAGAATTGCAGCCATGACCAGAAGACCTGAATCAGAGTTGCCAGTGATGGACTTGGTATAACCGATCACCGTGGGACTGAGAAACCCGCCCGTTAACCCAATGGTATTAATAACTGCGATACCCCCCGCAGCAGTGTCACCTTTGAAGTATTGCGAAGGAATTGCCCAGAACACTGTATAAGCAACCCACATCATGGTCGTAGCAAGCGTCAAGAAAGTGAGTGCAAAAACAAACTCATTCTTGTAAATCACAGACCCCATTAAACAGATGGCTGCAATTAACGCCGGTACAGCGGTATGCCAACGCCGCTCAAAAAAGTAATCTGATGTACGACCGAAGACCAACATCCCTGCCATCGCCCCCACATATGGAATCGCTGAGTACAGGCCGATCTGCATGACACCTTGAACGCCTGCGTCCTTCAGAATGGATGGCAGCCAAAAGCTCATTGTGTAAATTCCGCAAATCAAGCAGAAATAACCAGCCGCCATTAGATACACACGGGGGTCTTTTAGCACTTGTACAAACGAATGGTGGGCTCCCTGCCCTTCACCGATATGCGCATTCAGCACTTGTTTTTCACGCACGCTCAGCCACGGCGCGACCGAGGGTTTATCGCTAAGAACTTTCAACGCTATGAGACCCAACACTACAGCCGGTAATGCCTCCAGAAAAAACATCCACTGCCATCCAGCCAAGCCGTGGAAACCTGCGAAGGCGGTCATTATCCACGCGGACAAAGGAGCCCCAAATATGCCGCCCAGTGGCCCCGCCAGCATAACGATTGCCATCACTCTGCCTAACCGCTCACGCCCATACCAATAGGTAAGGTAAAAAATCATTCCAGGGGCGAAACCCGCCTCAAAGACTCCGAGGAGAAAACGCAGCACGTAAAATGATCTCTCGCTTTCGACGAACACCATGCATGCAGATGTAATACCCCACAAAATCATTACCCGGCTGAGCGTCCTGCGTGCTCCGATCTTCGGCAATAGCAAATTGCTAGGCGTTTCGAACAGTGCATAGCCTACGAAAAATAATCCGGCACCCAGTCCATAAGCAGCGTCAGACAAACTTAGATCGCTTTGCATCTGAAGCTTGGCAAATCCCACATTTACCCGATCCAGATACGCCACCACATAACATAGGAGCAAAAAGGGTAATAACCGCCAATCTATTTTTCGATAGATGGTCGATAGCTCGGCCGATGGATTAATGCACCTTTGCATACTGCCTCCGCTATAGGCGTTTTTATTGTGTGATTGATATTCAGGCGGAATGGCAAGGCAAGCAATAGCAACTTTTTGATGGTATCGTTGCTCTGAGAGCAACGGTCATGCGGGGGGAGGATTTTTTGTGAGAGATCTGAATCAACGCCGAATGCGCTATTTCTATGAGGTTCTGTCCAGCGGTTCAATTCGTGGGGCAGCCGAAAACCTGAACACGGCACCTTCAGTTATTACCCGTCAAATCAAACTTCTGGAAGAGGAAGTGGAAACTGTATTGTTCGAAAGGCAAGCACGTGGCGTGGTTCCTACCGAAGCAGCCCACCTTCTCCTGGAGTTCTGGCGTGGCTGCCAGGCACAACAAGAGCATCTTGAAGACCGCTTGCGAGGATTGAAGGGGTTAAGGGAGGGTGAAGTCCGTATCGTTACCAGCGAGGGATTCATCGACTTGCTGATAGACAATGTTTTGAGGGATTTTACCGCCACCTATCCTGGCATTCGCATCAGTCTAGATGTGCTTCCGGTCAAGAGCGTTCTGGAAGAAGTAGTTCAGAGCGCTGCCCATATTGGCCTCGCATACAATCCACCTGCGCATCCTGAAGTCATTTACCGCGCATCATCACTGCAACCTGTTCGATTGCTCATGCGATCAGATCATCCGCTTACGCATCTCAGTGAACCTCTGAAACTCGAAGAGATACTGCATTACCCGCTAGCGGTGATGCCGCTTCAATACGGATTAGGCCAGGTTATTCAGCTCGTAACCCATACAGAAAATCTATCCATTCGACCGGCCATGGTAACGAACTCTCTCACCGCCCTCCGACGTTATGTGATGAGCGGAGATGCGGTAACGATGATGAGCGAATTTTCCGCCTTTAACGATATGATCAGCGGAGATCTTGTGACTCGATCAATCGATCACCCACTATTCCAAAATATTTATGCTCGTCTTCTAGTTAAAAAAAGAAAGCCCCAATCTGTGGGTGCAGAAGAGCTTATAAAATGGATCAAAGAACGGATATTTATATTCAATAAATAAATTGGGTCCCTGGTGGGAGTCCAGGTCGCGGAGCCATATCTCTATCGGATCACCCAAGCTGGTGATCCAGGCATAGCATGATCTACGCGTCGTCTCTCACTCTTCACTTTAGAGACCATCGCCATGAAAATCGCTGCACTACTCTCAACAAAAGGCGGACCGGGGCGATTCACAACAATCGGACGGTGGATCACACTGCCAGGCTCTCAAGAGTCGGGCAGTGTAATCGCGAGGAAGCTGAATCGAACCGCCGGGTGATCAGAACATGTGCCGCCCTCCTGTCACCCGAACATCCTCCAGCACTCAGCTCATCCAGTTCCCCCCATCAACGTTGTACGTTTGTGCGACGATGTAATCGCTCTCCGCGCCCGCCAGGAAAATTGCCATTCCTACCAGATCCTCTGCCGTCCCCATTCTCCCATACGGAACTTCAAGGCCGACGAGCCGCTTCTTCTCACCTAGAGGTCGGTTCTCGTGTTTGGCGAAGAGCGCGTCGACGCCGTCCCAGTGTTCGCCATCGACAACCCCCGGGGCAATCGCATTGACATTGATCTTGTGCTTGATGAGGTTGAGTCCAGCAGACTGCGTAAGGCTGATGACGGCCGCCTTGGTGGCGCAGTAGACGCCTACCAGCGCCTCACCGCGGCGACCCGCCTGGCTGGCCATGTTGATGATCTTCCCACCATGCCCCTGACTGATCATCTGCTTCGCCGCTGCCTGAAGCGTGAACAGCGTCCCGCTGACATTGATTGCAAAAAGCTTGTCGTAGCTTTCCCGAGTGATCTCGGTGATCGGTGCAAGATCGAACAACGCCGCATTGTTCACAAGGATGTCCAGCTTTCCGGCGCGGGCAACGACCTCGGCGATTGCTGCATCAATGGACGCCTGGCGGGTGACGTCCATCTTCACCGCGTAAGCTTGCGGCCCCAGCTCGGAGGCCGTCGCTTGAGCTCTTTCCAAATCGATGTCGGCGATAGCGACCGTAGCGCCTTCACCGATGTAAGCCTGGGCAAACGAGCGTCCAATACCGCGCGCGGAACCAGTGATCAAAGCGCTTTTACCTTCGAGACGTTTCATTGAATCTACCTTTTTGGTTCGTAGCGCGCTTCATCGAAAGAGCGCGCCTGATGAAAGTCAGGCCACGCGTGATGCCGCAGGGCTTATCGAAAGACCGCTCTCATCAAACAGATGGCAATGAGCGACATTGAGGGTGAGATAACGCCGGGCGGCGTACGGCACTTCGCAATCCCCCTGGACACGTACCGTCAGGCTTTCTCCCGAATCGACATTTACGTGGCAGAAGGTATCGCTACCCAGGCGCTCGGTGACATCCGTCGTGACCGGCACCTGGCCTTCGACGCCCAGGGTCAAATGCTCCGGCCGTATCCCGATCGTCACGGATTGACCGACCAACAACGCACTGCTGTTGCGTGGAATGAGCAAAGTGGTTCCAGCGGCGAATCTAACCTCTACCCCCGATGCATGCACGGCATGCACAGTCGCCTGCAAGAATCCCATTTTTGGTGTCCCGAGGAAGCCGGCAACGAACAGGTTGGCAGGGTGATGATAGAGCTCGAGCGGCGAACCAATCTGCTCGATCCGCCCTGCGTTAAGCACAACAACCTTGGTGGCGAGCGTCATGGCTTCGACCTGGTCATGGGTCACGTAGATCATGGTCGCCTGCAGCTCCTTATGCAGTCGGGATAGCTCCAAGCGCGTCTGTACACGCAGCGCAGCATCAAGGTTGGACAGCGGCTCATCGAACAGAAAAATCTTGGGGTTTCGGACAATCGCACGCCCAATAGCGACTCGTTGGCGCTGGCCACCTGACAACTGCTTAGGCTTGCGGTCGAGCAGCGAACCAAGTTCGAGAATCCTAGCGGCCTCGGCGACTTTCCTTTCCACATCCGGCCTCTTCTCACCGGCCAGATCCAAGGCAAATGACAAATTCTTGCGTACCGTCATGTGCGGATACAGGGCATAGGTTTGGAATACCATGGCCAGGTCTCGTTTGGCAGGAGTCACCTCAGTGATGTCTCGGCCGTCGAGCTCGATCGTGCCGCTCGTGACGTCTTCCAAACCTGCAATCAGGCGCAACAGGGTCGACTTGCCACACCCCGACGGCCCTACGAACACCACAAACTCCTTGTCTTTAACCTCGAGATCAATGCCCTTGATGATGGACAGTCCCTCGAAACCTTTCTTGAGATTTTCTATTTTCAAAGTGGCCATGCGTAAAGTCCTGTATGAAATTGGAGCCTTCGCGAAATCAGTGAATTTTCGACGTCGTCATTTGACGGCGCCGAAGGACAACCCACGAACCAATTGCTTCTGACTGATCCAGCCGAAAATCAAGATAGGTGCGCAGGCCAATGTTGAGACCGCAGAAAGCTTCGCCCAGAACAGGCCCTCGGGGCTTGAGTAGGAAGCGATCAGCGCGGTCAGAGGTGCCGCGCTGGAGCTCGTCAGGTTGAGCGACCAGAAGGCCTCGTTCCAGCACAGAATCATCGAGAGCAGCATGGTCGACGCCAGCCCCCCCTTGCTGATGGGCAGCAGCACGCGCAGCATCTCCTGCCCCAGGGTCGCCCCGTCCAGCCTGGCCGCCTCCAGAATCTCCCGGGGGATGTCTTTGAAGTACGTGTAAATCATCCACACCACGATGGGCAGGTTGATCAGGGTGTAGATCACGATCAGCGCGATCCGGGTGTCCAGTAGCCCCGCCCCCTTCGCCAGAAGGTAAATAGGCATGAGCACCCCTACTGGGGGAAGCATCTTGGTCGACAGCATCCAAAGCAGCGTCTGCTTGGTGCGCTTGGTCTCATAGAACGCCATCGAGTAGGCCGCCGGCACCGCGATCAGCATGCACAACGCTGTAGCGGAGAAGGAAATCAGCACCGAGTTCAACGCGAAGTGGAAGTAGTCACTGCGCTCCCGGATGTGCAAGTAATTCTCTAGCGTAGGTATGAAGATGAACTGTGGCGGCGTCGCGAAGGCGTCGATCTCAGTCTTGAAACTGGTAAGCACCATCCAAAAGATCGGAAAGAACAACAGCAAAGCAGTGACCCAGGCCAAGGTGCCGAGCAGTGCACTTTGCAGGGACCGGGATTGTTTGAGCGTCATCATGGCGTTGTCCTCAGGCTTTGTCGGTCAGGTTCTTGCCAATCATGCGCACCAGCACAATCGCCGCGATGTTGGCGATCACCACCGCAATCAGGCCACCGGCCGAGGCCATGCCCACATCGAACTGCACCAGTGCCTGGTTGTAGATCAGATAGGCGAGGTTGGTTGAAGCGAACCCAGGTCCGCCATTTGTCGTGGTGAAGATTTCTGCAAATACCGACAGCAGGAAAATCGTCTCGATCATCACCACCACCGCGATGGGCCTGGCCAAATGTGGCAGAGTCAAATGCCAGAAGATGGCCAGCGCACCTGCCCCATCCAATCGGGCGGCCTCTTTCTGCTCTTGATCGAGCGACTGCATGGCTGTCATCAGCAACAAGATCGCAAAAGGCAGCCACTGCCAGGAAACGATGACAATGATCGAGAAGAGTGGGTAATGAGCTAGCCAATCGACAGGCTGTGCCCCGCAGAACTTCCATACGGCCGCGAGTATCCCGGAGACAGGGTGGAAGATCAGGTTCTTGAAGATCAGCGAACCCACGGTCGGCATGATGAAAAACGGCGAGATGAGCAGCACCCTGACGATGCCGCGTCCAAAGAACTCGCTTGCCTCAAGCAAGGCTGCAATCAAGACACCCAAAATCACGCTGATCAGCAGCACGCTGCCCACCAATATCAACGTGTTAAGCGCTCCTGGAAGAAAACCCGAATCCGTCACGAAATAGGCAAAGTTTTCCAGGCCAACGAACTCGTTTTCGCCTGGATTGAGCAGGCTGTACCGAATCACCGAAAAATAAACGGTCATGGCCAGCGGCACGATCATCCAGAGCAACAAAAGAGCAACCGATGGCGACACCAGAAACCATCCTGGATTGATCAAACGGCGCGCGCGTGAGGGGGCCGAGACCGCAAGCCGGGCTCGAATAATGGACGTGTTCATGATTATTTACCTGTGCGGCTGTGGCCGCCGGCGCTAAGCCGGCGGAGGTAAGGAGCTATTTATTTTTTGGATAGCCCGCACGCTTCATCTCGCGCTTGGTTGTGGAATGGGCAGAAACCAGCGCTTGCTCAACCGACATTTGTCCTGTCAATGCTGCGGAGAAAAGCTTGCCTACAGATGTGCCGATCGACTGAAACTCGGGGATCACCACATATTGGATGCCCACGTACGGAACAGGTTTGGCTGAAGGCTGCGACGGGTCAGCGTGCTTCATCATTTGCAACGTTACCTGAGCAAATGGCGCGGCCTTGAGGTAAGCGTCACTGTAGGTTGAGATGCGTGTACCGGGCGGTACGTTCGTGATGCCATCCTTATCGGTAACTAGCTGGATGTACTCTTTGGAGGTGGCCCAAGTGACAAACGATTTGGCGGCCTCTTTGTGTTTGGAAGTGGCAGGAATTGCCAATGACCAGGCGTACAACCACGATGCCCCCTTGTCGGTAACCTCGGTAGGCGCTGGCGCGAAACCTACGCTGTCCACCACCCGGCTCTGCTCCTTATCGGTGGTGAAAGATCCAGCCACGCTTGCATCAACCCAAATCGCGCATTTTCCACTGTTGAAAAGGGCCAGCGTTTCGTTGAACCCGTTACTGGATACTCCAGGAGGGCCGTATTTCTTCAGGGTATCAACATAAAACGTCGCAGCTGCCTTCCACTCAGGACCATCGAACTCAGGCTGCCAATTCTCATCGAACCAGCGAGCCCCGAAGGCGTTGGCCATCGTGGTAAGCAAGGCCATGTTTTCGCCCCAGCCAGCTTTGCCACGCAAGCACATGCCGTACTGATCCTTCGAGGGATCATTGAGCTTGGCAGCGAACTCGCCCAGTTGCGACCAGGTCGGCTGTGCTGGCATCGTCAATCCTGCTGCCTTGAACAGATCGGTGCGGTAGTACGTGATGGTGCTTTCGCCGTAGAACGGCAATGCGTAGAGCGTATCGTTAACGGAAAGACCCTGGCGTACGGCAGGAAAGATATCCTCGACGTCGTAGTCGGCCGGGAGATTCTTCATCGGCTCCAGCCAGTTCTTTGCACCCCACATTGGGGTCTCGTAGGTGCCGATGGTCAACACGTCGAACTGACCACCTTGAGTGGCAATGTCAGTGGTCAGGCGCTGACGCAGAACGTTCTCTTCGAGTACGACCCAGTTCAGTTTGATGTCGGGATGCTGCTGCTCGAAGACCTTGGATAGCCGCTGCATTCGAATCATGTCACCGTTGTTGACCGTCGCGATGGTCAGCGTCTCAGCGGCATGGCTAGCAAGGGCGAATGACAGACCAGTAGAAAGAATTAGCGCATTCGTAATCTTCATGGGGCTCTCCACTCCAAGCCAGATGACCGGAGCTATTATTGTTGTTGTTCACCACTGGTGAGCAGATCAAGACCGCATTGCAGTTGTGGGTGATTTGATTAAATCACCTACCCGACCCGCTCTCAAACGAATCCCGGACGCCGAATTGATACTTTTATGATCGAGAAACTTGAAGCCAGCAGAAATCAAAAAAGTATCAATATGCCGCAATAGATGGACTACCAGTCTCAGGCGAGATCGGCGTATGGTTAGCGCATTCGATCCGTAGAACAACTATAAAAGGGGCACGAGATGCCTGATAACCGCGCTGCTTTGTTCGAGCACCGACCAGCCGATCTTGAGGTCATCCTTCCTGAACCCGATCAGAGTTTTCGATGGTACGAGCACGACTATCCATACTCCCTCGCCCGTTGGAACCACCATCCGGAATATGAAATCCACCTGATTCGACAAGGAAGCGGCAAACTTTTGGCTGGGGATTACATCGGGCCCTTCACCGCAGGACATGTCGCACTGATTGGCCCTGGTCTTCCCCATGATTGGATGGGAGATATCGCGCCGGGAGAACAACTCGTAGGCCGCGACGTGGTTCTGCAGTTTGATGGTGCCGCCCTGCTCGACCTCCGAGGTTCACTGCCTGAACTATTAGAGTTGAAAACACTGTTTGAGCTGGCACAACGTGGAATCGAGTTTACTGGGGGTACGGCCGTCGAGGCCGCTTTGCTGCTTGAGGAAATCGGCGAGGTAACGGGGCTACAGCGCCTGATCATGTTCCTGCAACTGCTAGGCACCCTGGCAAGGGCGCCAAAGCGCGAAATTCGGGTATTGGCCAGCGCCTGCTACTCACCTTCATTGAACGAACGCAGCTCGGAGCGAATTAATCAGGCATTCGACTACCTGATCAACGAGCTCACATCCGAGGTCAGACTATCTGTCATCGCCGAGCGCGTTGGGATGAGCGAGGCAGGCTTTTCGCGCTTCTTCAAACGAATCACCGGCCACGGATTCATAGACCTGATGCGCAAGCTGCGCATCCAGCGTGCATGTCGGCTACTCGTCCAGACACAGCTCTCGGTCGCCGAAATCTGCTTTGAGGTTGGCTACGAAAACGTCTCCAATTTCAATCGGCACTTCCGTCGTGAAATGCATCAGACCCCGAGTGAGTACCGGCGTCTTACTGCCGTGACGCTCTTCAACCGAGAAAGTCTTCACCCATCGCTACCGATCACACAGGCGCGGTGAGACCGCGCCTATCGATGTGACGCACGATAGTGTCCCCGATACAAGAGAGGATGAATATGCAATTGCCGAGCGTTATTGTGTTTGGTGAAGCACTGACCGACGTGGTTCAACACTCGCCCGGACAGTGGCAGGGCTATCCAGGTGGCGCGCCCTGGAACGTGGCCCGCGCAATGAGCCGCCTCGGCGTGCCCACTGCATTTGCCGGCTCGATCAGTACCGACTCATTGGGCGATGAGCTCGCACAGCAATCGAAGGCTGCCGGCCTGGACATGAGATTCCTCCAGAGAGTTGACGCTGACCCTCTGGTAGCGATCGTGCCCTCAAGCCACCCTCCTCGGTATTTCTTTGCGGGCGAGGCCGATCTACTTTTTGATGTGGACCAACTCCCGGCAGGTTGGTTAGATGCGGCTCGACTCTGTCACTTCAGCTGTATCAGCCTTGCCCGTCAGCCATTGGGGGACAGACTTGTTGAGGTGGCCAGAAGGGTGAAGGAAGAAGACAAGCTGATTAGCTATGACCCGAACTGGCGCAACCTGATGGACACCCGCTACCGCGAGCTGACGTTCCCGACTATGGTGGAGCTTGCAGACATCATCAAGCTCTCGGATGAGGATCTTCGCCAGATATACCCTGGACTGAACGAAGAACAGGCGCTTCAAGCGTTGCGGACAATGAATGCTAGTGCGCAGATTCTCTTCACCCGTGGAGCGAAAGGCATGGTGCTGTATGCCGGCGACCTGAAGTTTGAACAGCCCGCGATCACCGTTGAGGTCTCTGATACGGTGGGTGCCGGCGATTCGAGTATGGCCGGATGGCTCGCCTCGAAGTTGTTAGGCATCCAAGAGCCCCATGCACGATTGGAGTTCTCCGCTGCTTGTGCGTCGGTGTCTTGCTCACATGCCGGGGCTTACGCGCCTAGTCGTGAGGAGGTGGAGGATCTGCTATCAAACCACCTACAACCTCAGCGCCGAAGTTCGCATTGAGTACCGCCATCCCGTCAGGGAGGCCGGGGTCAGGAAGCACTGGGCAGCCTCGCAGCTCGGAACGGGCCCGGCAAGAAAGCAGCCGGGGGCTATTGCAGGTCTGGGTTCTCCAGCAAAGGCAGGCCATCAGTAAACAGCCGAACGGATGCCCATACGAACAGATGCGTTCATTCAGATAAGGGCATTTCGTTTGGCGAAGTCAGCCAAGCCTACTTGCGAGGTTAGTTTGAGCTTGCTTAACAAACGTTTTTTGTAGGCGCTGATATTCTTGTTGCTCAACAGCATGAGCTCGCCGATTTGCAGATTGCTCATGCCTCTGGCCAGTTGCTGCAGGACCACCAACTCACGGTTTGACAATGCACTGATCAGGTGCTGGTCGGAGGCGTCCTGGTCACCGCGACGAACCGAATCCGTTTCCAGGCTGGGGAATACCGTATAGCCGGACATGACGGTCGTCAGTGCTTCACGGAACTTTTGTGGCTCATCCACTTTACAGATGTAACCGTCGGCCCCCATGCTTCGGCAGCGCGACGCATAAAACGTCGGCAGTTGGGAAGTGAGTACCAGGATTTTGCTGGCCAATTTCAACGCTTTGATGCGGCGGATAACTTCCAGGCCGTCGAGTTTTGGAAGGCCAATGTCCAGCACGATTAAATCCGGTTGATGCTGGCGAGCCAGTTGCACGGCATCTGCACCATTATTCGTTTCGGCTACCGTCTCAAACCGTTCTTGCGACAACAGCATCACCACGGCCGTGCGTATAAACGGGTGTTCATCTACCACCAAGGCTGTATACATCCGTACTCCTACGACATTTTATTCGATATAGGTATGAAAGATTTAAACGGATAAGAACCCATCATTCGTGGATATTCCATTGGCGTGGCTCATCCGTACCGACTCGACATTCGGAGTTTGGCAGGTGCGCGATACCACACGGATGCTGCCGCTAAAAGTTGATCGAAGATAGGGATAGCGGGCTCCAGCCTGAACAACAAATTACTCGTAGGCTGGGAAAGAATTATCCGAAGTCACATCGCTGCCAACAACATCACTAATCTTGACCAGTTCAAGAGCGCTCAGGCTAAGCCGGCCCATGGTCATTTGGGTAATCTGCAACGAGATGACGTTGTCATTGGTGGCATCGAACAGTTGCAATTGTGAAGTTTTTAATACTCCGAATAAGAGGGCTCTTGTCTTTTTCAGCAATAATTATCTGGTCGTTGCCGCGATTTTCATATAGGAACACTCTGAAAAAATGAATCGCACTGCGATGCTCCGACTCACTCTCTCACGGCGCATACCCTGCTTAGGTTCCACCGACCCACCGACTGAATACAGCGTGCCACGGCCCCATTTTTTCGTTGACTTGCTCCAACACCGTGATCACCCGAGATGCCTCAGCTGTTTGCGCCATAGCAAATGGAAAAGTAAAACTCACACATCTTTAACGTCTAGCACCACAAATTAAATGCATATCAACTATAAAGTCATGCAAATAACTTACAACCTACTTAAAGCAAAAGCGCACAATTACGCCCACCTGCAGTAATTAAATGAACTCACAAACAACATTGTTTATGTTTGGAACCCTATTGCCTCACGAACCCGCAGTATCTCGCACAAAACATCTTCCTCTTTGGAGTTCCAGACATATCGAGCGAAAGAAGCGTTCAACCATGCTCATCCACGAACTGGAGATCCGTGTGAAAGCGTTTCTGCTTCTCAAGCCTGGCCTTCACTTATGGATATTTGTGCGTGGCGTAGTTGTCGACGATCAGGATGCGCAACGACCGTGTCGACCTATCTGGCGCGCACGTCATATAGCCAGGGTGTAGACAGTAATGGCCCTACTATGCGGTTCGTGGCCTAGTTACTCGGGAAGAATGTTGAGTGAAAGATTGAAGCAATACCCCTGATCCTACAGGAGCCGCACGTTCATGAAACGGCTGAAACAGCAGGTCTTCCAGCATTCCATACTCCGTCAGGCGTGAAAAGAAGTGCGACGCAGGCAACCCCCCCAGTACGCGCCCGCGACTACTCATAAGTCAACTTAAAGGTTGCGTCGGCATCTCCCTTCCCCGGCGTCACCGGGCCGGTTGCGCGATACTGACTGAAGAATACCAGCGCGGCAGTGCGGCTCCCCTTTACAGGCGCAGCCGCCGCTAAGATGGTTTGCCCGAGTGGCAGGAGAGTGCGGTTCTGATCCAAAAGGGCAATCGCGACATTTTTCGCCGAGCCGTTCCCGCTGAGAGCCAGCAGCCTCGGGTCAGTCGGGTTTGCGGCGCCACTAAAGGTGACTGAGATACCCTTCTTCAGACCGTTGCAATTTTCCAGGTTAATCACAAAGCGTGCCGCAGGCATTGTTGGCAATGTACTGGTGGATTGCCGCACAGCCCAAGTGCCCATATATACATACTGATTGTCTGAACCGACACTCACCTCACAGCTCGCGGCCACTAACTTTGCGGTTATAAGTAAGTTAATCCTGGCCAACTCTGCTTGTGTCACGCTCGAAAAGCCGGACAACAATAGAAGCCACAAACCCAGCTGCCGATTTAATGTTCGCATAGCAGCCTCCTGTTATTGATAGTCAACCCGAAGATACGCCCGCGAGGTAACAGGCCCCTCCGCAGGTGGTTTCCCGGTAACACTGACCGGAAAGACTTTGATGGTGACGTTAGCGCTACCGTTGTTGTCCAGATTAAATGGAATTAAGCTGTTGAACGAGTTCGGTCTCAGGTGCTTTTCGCTCTTGTCGGTGACCACGAAGCCGACGTCCGGATTAGTCGAGACAATGGCATCGCCACTGACGTCATCAGCTTGAACACGCATCGTCAGGCTGGCCTGCTGCTTGATATTGCTGCACTGCAGGGCAATGGATCGAACCTCGGGACGAACCCCCTCTGCCTTGGCACCGGCCGTTGTGAACGCTCCAGTGGAGATGCTGTTGGGAAAATCCACTGTCACGAGGTCAGTCGTATCGAGCACGCAATTTTCAGGGACGGTAATGCTATAGTTCAAATATACTTTCGCATAAACTAAAGTTTGAGCATCACAATTAATACCACTACAGGCCCCCCAAGTACCTAACAACAGGTTTTTCCGATAAACGCCCCCTATCATTTTTTTCGTAATTTTAACTGAGCTTTCCCAAGTTGTGGGATCCCACCTACTGAGTGTTGGACCAGGCTGACAGGTTGAGGATTGCCAAACTTTCCGATTGAATGGGGCATAAATATATCCGCAAGTCTGGCGGAGGCGAACAGCAACAGAGAGATAATCATCCACGGGCTGATAAACCCACTCATTAGGGGCGGTGCCGTAAGCCGGCCTAGTACTATCGAGTTTTGTGAATGAAGTACTACCACTCGGCATCTCAGGATCAAAAGCATTTACGGTAAATGTTGACGAGATCTTCGTTTGCCCTGGCTTGTTGGCATGGCTGTCCAATGTTTCAGTCAGCGTCAAATTGATTGTTTGATTGCAGCCAGTGCAATCGGCCATTGCCGGGACGCTACTGAGTATTAGCAACAGTCCAATCGCTCTGCTTAACATGATTATCACCCTACTCCCCACCATCACTGGCACTCTACTTTGGCGTAACTGACGACGTTGCCTTCGCTGCTTTTGGGTAACTGATAGCGGGCGTGACACGCCTGACGTGTTCCCGGCCCCCAGCTCACAGACAAGTCTCCCGTGAGCGGCAAGCCCGCCAGATAAACCTGACCGTTTTCACCGACGATGCTGCCGCCTTTGCCGTCCTGCCGTTCAACGGTAGAACCGAACGGCACAGGTTGGCCGTTGGTTTGCACCAGAGTCACCAGTGCTCTTACACCGACGCGCGTGATGAACTCGGCCCTTACCAGTGCACCGCGGGTAGGCACTACGTTCATGACGGGTTCGTCCAGATCGGCATTGTCTTTGAGCGAGGTGGTATCCAGTGCGATTCGATTGGTGTGATAGGTGGTTGCATAAGGCATCACCGCGTAGCCACGCCAGTCGGTCCTGACGCCGGTCGCGTTTTCAATCTTGACTCCAGTGGCGCCTGGCGCCTTGATCAACACGTTGGTATCCCCCAATGGCTGGCTGAAGGTCACGCCGTTGGCGTGGCCTACTAAACCGCCGCTCAACCCAACGGTGACTTGCTGGTAGTTTCGGTTGTAGCTGTAACCGGCAGAACCGTTGCCATAGCCGCCCTGATAGCGCAGATTCGCACTTCCGCTTGCGCCCCCCTGGTCACCGTAACCTTGTTGTACGCTGTAATTCAGGTTGTTATCCGCCGTTGCGGTACCACTTACACCTGCACGCTGGGTCATCTGACCGTGCGTATCGGTATTAGCCGAATAGGTGCCGTACATCGTGTTTCGGGAGCTGGTAATGTCGGTGCTCTTGCCGCCCTTGGACAGCCAGTCACCCAACGGAAAAGACAAGTTCAACGATAACTGGTTATCCGAACCGCCCATGTTCGCGCTTTTATTGTAGCTATACGTCACGTTGTAATTGATATCGCGCCAAAAACCGCTATATCCCAACTGCCATAGATCATCGGTTTTGTTGCTGTTCCAGTAGGACTGACGGCTGCCGCTCAGGAATAACGAGCCATTATTCCCCAATTGCTGGGTGACGCTCACTTGCGTATGGCCTTTGCGGGTGTAATTGAGGTTGAAGTAATCCTGGTAGGTCGGTTTTACCTCCACCGGCCCATCTTGAGCATCCAACTTGTACCCGCTCATTTGGCGGTAACTGGTATCATCCAGCGTATAAAAACCTTGGGTTGAAAAGCGATAGCCCAGCAATTGAAAGTTTGTGCCCAACTGGTTTAGCGACTTGGCATACAAGAAGCGCAACGATTGCCCCTGATGCCGACTGTCATCGGCGAGCACGCTATTCGCCTGGGTCAAATCTGCCGACACTGCACCCCATGTCCCCAGGTTAACCCCCGACCCAACGGCGAAGGCAGTGTAATTGTTGGCGAGTTGCGAGCCACCATAAAGCGTGATGCCATGCGGGCCGCCCCAGATAACAGTACCTTGGCCAAAACCTGGTTTACCCTGTTCTATCGTGTTACTGCGATACTGCCCCACCGTCAGCGCATACTTTACCCGCCCTTCACGTTGCAGCACTGGCACTCCCGAGTAGGCCACAGTGAAAGTATTTTCCGAGCTATCAGCTTCGGTCACCGTAACTTTCAAGTCCCCGCTGCTAGAGGTAGGGTAAAGATCACTAATTTCAAAAGGTCCTGGCGCGACGTAGGTTTGATAAATGACATAGCCATTTTGTTTGATGGTGATTTTGGCATTACTGTTGGCAATCCCTCTCACGGTAGGTGCAAACCCGCGCAAACTGTCCGCCAGCATGTTGTCATCTGAAGCCAATTGAGCGCCGCGAAACCCCAAGCTGTTGAAAACATCACTCGGGGTAGAGCTATCACCTAACGTCAGTTCTGACTTCAGGGGTGCAATCGTGCGTTGCGCATAGGTACTGATGTTCTGCCATTCGTTAGTGCCGCGTCCATAGCCGTTGCTGTAGATCAAGCTGGACGTGTTACGGAAACGCCAGGCACCCAAGTTAACACCGCTGTCCAGCCCCAGAAAACCGTAGTTGGCGCTGCCCCCCCCCATAATGTTACGGGTGTTGCTGCCGGTAAAGTTGTAGTTCAGCAACAATGCGTTAATGCCATGATCCCACTCATCGGGTGAAACGTAGCCCCGTGCATTACTTTTCAGAGCAGCCTGTGGGATGCTGATGTACAGACGCTGACCTTCAAAGTCGAACCGCGCCCCAGCCTGGGGTATGGCTGCCGCCAGATCGATGCACTTATCCGGCAGAGCGCCTTGCAACAAGGTCAATGATTCAACTTTTACACCCACACGCTCTAAATGCTCACGGGTAATGCAGGCACTCAACCCAGAGTCATCCAACTGCGCTTCGCCTTCTGATGCACGATGGCGCGCTCCAAACGACAGGTTCTGGGTGGACATATATTCATCATTCAAATAGATTTCAACGCGGTAGTTGCCCGGAGCCTGCCCTTCACCTTTTTCGAAACGCGAAAGGTCGGCGACCGCATTTGGGTCACCAGACAGAAAGGCCGGGTTAAAGAACTCCTCTGCCTTCGTGGCGGTACTGACAACGCAAGCCATGCAAAAGCTGACCGTAAAAAAAACACTGCCAGCAGACTTAGATTTATTAAGATTAATCGTTAGCATAAGCCCCTACCAGCACCTGAAAGCACGGCGCAACATGACGCTTTTCAAACGTTTCCATGCAGCGATGGAAAATCATTTACTTGAGCATGTGAAAATATTAAGCGGCAATGTAATTCAAACTTATTACTTCAATGGCACCGTTGTGACAGGCGTGATGGCGCCGTAATCATTTACTGTTTGGTAACTGACAGCTCCTGAAGCACTGTCTGGAATCGACACACTACTGTTGCTCATCGGCGGAACCATAGTATTTGGCAAGTTACGCGTACCGATCGCCAGACTGACGAGCGAAACATAATAGGGCGATGGGTTCTCAATCTTCAGCACTTCGCCCTGACGCGAGAACTTCAATTGCCCAGGTGCGTCAGCAGCAGTTGAAGGCAAATTGGCAGGCCGCACAAACAACTTGACCCGCGACAAGATAGCAATCTGCAGTACGTTCTTATCCTGTACATCGTCACGCTCAACAGCAGGAATGGCCTTGCTGTTTAGCCAAAATACACTTTCGCGGTCTTTCGGCAAATCAGCGCCGACATACATGATGCGCAAGGTATTCTCACTTTTGGGTTTACTGACAAACAATGGTGGCGTCACCACAAAGTCTGACGATTTCTTCTCAGCAACGTCATCAACCCACGATTGAACCAGGAAACGATTTTTTTTGTCGCTGTTGTTCACCGCCAGCGATACTTGTTTGGCGCCGGCCGGATAAACAACTCGCGTTGCACCCAGCGCAACACCACCAGCCTGTGCCGTTAAGGTGTAAAAGGAGCTGAATACAACAATTAAGCCAGCTGTTACATTGCGAAAGCGTAAAGCGTACTTTATCAACACAAAAACCCCTTTTAAATTAACAAGTACACCGCCTGCCCAGTAGCGATCATTGGTACGAAACAGCAAACCAGGTACAGGTATTCGCGTTACCGCCGTTCATCTCACGAGCAGTAAAACGAAACAACATCGCACCCTCACGCAGAAGAACCAGTGACTCGGATGCAGCGTTAGGCACAACGCCGTTTCCGGCATTACAAAAATTAGCCAGCCCGACGCTGGCAGCAGAGTTTTTACCACTCTCTATACTGAAATTTGCACGACGCGCTCGGCCGAAACATCGCAGGCTTGCGCCGTAATTGCACCACAGATATGAACAACCCCACCGTTAATCAGTACGTTGTATTTGTTGCTAGCAACAGCAGTCAAAGAACGACAGAACAGAGCCGCGCATAGCGGTGTTTAGCACTCAAAAACAACCCCCAGATGCGATTAGCCCTGCCACCTTCCCTGGCAGCACTGTCGTCCTTAGTATCGGTGTGCTACAGAAGCATTACTCGTACTGCATGGTAAAGGTTGCGTCTGCGTCTGCCGCACCCGGCGTCACTGCCGCAAGCGTTGACTTATAACGCGCATTGAGAGCCAGCACGTTGTCGCCATCTTTCAGCTTGTGAGGCGCAGAGAACATCCCGCCATTGGGCACTAACACCGCCCCCTGACTATCGGATATTTCAATACCCACACCGCTGGCTGCACCGGACGAACCGCCACCGATATTGCTGACAGCAAGCACGCTAGGGTCAGCAGCATCAACGGTACCAGTGAAGGCCACAGAAGCCTTGGAAGAAACTGTACTGTCACAATCCTGCAACTTGATAGTGAAAGGAACCAATCCAGTTTTGTCGCCTACCGCTTTGAACTTCGCAGATCGGTACTGCCCCAATGTTACTGTCTGGTCCGCTGAGTCGGCACTGACCGAGCAGGCAGCATTAACAATTTCACCTTTAAAATGCACGGTCCCACCGTTCGACAGAACCGGTGCAGCCATAACACCAATGCTGGACATCAGCAAAGAGGCCGCCACAAGAGTCTGTACAGAAGAATTAATACGCATGCTTTTTTAGCTCCTGGATAGTTATTAGTGCTTAAACACTTGGAAAATCAAAATGAATCTGCACTTGCGAGATAAACCGAGCAAGTTCAAAAATATTACCTAACAACTAAGAAAAAGAAATGTAGAAAATTCATCTTTTTTACAGCGAAATTTCATTCTAGTGCAAACACTCACCCCCCCTTCATCCCGCAACTAATAGTGTGACAGCCCCCCCTAAAAAAAACCCGATCAAGTTCGAGGACGTGCCGAAACACGCACAACTAACTGATCCGAGTTAGCCATGAGCCAGATAAGATTTTATGATTGTGAGCACACCGATAAATTCAAGTAAACACGGCGCGAATGCTTCCTCGCCGAGATGGATATAGTTACGCCCTAGGCAGACCTATTGGGGCTGATCGAGACTTTCTAGCCCAAGGCCGGCGGCGGCATAAAATTGAGACCATGCATCTTATTCATCCGTCACAGAACTGGTTATTCCTGAGCGATCCAACCATGGAAGAAGCTCTTTACGAAACCGATGATCATAAGCGCCCTGCACTTGCTGAAGCAGTATAGGCTCGCCCCTGCAACCCTTGTAGCCACCAACGGTTACTTGCAATAAAAGACTTGTCGCTGCGCCAGGACATCCTCGTCGATTCCACTATCATTCATGTTTCAAGCTTGGCCAATAACGAGGAAGAAGCGCGCAATCTCTAACCCCTCCACTGGCTTTCCAAACCTACAAAATCCAATCTCCAAAGACCCACCATAAGAAGGTGGTGACCTAAAGCCTTAATTCGCAGTTAAAGAATCCAATCCAACTCAAGAAAAATTAAATTTGCTCAAGAAAGCAGCACCTGATTGGATGCGTGGTACCGATAGTGGTCGTAACCCTGAAGATATTTCCTCTTTGACAAAGACACCAAACAAAACACGAGAGCCGTGATGGCCTCTAATTAAAATGCTCACAAAAATCTTTAACATGATCAAGCCGCCGCTAAACCATCAAAAAATATACAGAAACTTTCCCAGCCGACGCCCCCAAAATAAAGTATTTACACTAACTGTCCTGGCGCCGCGCATTCAATCACGAATGGCTGGCCACCCTCCTGCCGTCCATGCCAGCCGGGTACGGGACTCCAAGGCACGCCCCCCCTGGAAGCAAGCCGATGCGCGCACGCAGCATCGGACGCCAACGTAATTAAACGTAACGCCCTGAGCTCGTTGAACGCGGCGGCATTCAAGATCATGCTGAAAACTTGCGAAGGCCCTCTCAGGAAAAATCTTATCAGGGTAAAAAAAGAAACAAATAGGAGTGGGACTAAAATTAAGAGCCGCACGATTCAGTCGTCGTTTTATGCCATAACGCATGAGGCATCTGGCGGCGCTTACGAGCTGATCGCCAACGCAGCCCGATCATCTGCCTCACCTGCATCCCCAAGCCACCACTCTCAGTAGCCGGCCACTCAAATGGCAGCCCCAAAAAAACATTGTTAATACGAAACGTTATCATTAAAGTGCATGACTTTCCGCTGCGTGACCCCTGCCAATGTCGAGCATGACCACCGACGAGCTTGAGCTGGCCTTCCGGGCCCATGCCAGCGAGTTGCGTTCGTTTCTTCATCGCCAGTTGCGAAATCCTGAGGCTGCGGCCGATCTGACTCAGGAAACCTACCTCCGCCTGCTCCGTCAGCCGCCGCGCAAGCCGGTGCTCAATCTTCGCGGTTTTATCTTTAAAATTGCTCGAAACTTGGCCATTGATCATGCACGCAGCAGGCAAACCCGAGAGCACCTCGACGAAGGCATGGGCTATCTTTACGAAGTGACAGGTGAAAGCCCGGCGCTGTTCGATGTCGTGGTTGCACAACAAGATCTCGCGGCAATGGCCCACGCCCTGCACCGTTTACCTGCCCAGTGCCAGCAAATATTTACGTTGTGTCGGCTACAAAACCTGCCCCACAAAGAAGTGGCTTTGCAACTGCAAGTCTCGACCAGTACGGTTGAAAAACAATTAGCCATTGCGCTCGGCTTTCTCAGCCAATGCCTACAACGATAGCCGGTATGCACGATCTACCCGACACCACCCCGTCCGTTACCGAGGTTCAGCGCACTGCCCATGCATGGGTGATTCGCCTCACCTCAGGTTCGGCGCTGCCCTCTGATCGGGCAGAGGCACGGGCGTGGTGCGAACAGGCACCGGAGCATCAGCGGGCTTTTGTCGAGGCGCGGCGGGTGTGGTGTTTAAGTGCGTATCTGGCCGAGCCTCCTGCTGCAGTACGGCCGTCTTCGCGGCGAATGTGGGCGATGGGCATCGCGGCGTCGTTGGTGCTCGGTCTTGGCGTGGCGTGGATGCAACGCATGGCATTGGATGCGGACTATTACACCGGCACCGGTGAGCGTCGACAGGTCGTCCTTGCTGATGGTTCGCACATCACCCTGAATGCCAACAGCGCTGTCGATGTGAATCTCACGGGCGATGGGCGGCGCATTACCCTGCGCAAGGGCGAGGCCCTGTTCAATGTAACGCCGGACCCGCAGCGCCCCTTCAGTGTGCAGGCTGGTGCCTTCAACGCAACGGCCCTGGGTACGATCTACGCAGTGCGCCGTGAGGGCGAACACGTTGATATCACGGTGCGCCGCGGCCGTGTGGCCGTCACCGACGGACCTGACACGCTGACGCTGGGCGTTGGCGAGACCGTTGCCGGACGTGCCGACGGCCTGGGCGCCAAGCAGCGTGTGGATGTCGACAAGAGTCTGGCGTGGGAGCAGGGTCGCTTGGTATTTGAGCTGACACCACTGGCGCAGGTGTTGGAGCAGGTCGAACGCTATCGGCCGGGAATTTTCATAATACGAGACCCGCGTCTGGGCGCGCTCAAGGTCAGCGGCACCTTTCAACTCGATCATTTGGACGAGGGCTTGGCCACGTTGGAGAAGGTCTTCCCACTCAAAATCGAGCGCTACACGAACTACCTGCTGGTGGTTTCACCCAAAACTTAACTATTTTTACGGTTATGGGCGTGTCGCCCGTCTTCCCTCCCTATAGCGATAATGATTCGTATTAGGGAGAGCTCCGATGCACCATCCGTTACCTAAAGGTTTGCGAGTCAAATCTTTGCCCGTAACCCCACTGACAATGCTGTGCATGCTGATATCCAGCCTGGCGGTTGCCGACCCCCACTCATTCGATATCGCACCGCAACCCCTGGCAGGCGCACTGAACCGCCTGGCCGCTCAAAGCGGTTTACAGGTGATATTCGATGGCACGTTGGTATTGGGCAAGCACAGCCCCGGGGTCGTCGGTTCCAAAGAACCGGAGGCCGCATTGGCTGAACTGCTGCAAGGCAGCGGCTTGACCTGGCGGGCTACCGGTGGGAATAGCGTGATGCTGGAGAAAGCCTCTGAATCGAGCGGCCCCCTGCAATTGGGGGCAACGGCAATCGTCGGTCAGGAACTGGGCGAAATGACCGAGAACACCGGTTCCTACACCACCGGGGCCATGCAGACTGCCACCAAGCTGCCCTTGACCTTGCGCGAAACACCGCAGTCGGTCAGCGTGGTCACGCGCAAGCGCATGGACGACAAGGCCATGACCAGCATCAGCGATGTCGCCAAAAGTGCGCCGGGGATTTTTCTCAATAACTCCGGCGGGGCTGGTCGGCCGACGTTCAGTGCGCGCGGCTTCGACATCGACAACATCATGTACGACGGTTTTCCCACCAGCTTCCTGACCTACCTGCCCAGCGGAGAAGCCAACCTGGCCATGTATGACCGGGTCGAGATCGTTCGTGGCGCCAGCGGACTGGCCCAGGGTGCGGGCAACCCTGCTGGCGCCATCAACCTGGTGCGCAAGCGCCCGACCCATAAATTCCAGGCCACGCTCACCGGCAGTGCCGGCAGTTGGGATGATTACTCCGGCACCCTGGATGTCGGCGGCCCACTCAATGAAAACGGCACACTGCGCGCCCGTACCGTGGTCTCGCGGCAAGACGCCAAAAGCTTCCGAGACTCGGTGGAGAGTGATGCCGATCTGTTCTATGGGGTGGTCGACGCCGACCTGAGCGATGACTCCACCCTGACACTCGGGGCCTACCGGCAGAAGAACCACACCAACTACATTTGGGGCGGATTGCCCATGGCACGTGGTGGCGGTCATCTGGGGCTGCCGCGCGACACCTTCCTGGGGCATGACTGGGAATACTCGGACAATCGCACCACTGGCTATTTCGCGACCCTGGAGCAAGGCTTGGCCAACGATTGGAAGCTGCGCCTGGCAGCCATGCAGTCCAAGACCGACACTGACGTGCTGGCCTCTTCGGTGTGGGATTACAATCGCCACTATCTATGGACAGAAGCCATGGAGCAGAAGGAGACCGGCTACGACCTGGCACTCAGCGGCCCCTTCCAGATGCTCGGCCAAGAGCATGACCTGACGGTCGGCCTCAGTCGGCGCGAGCTGGATTATCGTTCCGGTAAGGCCTGGAGCGCGTTCATCGACAAGGGCAGCAATCCCTTCGAGTGGGACCCTCGGGGTCACGCCAAACCCGATTACGTCAGGGGCGACAACGGCCTGCCAGAGACCACCACTCAAGACAGTTTCTATGCCAGCACCCGCCTGCGTTTGACCGAGCCACTGTCGCTGATTCTCGGCAGCCGCCTGGACTGGTACGCGTTCGAAGACAGCGCCAACAGTGAAGGCAATTACAAGGTTACGCGTAATCTGACCCGCTACGCCGGCCTGGTCTACGATCTGGACGCCAATCACTCGGTCTATGTCAGCTACACCGATATCTTCAAGCCCCAGAGCAACAAAGGCCTCGACCGAAAAGTGATCGCGCCGATAGTGGGCGAGAACTACGAAGTGGGCATCAAGGGCGAATATTTTGATGGCGCGCTGAACGCCAGCATGGCGGTTTTCCAGGTCGATCAGAAGAATCGCGCCCAGGACCTGCCCGATTTCAAAGGCTGCGGTTCGGGCCCCGCCAGTGAATGCTCTGAGGCTGCCGGCCTGGTGCGCAGCAAGGGCATTGACCTGGAAATCCAGGGCGCCCTGACCGACGACTTGCAACTGTCCGCCGGTTACACCTACACCCAGACGAAATACGTCAACGACGCCAACGCCGCCCGCGAGGGCGAGGACTTCGACCGCGCTAAACCGCGCCAACTGTTCAAGCTGTCGACGATCTACAGCCTGCCCGGTGAGCTGCAGCGCTGGCGCGTTGGCGGTGATGTCTACCAGCAGAGCCGCATCCGCACCTCGGGCGGTACCGGCGCCGCTGCCTGGAAAAACCAGCAGGGCTCGTACACGGTGGTCGGCCTGGTGGCAGGGTACAAGGCCAGCGAGCAACTGGACCTGCAACTCAACCTCAACAACCTGTTTGACCGCACCTACTACAGCAGCGTAGCCAATGGCGGCTATACCCCGTACGACATCTACGGCGACCCCCGTAATGTGAAACTGACCGCCCGCTACAGCTTCTAAACAGCCGTTTGTCGCCAGATCCAGGGAAGGATCCGGCCATGGCCCGGCCGGTATAAAAACGCTTGTGACCTCATCCTCCGGGGGGGCATCAATGCCCTGTCTGTATATTCGAGTTCAGGTCGTGAGCCCCACGCCAGCAGCAACCTGCAGACATGTAGGTTTTCTTGCCCGAGATTTATCTTGCAACCCTCCCGACAGGACGTCGCCCCGTGAAAAAGAAGCATGACCATCCCCTTTTCAAACCCCGTCGCCCCACCACTGCCCTGACACCAAAAAAGCCCCGGTTCTCCTCCGGCACAGTCCTCTCGCTGGCGGCCTTGGTGATTTCCATTGCCGCCGCGTCGATTTCCTTCTGGCAGTTGGACTTGATGCGTGAGCACAACCGGCTGTCTGTCAGGCCGTATCTGATGGTCACCCCCCACCTGACCGCAGAAAAAGCAGGCCTGTATCTTTCCAACGAAGGTATCGGGCCCGGCATCATCACCTCATTCAAAATCCGGGTGGGAGGCGAACAATTCGACGGTCTGGGTGACAGCCGTTGGCCAGCCGTGTTGAAAAAAGCCCGGCTAAAACCCGAGTGCTTCTCCAAAGGCTGGCCCACCGAGGGTGCGGCTGTCAGGCCCGGCAATGAGATAGCCATCCTATCGCCGACCAAGAGCACACTATTTGGGGGCTATTGCCTGTTTCAACTCAGTCTTTTCCTGCAAGAGAATGAAGTGTTTGCCGATATGGAATATGAATCGCTCTATAAGGAGCGCTTTACCTTTTCGGCCCCTGTGACGATCAATGAAGCGATGGATATAGGCGCCCTGAGCAAACTGCTGTCCGACTGACAGCTCTGTTAGCGGGCCTGTCCATGAACACCCGCCAGGGCCTTGCCGACTCGCCACGAAAACCTAGCCGTTTTGCCAGTTACTTAAACGTTTTGTTCAAACTATCGTGTACCCGACCAATTTTTGATGGCAGGGCCGGAAATGGAATTCATCGAACAGACCCGCCAAGGCTATGCAGCCTTTCGCGGTTACCAGACGTGGTATCGCGTGACCGGCAACCTCGACAGCGGCAAGGCCCCACTGGTCATCCTCCACGGAGGCCCCGGCGGTACCCATGACTATCTGGAAGCCTTCAAGGACGTGGCAGCCAGTGGGCATGCGGTGATTCACTATGACCAACTGGGCAATGGCCACTCCACCCACCTGCCCCACCAGCCCGCAGATTTCTGGACGCTTGAGCTGTTTCTCGAAGAGCTGGACAACCTGCTCGACCATCTGCACATCCACAACCATTACGCGATTCTCGGGCACGCCTGGGGCGGCAGACTCGGCAGTGAACACGCGATTCGCCAACCCCTGGGCCTGTGCGCCTTTATCGCTGCCAACCTGGCGGCCGGCTTCGATGACCAGCCCCTGTGCCGGATCAACCCGTGGCCCGAAGAAGTGGCACGCACCTTCGCGCAGATGGCGGCCGACCCTACGGTGTACAACGCCTTGCATGGCCCCCTCGACATTGGCCGGTTGTCGCAGATCAAGGTGCCGACCCTGGTGATTTCCGGGCGCCACGACCAGGCCGCTTCCTTGGAATTCAAAGCGTTCCTCGATGAAATCGGCGATGTGCGCGGAGCGCTGTTTGAAGACTCCAGCCATATGCCCCATGTGGAGGAGCGCCAGCCGTGCATGGGCACAGTGGTGAAATTTTTGGATGAGGTGTGCTCGCCAACGGTCTTCTAAACACCACAAATCCAATGTGGGAGCGGGCTTGCCCACGATGGCGGAGTGTCAGTCAAATAGTGATCAACTGACCCACCGCTATCGCGGGCAAGCCCGCTCCCACACAAGCTCGCCACATTCAGTTTTTTGTGGCGTTACACCTCGCTGGTTTCAGCCCGCCCCGCCACCGTCGCTTTCTGCGGTGATGCATCCACCACCGGGATCTCCTTGCCCTCGGCATCAAACAATTTGCCCTTGCTGAAGTAGTCCCCATCCCGCAGTGCCGCCACATCCTGGAAGCACAGGCTGCGCTCGGTGCCGGCGACGAACACCGATTGCTGGTCCGAGTTGCCGGCTGTGAAGTGGTTGAACGCCAGGTTCAACAGGATCGCCATGATCGCCGAGGAGCTGATCCCCGAGTGGAAGATGGTCGCAAACCAGCTGGGGAACTGATCGTAGAAGCTCGGCGCAGCGATGGGGATCATGCCGAAACCGATGGAGGTGGCAACAATGATCAGGTTCATGTTGTTACGGTAATCGACCTTGGACAGCGTGCGGATCCCACTGGCCGCCACGGTGCCGAACAATACGATCCCGGCGCCGCCCAGCACCGAGGTGGGCACTGCCGCAATCACCCGGCCCATAAAGGGCAGCAGGCCAAGGATCACCAGGAACAGACCACCCGTGGCCACCACATAGCGGCTCTTGACCCCGGTCACCGCCACCAGGCCAACGTTCTGTGCGAAGGCGCTTTGGGTGAACGAACCGAAGATCGGCGCAAACATGCTCGACAGCATGTCGGCACGCAGGCCGTTGCCCAGGCGCTTGGAGTCAACCTTGGTGTCGATGATCTCGCCCACCGCCAGAATATCCGCCGAGGTTTCCACCAGGGTCACCATGACCACGATGCACATGGACAGGATCGCGGCTACATGGAAGGTCGGCATGCCGAAGTGGAACGGCGTGGGGAAGCCGATCATCGGGCCCTGGGTCACGGTGGAGAAGTCCGCCATGCCGAGGAACACCGCGATCAATGTGCCAAACACCATCGCCAGCAGGATCGACAGGCGCGAGATGGTGGCGCTGCCCACCTTGCTCAGCAACAGCACCAGCACCAGGGTGATGGCCGCCAGGCCGATGTTCGGCATGCTGCCAAAGTCAGCGGCGCGACTGTTACCGCCCATGGCCCAACGGGCGGCGACCGGCATCAGCGTCAGGCCAATGGTGGTAATCACGATTCCGGTCACCAACGGCGGGAAGAACTTGGTAATTCGCGAGAATATCGGGGTGATCAGCAACCCGATCAGCGACGCGGCCATCACCGCGCCCAGGATCGCCGGCACACCGCCTGCGCCGTCGCTGCCGACAATCGCCACCATGGTCGCCACACCGGCAAACGACACCCCTTGCACCAAGGGCAACTGACAGCCAAAAAACGGCAGGCCCAGGGTTTGCAACAGCGTGGCCAGGCCACCGGCAAACAGCGACGCGGCGATCAACAGGCCAATATCGGCGGGGGATAACCCGGCTGCCTGGCCGACGATCAACGGCACGGCCACGATGCCGCCATACATGGTCAGTACATGCTGCAGGCCGTAAGCCATGTTGGCAGCGACGCCAAGATTCTCATCTTCTGGCCGTTGCGGTGACGCCTTCGGGATAGTCATGGTGAGGGGTTCTCTGTTTTTGTTGTGCGCTCACTGTATGCAATAGAAAGATTGGATGTCCATAGAGTTGTATACAATCATTTCCACAAGATGCCCGCTATCGACGTTACAAAAATCCATTCAGCCACCCTGCCCAAAGGCCTCAAGCCGTGCCCACAAGGACCTGAAAAAAATGCTCAACCGCACGCTGCGCATCCACTCTGCGGCCATTTGCTACTTCGATATGGTCCGCCGCTGCCATTCGATCCGCGAAGCCGCGCGCCGGCTAAACGTGGCCTCGTCGGCAGTGAACCGGCAGATTCTCAAACTCGAAGACGAAGTCGGTGCGGTCCTGTTCGAGCGCCTGCCCGGTGGGCTGCGCCTGACTGCGGCCGGGGAAATCCTGACCCGCCATGTGACCCTGGTGCTGCAGGATGTGGAGCGGGTGCGCGGCGAACTGGAAGGCCTGAACCAGGTACAGACCGGGCATGTAGAGATCGCCACGGTGGAAGGCGCGACAGTGGAGTTGCTGCCCGCCGTGCTCAAACGCATGCGCCAGCGCTACCCGGCGGTGACCATCGGTGTGACCGTGCAGGGCTCACAATCCATTCCGGCGGCGGTGATCAATGGCCAGGCAGACCTGGGGCTGGCCTTTGCCCTGCCGCGCAGCGCGGAAACCACGCAACTGTGTGTCGGCCATTTCCGCCTCGGGGCATTGGTAGCGCCGGGGCATCCACTGGCTTCCCATGCCAGCGTCAGCTACACCCTGTGCACCGAGCACGGGGTGATCCAGGCCAACAGCGAGCTGTCGATCCATCACCTGATCGCCCCGCTGCACAAACGCTCGTCGGCCGCGCACAAGCCCTTGCTGCAAAGCAATTCCATGGAACTGGCGCGGCAGTTGGCGCGCCAGCAGTTGGGGGTGGCGTTCCAGACGCGCATCGGGATCGAGGCCGATTTGGCCAGGGGTGAGTTGCTGCACATTCCCTTGAGCGACCAGGGTGGGATGTTCAGCGACCTGGGGCTGTATGCGCGCAAAGGCCGGGATTTGCCCACGGCGGTCGAGTCGATGGCCCACCTGATCAGCGAGGAAATTGCTTTGCGTGAACGCGAAGAATTGCCCTGTACACCGCGTATTTCCTGACCTTCAGGCCAGCTTCAGTGCTGCCGATTCGGCAGCAGCCCAGTCGATATTCTGTTCTTTGAGCATCACGGCGGTTGTGTCGATACTGCGCCCGGCGGCCCCTGCACGGCTGCCACGAGCCAAACGCCAAAGGAACTAAAACAATGAAAAAGGCACTGCACGGCGCAACCGTATTACTCACACTCCTCGGCGGCGGGGAGGCTGTCGCGGTGGAATGGATGAACAACAGCGTAGGATTTCGCTACGGACAACAGTTCACCAATCCGAACAACCCCGACGAATTCAGCAAGCGCATCTACAGCTTCACCCATGCCAGTGGTTACCAGTACGGCAGCAACTTCCTCAACCTCGACGTCTTCCTGTCCGACAGCCGTGACCCGCGCAAGGGCACCGATCACGGCGGCAGCGAGGTGTATGCGGTCTACCGCCATCAGCTGTATGCGTCACGGGTCTTCGACAGGCCGCTGGGCACCGGGCTGATCAAGGATTACGCGCTGACCCTGGGGTTCGATGCCAACCGCAACAACAACCTGGCATCCGCGAAAAAACGCGCCCTGGTGGTCGGGCCGACCGTGAAGTTCAATACGGTCGGGGTGCTGGACCTGAGCCTGATGTACTACAAGGAAAACAACCATTCCGGCATCCCCGGTGCGAAGGATCCGAACCACACCTTCGACGACACCTACATGCTCAACCTGACCTGGATGCGCCCATTCGAACTCGGCAACCATGGCGCAAAGTTCCAGGGCTTTATCAACCATGTCGGTGACAAAGGCCATGACTACAACAGTCGCGACACCGCCGCAGAAACCCTGATGCGCACCGCGCTGATGGTCGCGGTACGGCCGGGCAAAAGCGTCAAGCCCAACCTGTACCTGGGGGTAGGCTACGAATACTGGCATAACAAGTTCGGGGTCGATGGCGGCCGTGGCAGCCGCACCTCGACACCGACATTGAATATGGAAGTGACCTTCTAGGCTAGGCCGGCGCCATCTGCGACTCATCCGCCTTGGTCCGCGCCAGCCAGTAACCCAGCACCGCCAGCGGCGCGGTCGCCAGCATCACGATCACCGTGACCAGCAACGGCTGCTCCAGCAAGGATGACACCAGCAGGCTGGCGACAAAGCACAAGCCCAGTTGCAGGGTGTTTTGCAGGGCGGCGGCCTTGCCGGAGTTTTCCGAAAACGGCATCAGCGCATTCGCCACCACAATCGGATAGCTGGCGCCGTTGACCAGGGCCATCAGGCAGAACGGAATCAGCAAGGTGGTCAACGTCGGCACCGTCAAGGTCGCGACCAGATACAACGCCACCATGCTCACGCAATACGCCACCAGCAACCACGGCAACAGGAGTTTGCCCTGGAACCGTTGCAGGGCACTGCGGCAGCTGTAGCCGCCCACCAGAAACGCCAGGGTCGGCAGCACATAACTCAGGCCGATGTCATTGGGGCTGTAGCCCATGCCACCGAGAATAAATGGCGAGGCGGTGAGCCAGGCGAAGAAGCTGGCGGAGCACGCGGCGAAGATCATCACATTGCCGGTAAACACCCGCGACTTGAACAATTGCCCGTAACCCAGCCGCGACTGTTCGCCATCAGTGGCCAGGCGCTTGGGCATCGGTTTGAGGAACAGAGTCGGCAACAGCAGTAACAGCGAGACGACCAGCAACACGGCAAAGATCGCCTGCCAGCCCCAGTGATTCAACACCACCGCCCCCAACAACGGTGCCAGCGCCGGTGACAGGGACATCAGCGGCATGATACTGGCAAACACTCGGTGCGCCTTGTCGGCCGGGTACCGGTCAATCACCAGCGCCTGCCAACTGACTGCGGCGCTGCACACCCCAATCGACTGTACAAAACGCAACGCCAGCAGTTGCGGCGCGGTCTCGACCCAGAACATCCCCAGGCAGCCGAGCACAAACAGGCTCAGGCCGGCCAGCAGGATCGGCTTGCGCCCCAGGCGGTCCGACAGCGGCCCCCAGAGCAGTTGCCCCACGGCAAAACCGGCGAGGAAGATACTCAAACTGGCCCCCACCGCACCGGGGGAAATCTGCAGGTGTTCGCCCATGGCGCCGAACGCGGGCAAGTACATATCCATGGCCAAATAACCGAGCATGCTCAGCCCCGCCAGGTACCAGGTAAAACCAAAAGAGTTTTTCATTGAAGCCTTGTAAGTACTGCCATCAAACAATTTGCTGACTGGCGCCTATTATGAAGCTGGCAGTTGCTCTGTGAAGCGATAATAATTGGACGCTCTTATCAATATTTTTGAAGGCACCCCTCATGTGGTCCGAATACTCCCTGGATGTGGTGGATGCCGTGGCCCGTCACGGTAGCTTCAGCGCTGCTGCCCAGGAACTGCACCGCGTACCCTCGGCCATCAGCTACACCGTGCGGCAAATCGAAGAATGGCTGGCAGTGCCGCTGTTTATCCGCCGCCACCGCGATGTAGAGCTGACCCCCGCCGGCCGCCTGTTTATCGACGAAGCCCGTGGCGTGATGAAAACCATGCTCGGCACCCGCCGGCTGTGCCAGCAGGTGGCCAATGGCTGGAGCGGCCAGCTGAAGGTGGCGGTGGACTCCATCGTCAAACAGCAGCGTTGCCGGCAACTGGTGCTGGACTTCTATCGCCAGTTCCCGGAAGTGGAGTTGCTGCTGGAGTACGAGGTGTACAACGGGGTGTGGGACGCCCTGGCGGACGAGCGCACCGATATCGTGATCGGCGCCACCAGCGCGGTGCCGGTGGCCAGCCACTTCACATTTCGTGATATGGGCTTGTTGAACTGGCTGTGCGTGGTCAGCGCCCGGCATCCGTTGGCCCAGCTCGACGGTTTGCTCAGTGACGATCAACTGCGACCCTTTGCGTCGCTGTGCATGACCGACACTTCGCGCAACCTGCCCAAGCGCGACACCTGGACCCTGGATAACCAGCGGCGCCTGGTGGTCCCCAACTGGGCATCGGCCATGGATTGCCTGCAGGACGGGTTGTGCGTCGGCATGGTGCCGGCGCACCTGGTGCAGCCATTGATCGACAGCGGTGAGCTGGCGGCCCTGCAACTGTCCCGGCCCTTCCCGGCCAGCCCGTCCTGCGTGGCCTGGGCGCAGAACAAACTGTCACCCGCCATGGCCTGGCTCCTGGACTACCTGGGGGATAGCCAGACGCTGAACCAGGAGTGGCTGAACGGACCCGCTTCACAGTAACCGAGCGATGGCCCGCACAATCATCTCCACTTCCTTGCTGTCCAGGGTCAGGGGCGGCAGCAGGCGAATGACCTTGCCCCGCGTAACGTTGAGCAACAACCCCTGCTCCCGTGCGGCCCGTTCGGCCAGGTCGCGCTGCGGCGTGGCCAGTTCAATGCCGATCATCAGGCCACGACCACGGATCGCCAGCACCTGCGGATGCTCACTCAACTCCACTCGCAGCCGCGCCAGCAGCCGCTCGCCCTGGCGCGCGGCGTTCTCCAGCAGGCCTTGTTCCTCGATGATATCCAGCACCGTGCAGCCCACGCGACACGCCAGCGGGTTACCGCCAAAGGTGCTGCCATGGCTGCCTGGGGTGAAGAGCTTGGCCACCGAGGCACGGGCCAGGCAGGCGCCAATCGGAATGCCGTTGCCCAAGCCTTTGGCCAGGGTCATGACGTCCGGGACAATCCCCTCCTGCTGGAAGGCAAACCAGGTGCCGGTACGGCCAATGCCGGTCTGGATCTCATCGAGCATCAATAACCAACCGTGCTGGCTGCAGTGGGCGCGCAAGGCTTTCAGATAGCCCGGCGGGGCCAGTTGCACGCCACTTTCACCCTGGATCGGCTCCAGCAATACCGCGACTATCCGGGCGCCAAACTCACGGGTCACTGCGTCCAATGCCGTCAGGTCGCCAAAGCCGACCTTGATGAAATCCCCCGGCAAACGCTGGAACCCCAGGCGCACCGATGGCCCGTCACTGGCGGCCATGGTGCCCAGGGTGCGGCCGTGGAAGGCGTTCTCCATGACCACCACCAGCGGCTGCTCGATGCCTTTTTTCCAACCGTGCAGGCGCGCCAGTTTCAACGCGGTTTCATTGGCCTCGGCGCCAGAATTGTTGAAAAACGCCTGATCCAGGCCCGATAGCCGGGCCAAACGTTGGGCCAGCCTTTGCTGCCAGTCGATGCCGTACAAGTTGGAGGTATGCAACAGCAACCCGGCTTGCTCGCTGATTGCCGTCACCAGCCGCGGGTGGGAGTGACCGACATTGGTCACGGCAACCCCGGCCACCGCGTCAAGGTATTCACGGCCTTGCTGGTCCCACAGGCGGGTGCCCAAGCCACGGGCAAAGCTCAGGGCCAGAGGTTGATAGGTGGTCATCAGGCAAGCGGCGGTCATGGCATCGGGCTCCATCAAGGTCATGGCCTTAGTATCGTTAGCCACTCAAGCTGGATAAACTGCGCACACCTGCAATGACTTTAAATCAGGACTTGATAATGGACCTGTTCCAGGCAATGAGCGTCTACGTCAAAGTGGTAGAAACCGGCAGCATGACCGCAGCCGCCCAGGTCTGCGGCCTGTCTACGACCATGGTCGGCAACCACCTGCGCGCCCTGGAACAACGCCTCGGCGTCAGCCTGCTCAAGCGCACGACCCGCAAGCAAAGCCTGACCGAGTTCGGCGGCCTGTATTACCAGCGCTGCCTGGAAGTCCTGGGGCTGGTGGCCAACTCCGAGCAATTGGCGGAACAGGTCCACCGCGAAGCGCCCCAAGGGTTGCTGCGCATCACCGCACCGCCCGCGTTCGGGGCCGAGCGCCTGGCACCGGCGCTCAGTGAGTTTTCCCGCCGCTACCCGCTGATCCAGCTGTACGTGGTGTTGAGCAATCAAACGATGGACCTGATCGACAGTGGCTTCGACGTCGCGATCCGCCTGGGTGAGCTGCAACCTTCGAGCCTGATCGCCCGGCCCTTGCAGGACTACACCATGACCCTGTGCGCATCGCCGGATTATCTGGCGCGCCGGGGTACACCCCAGCAACCCATGGACTTGCAGAACCACGACTGCCTGGCGTTCGCCTACCCATCGACCGATGACTGGCGCAACGCCGACAAGCTCTGGCGCCTACGGGGGGCCGAGGGTGAAGTCGAAGTCGCCGTGTCCGGGCCCATGACCATCAACAGCTCCCAGGCCCTGCAGCGCGCGGCCGTCGAAGGCATGGGCATCGTGATGCTACCCGACGCCCTGGTGGCCGCCGACCTGCTGGCGGGCCGACTGGTGGCGCTACTGCCAGGTTATCAGTCACCTTCGCGCTCCATGCACCTTCTATATGCACAGGACCGCTACCGCCTGCCCAAGCTGCGGGCCTTCGTCGACTTCGTGATCGAACAATGGGCGCGTTAGAAATTCACCCCCAGGGCCTTCAGCTCACCGCGGGTCTGCTCGGGTGATACATGATGAATACCCCGCCAGCCCACAGCACTGGCAGCGTGGGCGTTTTCAGCCACATCGTCGATAAACACCAGTTCTTCGGGGCGGATATCCGGCAAATGGGCGCGCACCTGGTCAAGGCTGGCGCGGTAGATCGCAGGGTCGGGCTTGATCAGCTTTACCTCGCCGGACACCACGATATTGCGAAAGTACTTCAGGAAGGGGTAGTTGGCACGAGCATAGGGGAAGGTTTCAGCGGACCAGTTGGTCAAGCCGAACAGCGGCACTTTAGCCTCATGCAGGTCTTCAAGAATCGCTACGCCGTCGGCGAGCGGGCCGCGCAGCATTTCATGCCAGCGGTCGTAGTAGGCCCGGATCAGGGCCTCATGTTGCGGGTGTTCGGCGATCAGGCTGTGGGTGGCTTCAGCCAGGGTGCGCCCAGCGTCCTGTTCGGTGTTCCAGGCCTGGGTACAGATGTTCTCGAGGAACCATTGGCGCTCCTCGTCACCGGTAATCAGTTTGCGGTACAGATGCTGCGGGCTCCAATCAAACAGAACACCGCCGAAATCAAAAACTACTGCACGAATCGTCATGAAGATCCTCCGTTAGCCGAGTGTGGTCACTGGAACACCCAGCATGAAGCAAATGTGGGAGCTGTCGAGCCCCGGCGAGGCTGCGATAGCGGCGGCACTGCAACATTATGTTGCCTGAACCACCGCTATCGCAGCCTCGCCGGGGCTCGACAGCTCCCACAAGGGTTTCGCTTCGTTTGTTAGAGCTTAAGCCTGAACCAGACCTTCAATCTTCACGGTCGGATTGACGTCCGCGTCGTAATCCACGCCATCAATCTCGAAACCGAACAGGCGCAGGAACTCTGCCTTGTAGCCGGCAAAATCGCTGATTTCGTTGACGTTGTCATCGGTCACCTGGTTCCACAGCGCCGCCACGGAGTCCTGGACTTTCGGTTCCAGCTCCGCCAGGTCGGCACGCAGGCGGCCATCGGCGTCAAGCTTCGGCTCGCTGCCGTACAGGCTGTCCTTGAACAGACCGTAGACCTGCTCGATGCAGCCTTCGTGGGTGCCCTGCTCTTTCATCACCTTGAACAGCAGCGACAGGTACAACGGCATGATCGGGATCGCCGAACTGGCCTGGGTAACCACGGCCTTGAGCACCGAGACGCGGGCATCGCCCTTAAGTGCGGCGAGGTTGTCGCGCAGGGTCAGGACTTTCTTGTCGAGGTCTTTCTTGGCCTCGCCGATGGAGCCGTTCCAGTAAATATCCTGGGTCAGTTTTTCGCCCAGGTAGGTGAACGCGGTGGTCTTGGCGCCTTCGGCCAGCACGTCGGCGTCACGCAGGGCGTCGATCCACAGCTGCCAGTCTTCGCCGCCCATCACTTTGACGGTGCCGTCGATTTCTTCCTGGGTCGCCGGCTCCAGGGTGGTGTCGACCACAACGCCCTTGTCGGTGTTGATCCCGCGCAGGGTCACAGCCTTGCCGATCGGCTTGAGGGTGGAGTTGTGCACCACGCCCTGCGGGTCAGTACGGCGCGGCGCGGCCAGGCTGTAGACCACCAGGTCGATCTTGCCCAGGTCTTTCTTGATGGTTTCGATGGTCAGGCGCTTGATCTCGTCAGAGAACGCATCGCCATTGATGCTCTTGGCGTACAGGCCTTTTTCGGCGGCAAACTTGTGGAAAGCGGCGCTGTTGTACCAGCCGGCAGAGCTGAGCTTGCCTTCTTCGCCTTCTTTTTCAAAAAACACGCCAAGGGTGTCGGCGCCACAACCAAACGCGGCACTGATACGCGCAGCCAGGCCGTAACCGGTGGACGCACCGAGCACCAGGACTTTCTTCGGGCCACCTTCGATGGCACCGTGTTCGGTCACATAGTCGATCTGCTCTTTGACGTTCGCTTCGCAGCCAACAGGGTGGGCGGTCACACAGATAAAGCCACGAACCCGCGGTTTGATGATCATAAAATTTCTGCCTCTTCCAAGGTGCCGATGGCCAATGGTGGCCATTACGGCGTCAATCGTACTGGTCTATGACGTCCGAAAAACCGAAGCGTCACGATAGTCGCAATTCTTCTGTTCGCAAAATCCAATCCACACCGGCCAAAGGCACTATATTTTTCCGACAAGGGCGCGAATTCAGCAAGTTCTGCGGCATGATGAGGCAGGACAGAGTTTGCGTCCTGCCTTTAGGGCAGGGAAAATGCCCGTCCTGTGCGACCGTATTCGGCGCTCGTCATCCTCAAGCCACTGGCTGTCCATCGCCCGGTGGCTGCGCTTTCAGGGAATAAGAATGCCTCAACGCCAAGTCATCAATGCCTCCGTCAGCCCCAAGGGCAGTCTCGAAACGCTGTCACAACGTGAAGTCCAGCAACTGAGCGAAGCCGGCTCCGGCAGCATCTATACGCTTTTCCGCCAGTGCGCCCTGGCCATCCTCAATACCGGCGCCCATATCGACAACGCCAAGACCATCCTCGACGCCTACAAGGACTTCGAAGTCCGCATCCATCAACAGGATCGCGGCGTGCGCCTGGAGCTGTTGAACGCGCCAGCCGACGCGTTCGTAGATGGCGAAATGATCGCCAGCACCCGGGAAATGCTGTTCAGCGCCCTGCGCGACATTGTCTACACCGAAAACGAACTCGATAGCCAACGCATCGACCTGAGCACCTCCCAGGGCATCACCGACTACGTGTTCCACCTGTTGCGCAACGCGCGTACCTTGCGCCCGGGTGTCGAGCCGAAGATCGTGGTGTGCTGGGGCGGGCACTCGATCAATACCGAAGAATACAAATACACCAAGAAAGTCGGGCACGAACTGGGTCTGCGCAGCCTCGACGTGTGCACCGGTTGCGGCCCGGGCGTGATGAAAGGTCCGATGAAGGGCGCGACCATTTCCCACGCCAAGCAACGCATCACCGGCGGGCGCTACCTGGGCCTCACCGAGCCGGGCATCATCGCCGCCGAAGCGCCGAACCCGATCGTCAACGAACTGGTGATCCTGCCGGATATCGAAAAACGCCTGGAAGCCTTCGTGCGTGTCGGGCACGGCATCATCATCTTCCCCGGCGGCGCCGGTACGGCTGAAGAGTTCCTGTACCTGCTGGGCATCCTGATGCACCCGGACAACCGTGACGTGCCCTTCCCGGTCATCCTCACCGGGCCCAAACAGGCGGCGCCGTACCTGCAACAGCTGCATGCGTTTGTCGGCGCGACCCTGGGTGAAGCGGCCCAGGCCCACTACCAGATCATCATTGATGACCCCGCCGAAGTCGCCCGGCAGATGACCGCTGGCCTGAAGGACGTCAAACAGTTCCGCCGCGAGCGCAACGACGCCTTCCACTTCAACTGGCTGCTGAAGATCGACGAAGGCTTCCAGCGTCCGTTCGACCCGACCCATGCCAACATGGCCAGCCTGCAGTTGAACCATGCCCTGCCGCCCCATGAACTGGCGGCCAACCTGCGCCGGGCGTTCTCGGGGATCGTGGCGGGTAACGTCAAGGACAAGGGTATCCGCCTGATCGAACAGAACGGCCCGTACGAGATCCACGGCGACCCGACCATCATGAAACCACTGGATGAGCTGTTGAAGGCGTTTGTGGAGCAGCACCGGATGAAACTGCCTGGCGGCGCGGCGTATGTGCCGTGCTATCGCGTGGTGCAATAAGGCAGATTGCCAGGTCATAGGTTGTATTGCTTTAGAGCCATCTGAGGGGTGTCGAGGGAGCGAAAGCGGACTAGGGTTTTATCTATTCCGACCACCGACACCTACCAGCAGAGCGACCTATGGACCAACGGATCTTGTCCTCCATTATTCCTTACCCTAAGGTAAGGAATATCCCGATGGAGATCTTCATTATGGCCACCGCCACACTCACCTCAAAAGGGCAAATCACCATCCCCGTTCAAGTCCGCAGCGCGTTGGGCCTGGACACCGGAGACCGGGTGGAGTTTGTCGAAATGGAAGATGGCAAGTTTGCCATTATCGCTGCCAACCACAGCGTCCAGGACCTCAAGGGCCTGATCCGCAAGCCCGCCAAGGCCGTCAGCATTGAACAGATGAACCAGGCCATCGCCGCGCAGGGAGCGAAAGCGGGATGATTGGCCTGGATACCAATGTGCTGGTGCGCTATGTCACTCAGGACGATCCGGTTCAATCGGCCACGGCCTCGAACCTGATCGAATCCCTGACCGTTGTTTCACCGGGCTTCGTCAGCCTGGTCTCGGTCGTGGAGCTGGTATGGGTATTACAGAGCTGCTACCAATGCACCAAGACGCAACTGGTGGCGGTTCTGGAAACCCTGCTGCGCACCCGTGAACTGATCATCGAAGATGCCGAACTCATCTGGCAGGCCGTGCGCCGATTTACCACGACCAAGGCTGACTTCGCCGACTGTTTGATCGAACGCTGTGCCCACGCTGCCGGGTGCGAATACACCGCCACCTTTGATATCGACGCCGCGAAAGCCGTCGGCATGCGTCGCCTGGGCTGAATCCTGGCGTTGCTGCAACGGACCTGCTTTGGTAAAACCTGTATTCCACTGCCCCTTGAGAGACCGCCCAACGTGCGCACGCTTCTGCTCGCAGCCCTGCTCCTGACACCCACCCTCGCCCTGGCAGAAACCATCGCCTGGCCGGACCTTCCAGAGACCTGTTTCGTCAGCGGCCGGTCGGCCACCAACGACGATGTCGACAATGGCTGTGCGGCGTTTCTGATCAATGTGAAAGGCAAGGCGGCAGGCACGCCCATCAAGCTGGAGATCCCCCAATACGCCATGCACGTCGAAGCGGGCACAGGCAAGGAAACGCCGGTGATCATCATCCAGGCGGAAGAGAACGGTGAGATCAAGGCGGTTGGGTACAAGGAACTGGGAACGGAGCAATTGGGCGCGGCGTTGCTCAAGGAAGTGCGGCTGCTGGGAACCAAAAAGCCGACCTGAAGAACCCTATCCAAGCGACATGGGCATGATGTTTACGACGCACGCACCATCGCCTGTCTCTTCAAACGGACCAGAATCAGCCCAACCACCACCACCGCAATTCCCACATACGTCGACGTATAAATCACATCGCCAAACATGACTGCCGCCCAGACCAACGTCACGGGGGGTTCCAGATACACCAGCGCTGCGACGTGGGTGGCGGTCATGACCCGTAACAACATCCAGAGGCTCAGATACGCGACAAACGTAGAAAACACCGTCAGCCAAACGATCGAGACCAGTACGGCGCTGTCCCGGGGAATGCTGAACGTATCGGTGTAGAGCACGGCCGCAGTGAAGCCCATCAAGGTAATCAGCGACTGGATAAACAGTGACAGGCTCAAGGGGCTGCGATGAGTTTGTCTAAGCGTTGAGCGCCGTTCATATAACGTCGCCATCGTCAGCCCCAGTGCAGAGACAAGCGGCAGTAAATACATGCCCAGTCCGAGCTCGGCAGCACTATTGCGGTACTGCCCCGCGATCACAATCGACACCCCGCAAAAACCAACCAGCAAACCCAGCCATTGCCACGCTCCGCTGCGCTCTGTCGTACTGCCCGACGAAAGTGCGGCGGTCATCAGCGGCTGAAGCGCAGCGATGATCGCCGCAATACCTGGCGGCAAACCATTTTGGATCGCCACATAGACACAACTCAAATAGAGAAACTGCGACAAAAAACCGATCACCGCATGGTGGCGAATTTGCTCCCAGGAAACCTTCAGCAGCGCGATATTCAAAAACAGCGCCAGACAGACTGAGACCAGCAAAAAACGCCAGAACAGCAAGTTGAACGCTCCCGCATCCTCGGCCCCCATCTTCGCTCCAATAAAACCGGAGCTCCAGGACAAGACAAACACTGTCTGCAATAACAGTAACTTCAGCGTTCCCAAAGTCGTGCTCTTAGGCGACATCATTATTACCCCTGGATATCGCCAGTTCGGTAAAGGTAATAGGCTCAATGCCCAGTCGACGGTATTGCTCGTCAGCGGGCAATGCCAAGTCGCGCCTAAGCTGGAACCATGGCCGGATAGTCCTCAGTACACCGTCGTCGGATGCCAGGTGCCAGAACTTGTTCACATCGACTGAGCTGTAAGGACAATGAAATGAAAGGACCAACGACATACGCCTGCCGGCCGTGACCGGGCGAACACCATGAAACACACGGCTACCGTAAAGGTAGACCGCATCGCCACTGGCCCTGACTACGCTGGTACATACGTGTCCATCCAGGTTACTCACATCAAAAAGCTCGTTCCGCTGGTCAAAAAAAACGAACTCTCCACCTTCATACTCACCAGGGTCCGATAGCAGGATATTCAACACGAAACTGGTGCCGTCGGTATGCCACATGCCAATCTGGGCTTTATCCTCAGGGGCCTGGCGCGGGTAGAAATAGTTGACCTGTGAACGCGCCCGTAAAAATGGGTGGGGCACCAAAGGGACACCTGCAATCTGCGACACCGCCAACAAAAAAGCGCGACTACCCATCATCTCCCGAATAAGGGTCGAGGACTCAGTGGCGGCGCGGGTGCGATTGGAAATAATCCAGTCGCTGGTGGTAGAGCCCGCCTCCAACTGATAACAAGCTCGACGTAGTTGCGTGACGCCCTCTTCGGTGAATAGTCCCGCAACCTGTGCCACGGCTGTTAGTTGCTCAGCCGAGGCGACGCCCAACGGCGAGTTCACATAACCAAGCTCGGCAAGACTTTGGCGATGCCCGAATGCTGGAACACTGTTGCGTAAGTAGCTGTCACTCCAATGCTTCAAGGTATCGAGCAATGCCCCTGGATGCTTGCATCGTAACGATGCTGGAGAAAGCGACGCCTGCAACGCCAGTTTCAGCCGTCCTGCTCCCTGTACAAATACCGGAAGGTCACCGTCTCGTCTCATGGCTATCCACCTCTATCTGTCAGTGCAATCGTGGTCCAGGCAATACTCGGACAGTTGATACATAACACTGCCATCTCCGCTGCAATACTCACCAATTACTCGGCAACTGCCGTACTCCTGGCGCACACGGATGAATTGCTCGCGGGTGTATTTCAGGCAGACATTCGTCAAGAGATAGCCATCATCGTGACCGTCATGGACGGGCAACAACGTTGCAGCTACACGGTAGCGCTCATCGTGGTGCTCGATTTCGGAGATGATGACCCGATGGCTATCCGTTTTCTCCAAACCCAGTTTCAACCCGATCAGATCAGAAAACCGAATCATGCAATCGTGGTTATAAAAACGATGGATATGAGCGTCATCCTCAACCGTGGACAACTGCATTTCTGACAAGACGTACGTTCGCATGCCGCCCACCCGGCGGATGATCTCGCCTACGGTATCGGGCAACTCATTGCCCTCTTGAAAGCCCAGCATTGTAATTAGCGTCACATCCTGACCGCGTTCAAGCTGGTGCCTGGACAAGTCCCGGAAATCAGTGGCCAGATAGGAAAACCCCTGAGGAGTGGCCAGCATCGGCTCAATCGCACGACGCATGATGCCCTGCGAAGCACAGTTGATATCGACCGCGGTGTAATACTCAAGCTCAATGCCACACTCAAGCAAATACCCCATCAGGGCGGATGTTTTCACTGGTTCTGGACCCAGTTCGACGTAATGAACGCTGCCCTGCCCCAGGAGATCGACCAGATCTCCAGCGACTGATTGCAGCAGGTCACCCAGGGAGCCCGTTCCGCAAGGCGCGGCGCATACGCCTTCGTCGCTTATCCCCTGGCTATTCAAGGCGGTCATCAGCGCTAGTATTTCTGCGCTGACTTGCTGCGAAAGCTCCGTCCGATGCTCAGACAAGGTCGAGTATTTCTCAGCGTTTTCAATGGTCCAGATTCTTCCTTCCAGGTCATGATTGTTCTGCAAGGACGCTACAACCAGCGTGTTGATATCCATATACGCTCCAACTCTTTCTTATTAGGTATGCAGGTGCGCTCCTGTTTGACCAAAAGACTAAAGTGGGGTCATGATTTTGTATATTTGAATAATCCGCACCACTAATCCTCAAAAGAGGAATCATGAACAAACAACTGAACATCGACCTTCTACGCACCTTTCATGCGGTTGCCCGCTTTCGGCGTTTCAATGAAGCAGCCAACCATGTCCATCGCAGTGCATCGACTGTCACCACTCAAATCCACAAGCTGGAGCAACTGGTGGGTCAACGGTTGTTCAGCCGCAACAACCAGGGCGTCGAACTCACGATGTATGGCAAGAAGTTGCTGAGTGAAACCACTGACTTTCTGAAAAGCCATGACCGCCTGCTCGCATCACTCACGCCACAACGCATGCAGGGCAAAATCCGCCTGGGCTTGCCTGACTCATACGCTCCGGCATTTATGCGTGACTTCCTACCGTTGCTGATTGCAGACAATCCGCTGCTTGAACTGGAGGTGGAAGCCAGGTCCAGTGGTGAGCTGTTCACAATGTTCAGTCGCGAACAAATTGACTTGGCACTAATTGTCAGCTCGCAACCTCTGGAACAGGGTGAACGTCTCGGCACGATCCAACCCGTCTGGGTAGTTGCCGAGAATTTCCAGAGATCCGAACAGGCACCGCTGCCCATTGCAGTGCAGCTGACCGGGTGCCCATACCGGGCATCGGCCTTACAGGCCCTGAAAGAGCATGGGGTTTATTACCGAGTCCTGCTGGAGAGTGCCAGCTCGACGGCTGTGGAGGCGGCCATCATGTGTGGGCTGGCGGTCGGGATGATTGAGGAGGAGCGCATGACCACCGGATTGACCAAACTCATCCCCGGAATACAGTTACCTGGGCTGCCGCCGCATCAGCTTTATTTACTTTCTGATAGCGCTAATCATCTGGCATTGCACCTACATGAGCAGATCAAAAAAGGGTTCAGTATTCGGCCCTTTTGAGCAGACCGAATAGCCACAATCAAAAAACCCGCTGACCGTTACCGGTTCAGCGGGTTTTTAACTGTCGATTCAATCCTGTCTCAGGACTGCGTCAACCGCTTACAGCGCAATGTCAGCCGCCGGCTTGCTCGGCTCGGCCGCAGGCTTGGCAGCCTCGGTCGCCTGTGGAGCAGCCATTTGCGGAATGGCTGGCGGAGGCGTCAGTTGCAACACCTTGGCGGTGTAGGCCCATTCTTGCGCAACGCGCTCAGGGCTGCCGTTCAGCTTGGTGCCATAGCTCGGCACGATCTGCTTCAGCTTCTCCTGCCAGGCCGGGGTAGCGACCTTGTCCTTGAACACTTTTTCCAGCACCGTCAGCATGATCGGTGCTGCGGTGGATGCACCTGGCGACGCACCCAACAGGCCAGCGATGGTGTTGTCGGCGGAGCTGACCACTTCGGTACCGAGTTTCAGGACGCCGCCCTGCTCTTCGTCACGCTTGATGATCTGCACACGCTGACCGGCTTGCCACAAGCGCCAGTCTTCTTTCTTGGCGTTCGGGAAGTACTCTTGCAGCGCCTTGAAGCGGTCGTCATCCGACTGCATCAACTGGCCGGCGAGGTACTCGACCAGTGGGTATTCACGAATACCGACTTTGGTCATTGGCCAGATGTTGTGGGTGGTGGTGCTGGTCAGCAGGTCCAGATACGAGCCTTCTTTGAGGAACTTGGTGGAGAAGGTCGCGAATGGGCCAAACAGGATCACACGCTTGCCATCCAGCACGCGGGTGTCCAGGTGCGGAACCGACATCGGTGGCGCGCCAACCGATGCCTTGCCGTAGGCCTTGGCCAGGTGTTGCTCGGCAATCGTTGGGTTCTCGGTCACCAGGAACGAACCACCCACCGGGAAGCCGGCGTATTCCTTGGCTTCAGGAATGCCCGACTTTTGCAGCAGGTGCAGGGCACCGCCGCCCGCGCCGATAAACACGAACTTGGCGTCGGTCTCGGTCTTGGTACCGTCTTTCAGGTTTTTGTAGCTGACGCGCCACGAACCGTCGGCGTTCTTGGTGATGTCCTGCACTTCGCTCGACAGTTTCAGGTCGAACTTGGGCGTGGTCTGCAAGTGAGCGACGAACTGGCGGGTAATCTCGCCGAAGTTCACGTCAGTGCCGATCGGAGACCAGGTCGCAGCGATTTTCTGGTTCGGGTCACGCCCTTCCATCATCAGCGGAACCCACTTCTTGATCTGTACCGGATCTTCGGAGTATTCCATGCCAGCAAACAGCGGGCTCGCCTGCAGCGCTTCGTAACGCTTTTTCAGGAACTTGATGTTGTCATCGCCCCACACAAAGCTCATGTGCGGAGTGGAGTTGATGAACGAGCGCGGGTTCTTCAGAACGCCTTGCTGAACCTGCCACGACCAGAACTGGCGGGAGATCTGGAACGCTTCGTTGATCTCGACCGCTTTCGGGATCTCAACGGTGCCGTCCTTGTTTTCCGGGGTGTAGTTCAGCTCAGCCAGGGCCGAGTGACCGGTACCGGCATTGTTCCAACCGTTGGAGCTTTCTTCGGCGACACCGTCCAGGCGCTCAACCATCTCCATCGACCAATCCGGCTGCAGCTCATTGAGCCACACACCCAGGGTCGCGCTCATGATGCCGCCGCCGATCAATAGCACATCAACTTTCTTTGCCTCTTCCGCCTGGACGGAAGTAATCCCTATCGACAAAGCCAGCCCCAGCAGGGCAGTGTTCACTTTTTTAAACATCGTAGCACCTATGATAAAACGCCTTCCGCCCTACCGTCCTTGACCTTCCGGCAACCGTGGTGCGCCAAACATCAGGCAATGCTTGGCTGGGTCCCGTACTCGCATGAACTGCAGGGTGGGCACACAAGGCCGACGTATCGACCTCACTTTTATGTCCCTTCTGCGCTGACTTTTTATCATTATTGGCTTCAGCTACCTCGGCGACAGCTCTCTGCCGGTACGCATTCGGGAGTGCGTACCAGAGAAAGGATAGACCAAGATGGCGCGCAGAATATCATGCTCCGGCGGGATCGGGCGTCTGTTCTGGACTTGGTGGTCGTCTTCGCGACAGGTTCAGCGCCACCGGAGGAATAGGGCATCCTGTGACCCGGCGTTTGTAGTCCCGGCAGGATGGAGAGAAATGCTGAAAATCAGAAAAGCCGATGGGAATCATCGAGTTTTTACGGTTTTCCGCCCTGCCCAATTGTCGATAATCGCGCCTACCCAAAACACAGGCGCGCATCCAGATGACAGAGACAAAAAGCTATACGGCCACCGCAAAATGGCTGCACTGGGGCATGGCACTCATCTGGATTGCCGCCTGGCTGGTGGGAATTGTCGCCGTTCACTGGCGCGATGAATTCAACCCGCAGCATCAACTCACGTTTTTACACAAGGCGATGGCTAGCACCCTGCTATTGCTTATCGTCCTGCGCATCGCCTGGCGCCTGACCCATGCAGCACCGGCGATGCCCGATACGATGACACCACGGCTCAAGCGTGCAGCGTTTATTGGCCACCTGTTGCTGTACATCGTGGCACTGCTCGGATTGCCGATATCCGGGTGGTACTGGAGCTCGGTGGCTGACAAACCCATTCTGGTTGCGGGCCTATTCCTGCTGCCGCCGCTGGTGGAGCCGGATAAAAGCCTCTATGACCTGGCAAAAGCGATTCACACCTACAGCGCGTGGTTATGCGGCGCTCTGGTAGGTGGGCATGTGATGGTGGCGCTGAAGCATCATTTTGTTGATAAGGACAAGGTACTGGCGGGGATGTTGCCGGGGCGCGTCGAGTGATGTGGGAAGGCACCGGAACCGTACTCTCCCCAGAAAAAAGCTCCACCAGATTACGTGCCTTGTAGGTAGGTCGATCCAGCTTTCGGGGCGTCAGACGATTCCCTCTTGAGGGGATGACGGCATCAGCCCCATTGCGCTGTATCAACTCCACGAAGGCATCGGAGTCATAACCTTGTAAACCTTCGATCAGCGCGTCGGCTTGGCCATATTCAGAGCCTTGTACGGGCGTCAGCAGCAGGCGTACCGGGTTCCCCAGGGCATTGACGGCAGCATGAATCCTGGTGCTCAGTCCGCCTCTGGACTTGCCCATGGCTTCGGCGTCCTGACATGGTTTTTTGCCGCACCATGCTGATGAACGCGCACTATGCTGTCATCCACCATCAGGTGTTCCAGGGGCACTGTCAGGTTGTTTAGGCCTTACGGATAGCGGCCCGCGTTGATAAACACAGAGTCATGACTTATCCAAAGATTTCCACATCTCTGAAGGGGTTTCGTTATCCCCGCGAACCCCAGGGCGGTTCAATGCGCTTGAGCGCCGGCATGTTCAGCGCGCGATTGACCCACGAACCACAATGCCGCTTCGGCGCAAAGCCTACCCAATCGGGGTGGTTATCGAAGTGGATCAGGCTGATGGGCGCTTTCAAGTCGGCAAGAAACGCCGGCGTGAGGTGGTGATAGTCACCGGAGCCAACGAAGAAAATTTCCGGGCGCGCATTGGTTGGCAGGGGTCGTTTCGCCAGGCGTCGGGTGAAGCGCTTCCAGGTTTTTTTCGGTGGACCACCGGCGCAGCTTCGGGCCCGGGGCTCGGGGCTCGGGTCCTGCATGTCTATGCGCGTGGCCCGGCCGCTGGCCAAACGCCGGGCAATCGGCGCCTGACCGGCAAGTCGGCTCCCACAACACAGAAGCCGCCCTGCCGGCGATGGCTTCGGCGCGCTTTAGCAATGAAGCAACCAGGTGATTCTCAACTGTATGCGTTGATAAACCAGGTGATCATCGGGATAGCCACAATGTCGATCAGCACGGCACCGCACAGCGGCACGATGATGAAGGCTTTGTACGAAAACACTTTGTAATGGTCACAAATGGCGCCCATGTTGGCCACTGCATTGGGCGTCGCGCCCAGCCCATGCCCCATGAAGCCCGCGCACAAGACTGCCGCGTCGTAGTTGCGGCCAAACAGGCGGAACAGGACGAACACGCACAGCAAAATCATGATCACCACCTGCACCACCAGAATCACCAGCAGCGGCAAGCCGAGCTTCTCCAGCTCCCAAAACTTCAGACTCATCATTGCCATGGTCAGGAACATGCCCAGGCACACATCGCCGATGGTACTGACGGCCTGGTCGGGCATCTCGATAACCTGAGCACGGTCATTGAGGTTGCGCAGGATGATCGCGACGAACATGGCGCCCACATAGCTCGGCAGCACGATACCCAGATGCTGTTGCAAGCTGGAGCCCAGCCAGAATCCCAGCACCATGATCACCACAATGCAGGTCAACAAGCGCAACAAGGTGGCAGCATCCAGCGCGGGCGGCGGGGTATGGACCACTTCTTCGAACGCCTTGAGGCTACCAACGGCCTCGGCCTTGACCACGAGTTTATTGCGCTCGATCAACCAGCGCGCCAGCGGGCTACCCAGCAAGCCGCCTGCCACCATGCCAAAAGTTGCAGCTGCCAGCGCTGCAGTGGTCGCACCGACCGCACCGAGGTTTTCAGCAATCGGCCCGAAAGCTGCCGCCGCACCAAAACCGCCTTCCAGTGACACCGCGCCGGCCATGATCCCCAGTAACGGGTCGATGCCCAGCAGCTTGGCGACACTGACACCCACCACGTTTTGCACCAGCGCCAGGCCCCAGCACGCACCCAGGTAGATAAACAGCAATTTGCCCCCCTTGCGCAGCAAACCCAGGCTACCCCCCAAACCGACAGTGGTGAAAAACGCCACCATCAGCGGGGTTTGCAGGCTGGTGTCGAGGGTCAGGTTGAGCAGCTGTTGATCACGTAACAGCCAGATCACCAAGGCAAAACCAAAACCACCAATCACCGGTGCAGGTACACACAGGTGACGTAGCCAGTAGCTACGTTTTTTCAGTTGGGCACCCAGGCCCAGCAGGAGCAGCGCGAGAGCGAGGGTGCTCAGCGCATCCAGTTCGAATGTCAGCATGGCGAATTTCTCTTTTTCTTATGATTCAACAAGCGGTTTCAGGGATTTACGGAAAAACTTAATCGATCAGGCTGGCAAGCAGACGCGCACCAATGCGGGCGGTTCGATTGTCGATATCCAGGCCCGGGTTGAGTTCGGCGATATCGGCCATGCGCAATTTGCCGCTGGCCTTGGCATGGCGTATCAGGTGCTCGACGATCTGCATGTCCACGCCATGGGCAGACGGCGCACTGACACCGGGCGCCTGGCTGGCGGGCAGGACATCAAGGCAGATGGTCAGGTAGAGGTGATCGACGTCTTGCAAGAACTCATCGATCATCGCTTCGCAGGCGGGTATGTCCCAGCTGTTCATTTGCCGGTCGAGGCGGTAACGCACATTCAGTCGCTGCGCCTGCTCAAACAGCGCCTGGGTGTTGTTCAACTGGCTGACACCCAGGCAGCAATAGGTGAACGGCATCCGTGCACGCTGGCAGTACTCGGCTATCTGGCGGAAAGGGGTACCCGAACTGCTTTGTTCCCCATGGCGCAGATCGAAGTGGGCATCAAAGTTGAGAACGCCGATCCGCGCATGCGGGGTGGCCTGGCGCAGGTGATCGGCCAGGCCGCTAAAGCTGGCAAAGGCGATTTCATGGCCGCCACCCAACCCCAACGGCAAATGCCCCTGGTTGAGCAGATAGCTGACGTGGTGAGCGTAAATCTGCTGCGCGCCTTCGAGGTTGCTGTCGGTGCAACTCACATCGCCCGCGTCATACAGCGGCGCCCGGCCGTGCCACGCCAGGTTGGCCAGCGCCTTGCGCAGTGCTGACGGGCCAAGACGGGCGCCGGTGCGTCCTTGATTCCGTCTGACTCCTTCATCACAGGCCAGCCCAATCAGTGCGGCACCCGCAGACTGACCCTCGCAGAAGGGCTTGACCCATTGATGCCAGCGCAGCGCAGCCTGCCCTTCGCCAGCGTCGATACGACCTGTCCACAGGGGTATGTCAGAAACAGCAGTCATGCTTGAAACTCCAGTCAAATTCAGTCGAGCCGAGCACTCAGGCGCAGGGCCGCGTCCTGGGTCCAGCGGATCAGGCGTTCACTGCGGGTGTGCGCCCGGGAGGCAGGAGCCATGAGGCTGATGGCGCCTTGCAGGCGATTGCGGCTGTCGAGCAACGGCGCGCTGATACCCCAAATGCCGTCGTCGATTTCACTCACACTCACGGCATAACCGGCAGCGCGGATATCGGCAAAACTGCGCTGGTACGTGGCGACTTCCTCGCTTTCAACGCCTTGCGCCAACAGAGCCGACAGGCTTTGCGCCTCATCCATATAGGCCAACAGCACTCTCGCCGATGCACCGACCAACAGCGGCTGGGCCAGCCCTTTTTGGTAGCAGCAACGCAGCGGTTGTGGGCTGTCGACCAGCTCGATGCAAATCGCCTGGCCATTGCTGGGCACCATTAACGCCACGCTTTCCTGGCTTTGCTCGGCCAGGCGCTTGAGTTCCGGCTTGGCGAGGGTCACCAGCACGGCTTCGCGGTCGAATTTCTTGGCCAGTTGCAAACAGGTTGGCCCTGGCAAATAGCGACCCTGACCGTTCTCTTCGGCAAGCCCCCAGCGCAGTAGGGTCTTGAGATGGCGATAAGTGCTGCTGAGCGGCTGTGCCAGTTGCTCGGACAGTTCTTTGGCGGAGATCGCCTCGCTGGATTGCCCCAGAGTGACGAGGATTTGCAGCAAGCGATCAGTGGGCGTGTTGTAGTTCATATCGGCCTCATGCTCTTGCGGGCATGGTGCACCGAGTTTTCCATTAACTGAAACCAGATTCCCACTGAGTGGGAAAAAACCCGCAGATAACGATCAGCGGTCAGCCTTAGTCTCACGGATGATCTGCCGAATCGCGCGAACAGGCGCCTCCATCGGCTGCCCACCACTGACTACATACTGATCGTTGAACATGGAAAGGAGACAGATTTATTTAACTCCAACAATCCCTCCCCAAGAGGCTCCCCTTCGCAAAGCTCACCTCAGATCCTCATGCCCCAACACACAGCTCTACCACAAGCTTTCTCCCGTCGCTTCTCCGTCGCCCCCATGATGGATTGGAACTACTAATCCTGTAGGCCTTGCATTCCCTACCCTACAGAGCTGACCCAAAAGCTGCGTACCACTTTTGTACCAACACAACTTCCAGGCATTGACGCCCTGCCCTTTACGAAAGGCTGTAATCGGCCAAAAGCGGCAACTCCAAGCTTCTACGAAACTAGGGACGAATCACTCCGCCGTCCGTAACCGGGTGCGATTGTAAAAGGTAGTGGCTTAATGCCTTTATGTTTGGTAAGTTTCGTTTTCTAAGAGCGATAACCTACTGAGGTTGTGATGGAAAAGGACTTGGTTGCAGATTTCGATGCAAAAAGGGAAGTTTATAATTCGTTTGCAAAAACGGTTTCCGATCTTTTGGAAAGATTACTGCTAGCAAAAAAAACCTCGTATCACTCTATCTCTTTTAGATGTAAGGCACGAGATAGCCTTGAGCGAAAAGTAGATGCTAAGCAGCGTTATAACGCGCTTGAAGAAATAACCGACTTGGCAGGCGCCAGGATAATCACACATTTCTCAGATGATGTAGATGTAGTGGCCTCAATGGTGGAGAGCGAGTTTAAAATCGATAGGGCCAACTCTATCGACAAACGCGCATCGTTAGATCCTGATAGATTCGGTTATTTGTCTCTGCATTACGTAGTATCGTTAAAGCGTGAGCGAGAAAAACTTCAAGAGTATTCTGCTTTTAAAGGAATGAAGATTGAAATTCAGATACGTTCGATTTTGCAGCATACTTGGGCAGAAATAGAGCACGACATAGGATATAAAAGCTCAGTTGAGGTGCCTCGAGCTACAAGACGAAAATTTTCTCGAATGGCTGGACTGTTGGAGCTGGCTGATCAAGAGTTTGTATCTATAAGGTCAGAGCTACAAAAATATGAGAAGTCTGTAAAGTTGGAAATTCTTAAGAACCCAGAAAAGGTTGCGCTTGATAAAATTACGTACCTAGACTTTATCTGCTCTGATGAAAAATGTGTCTCAATGGATTCTGAAATTGCTAGCGCATGTAATTTTAAGTTTTTTGAAGAGCCCAAGAATGTCGCTAAACAGTTGGATGGGCTCCTGTTTTTCGGTTTGAGAACTATTGAGCAGCTCAAAAAATCTTTGATTGAGAATGAGCGCGAAATAATGCGTCGCGCCGCGGACGTTACTGCTCAGTTAGATACAAGTGATAAGCCTAGGTTTGTATCAAGAGGGATTTCTATCTTTTATCTTTCGCATGTTTTGGCTGCGAATAGCAAAGATCCTGAAGTAATTGAAGCGTTCTTTGCCGCACGAGGAATAGGCGGTACTAAATTCAAAGAGTACCTTCTTCAGTTTGCACGATGAGTTAGCTTTTTTAGCCGCATATTTCTGCTCGTAGAACTATCTGCACCATTGCTTATAAATATTAAAGCGGATAGATTTTTTTATACCACTGTCCGCTTTTGGCCGACTGCAGCCGTTCACGAGCGAAAAATATCTGCCTTTTCGGTGATGGATTGGAACTACTAAACCTAAGAGCCTTTAAAACCAAGCTCTACAGCTGACCCAGCTTCAGCTCTTACCATTTATGTACCATTGGGCTACTTTCGATTCATACCTCCGCCCTGACTAACCACCTTAGATATCAGGCAGAAAACAGCCAAACACCCCCATTGCGGACCTGGCTGGCGATGTATAAAAATACACTCAACTTTCGCTATTTTTGTTCATAGGGCATTCAGAATTTAGCTTTGATCTAGCCGACAAATCAACCATCAGGGAGTGACGCTAATGGCAATGCTGAAAAAAGTAATTAAAGAGTATGGCGGTTTTCAACAGGCGATTGATTTGGTTGGCGAGGAGTGCTTAGAAAAATTCTGTGATCGAGTATACGCAGGGTTCTGCTCGGAATACCAAGGCGCTGGATATATCAAGAATGTACAATGGTTGCTTAGACACTTCTATGCATCCAAGAAGATGACGTTGAGCTCATTATTTTTCACCCAAACAGAAGAACTAAACGGGAAAAACCTTAAAAATTTGACTTTTTACACCTGCTACTACTCACTATTCAACGCCCTATTATCAAACCTAATTCTTACCCCATACATCGACATAGAGAAAATACGAAAAATATCTCATTCACAGGTATTCAAGGATATAGAAAATTATTTTGTTAGATTTGGAATATACGATAGAAATCTTATAGAGCTTCTTAATGAGCTCCGACTCACTAGAGAGCTATATAGTTACCACTTACCACTTGGCGGATCAATCGTAAGGGAAGGAATGTCGCTGAGCGCTGAAAGCCTTTTTAATCGCTTAGAAAAAATAATTATTCCGATACTGCAAATATCCAACCTCATCTCTTATATGTCTCACTATGCATGGCAAAAAAAAATAGGAAAAGGCATCGACGAGTACTCCAGTTATCAATACGAAGTAGATTCGTTGTTTTTCTCGTTTATCGAGTCACGCGACCACTTAGGTATGCACTACATAATTGATGACGATGATTACGCTAGGCAGGGCTATGTTCTTAGAAAATGGACAACACCGTTTCCAATTAGCTGGTTCATCACAGAAAAAATGTGTGAAGATCTTGAGTGTGGGTGGGAGCAGGACGATTCTGGAGATGGGTTCGACATTTCAAATGTCGCAATGTTTCTCTCTATGGCAATAGACGCACCCTAGCAATGAGCTCAAGCATTTCGCTGCGCTCACGAGAGCTGGCTAACCCCCTAGGTAGCTTAGCTATTGGCCGATTGATGCCCCTCTTGAAGGGCAGGTTCGCGTCGTTTGCTGCCACTCAAACGCTATTCAACAGTTTAATCGGTGATGGATTGGAACGACTAAGCCTACAGAGCTTACAGAACGGGCACTCCAGACCCTCGCCAACCACCCGTACCACTTTCGTACCAGCACTATTCCCCGGTGCTAACCCCTTACCCCTTTTTCGCAGGTTTTCGCAGATCCGAGAGTTGCCACTGCTATGCTTGATTTTTTTCTTAACGAGTCGCATACCATGGCAAACGAGTACTCGCTGACGGACGTGCTGGAACGGCTTTATCAAAATCAACTGGCTCTGGAAGCGGCTGTGATGGAGTTGACTCTTTGGGTCGAGCAGCAGCACGCTTCAGAAGTGGGCGAGAATGTTCGGGGAGCACTTCACACTATTGGTGAAAACGCGGGCCATATCAAACAAGGCCTGGCTCGACTGGGAGGGGCGGACCTCACCTAAAAGTCTGTTATCGACCAATCGCCCTTAGAACTTTCGAAATTTGTTCTTCAAATAGCTCATCATTCTTCGTATCGATTGGCGTAATAACTCGATTCCGTATCTGGGCTGCAATATCTGGACGACTAGGCGCCCACTCGCTAAAAACAAAATCATCTAGAGTTATAGGTATTAATATTTCACCCCCTCCCTCCTTGGCCTCACGCTCTAACACTTTTTCAATCTCATTAAGAACACCAGAACGACTCAAGGAGTTCTTTGAACAGACCAACAAAACGCGATCATGTTGATTTACGCCATCAAACATCATCCTATGCAGTTTTTGCCCCGGCAAAGCATCGTCTAAAAAAAACCACGTTGTAACTCCAGACGCCCGAATCCTTTTATTTATTTTTACCGCCACTTCCTCATCAGGCCCACCATAAGAAACAAATAAGCTCATATACATTTTTGCCTCCTCAATTACCCTGACCCTCTGCGAAATGACTTCAAAAGCACTAAGAACCTGCTCAATTGGTGCGCATAGCTTGTTTGTATATATCGACAGGACAGAGGCTACAGTCATTGTTTCCGAGTGAACCGCATGTCCGGTGCGGTTTATCTCATTAGAAAACTCGAGTGCAAGGTCTCCATCGCAATTTAAAAATATCTCATCAATCGACTTAACTATATGTTCAAGCTCTATCACATTACCTAGATTTTTCAGAACCAGCACCCTGCTTTTAACGCCGGAGGTTGGATCAATCAACGACAGAACTCCCACTTGAAGATCATCTACAACACTGCTGGGGTAAGTAACTACTGCCGAAATAATGAATGCAGATCCAAACTTACCACTAAAGTAACTTTGGGCATTTTTCATCAAACCTTCCATAACTCCCCCGAATCATATAAAAAACGATTATTGAAGCAACCCATAACACTTAATAATACCCTTAAAGCTAAGTACATCAGCTACAACTCACTCTAGTCAATGGTGGCGCTTTTCACACGAAAACCACCAGCTAACTTTTGGTTCTTGTCGCTACAAAACAGAACTTCATGCACCTTCGCACTCAGTCAACACCCCACCAACCCCAGCGGCTACTTCGCTCTTTTGTAGAGCAGCTGCGGATACTCAAAATCCCGGCCTACCACCGCCCAGAATCTCCCTGACGAGCCACTGTTGTCAGCTATTGGCGCGGGCACCTAAGCACCATTGCGTAGAATGCCTGAGATCCAAATTTTTTTGGGCCAAAAAAAAGAGTAACATTAGTAATATTTGACAATATATAGGACTCAACCTGTTGAAAAACAAGGTTTTTATCTCGCTAATCATAGGTAATTTTTTAGTAATATTTAAGTGATCTGATTACTCCTTAAAAATGTAACTGCTAAAAATAAAAAATCCCTTTAAAATCAGTTTCTTGACTATTTATTACCTTTTCAATTACTTCTCTGTTACTCCTTTTTGTAATACCGAGCCCTACGGAACTCGCGACCTCCAGCCCATTCTTCCGGTCTGATTACTGAAATTACTCTATCTAAAGCATGCCCCCCTGTCCCGCTCCATAGCAGCGCCTTCAGCCCTCCCCCGAAGCATCCCCTCGGCGCAGGGTTCCGCAGGTTTTGAACCTCCCCAAAACGGCAAGCAAGCACCCAGCCTGAGCCGCCGAGAATGGTCTGCGGGGGTGCAGAAAAAACGACCCATTTAGCCCGCAGGCGAGGTGGGGGGACGACGGCGCGCGCCAGGGGAAGACGCGTTACGGTCGGAAAAACGCACTCACCAGCAACACATATTTCAACAACAAGCAATCCCCCTGGTGTGCAACCTGCGCGACCGAAGACACATTGAAACTACGTCAACGGCCAACACCGTGCCTACACTGAGCACTCACTCAACCAGGAGCTGGATCGATGGCGATTGAAGACACGAAAGTTTTGAAAATGGTGACCACCCAGGCGCAAGCCCAAGAGCTGCTGGATGACGGTTGGAAGTTATTAGGGTTGTTCGACCGGCGCGATGGTAACGACCAATATGCCGAGTACCATTTAGGCCGTGCCGCTGAACCGACCGCCTCGGCTGGTCTGCTGGTGCCTAAAAGAATGCGGAAGTAAGCTCTATTGCGTTACGAATAGCGCCAGTTACAGTTAGATCCCCCCTTTTAACTAGGTGTGGGAGCGTCTTTTGCTGGTTACAGGCATCCCTGCCAAGATCCGTCAGGAGAGACACATGCAAAGAGATATGGATTTGATGAGACTTGTTGTTCTAGAAGTCGAGAAAGATCATAAAGGACCAAACGATTTAGTAAGTTACGAAGACTTTGAGAACGACATGGTAATTGATGGATTTACCCCAGCCCAAGTCGAGTACCACCTCAAACTCGCTATCCAAAGCGGACTTTTTGATATGCCGCGTAATGCCGGAGGACTATATATTTTTTCTGGACTCACACCATCTGGACACGATTTTGCCGACTCGGTCAGGGACGAAAAAATTTGGAGTATGACGAAAGAGGGAGCGCTCAAAGCAAGCGGCTTCACATTCGAACTACTGGGCCAATTAGCGAAGGGATTGGTCAAGCAGCAGCTCGAAAAGCATACAGGGGTTACTCTGTAACGAAACATAAAGCCGTCTTTGCGGCGCTTAGGTCAAGCGGGTATGGCCTCATACCCGCTCCCCTTTAAATCAAAACAACATCCCCAGCGCCTCTGGAGCCCAGTTCATAATCACTAGCTCCCCACTAACTTCAGCCTTTACCTGCCGCTGATTAGTTGTGCTGTATCGAATGTCCACCGTCTCGAAATGAAACCCCGCAAACACACGTCGGATATCTGGGTGGTCGTTAATGCTGACCATCACCTTGCCCTTGCAGCGCCGCATGAACTCGGCCATCCGCTCATAGTTCTCAAACGGGAAGTCCACCCCATAACCAGCGGTCTGCCAGTAAGGCGGGTCCATGTAATGGAAGGTGTGCGGCCGGTCGTAGCGTTCCGCGCATTCCAGCCAGCCCAGGTTCTCGACATAGGTGCCCGACAGCCGTTGCCAGGCCGCAGACAGGTTCTCCTCGATCCGCAGCAAGTTGATGGCTGGTCCAGTGGTGGCGGTACCGAAGGTCTGCCCGCTGACCTTGCCGGCGAAGGCATGGTGCTGCAGGTAGAAAAACCGGGCAGCCCGTTGGATATCGGTGAGGGTTTCCGGCCTGGTCATCTTCTGCCATTCGAACACCTGGCGGGAGCTGAGCGCCCACTTGAACTGGCGCACGAACTCTTCCAGGTGGTTCTGCACAACCCGGTACAACGTCACCAGGTCGCCGTTGATATCGTTGAGGACTTCAACGGGTGCCGCTTGGGGCCGCATGAAATAAAGCGCAGCGCCGCCGGCAAAGACCTCGACGTAGCATTCGTGAGGCGGAAACAGCGGAATAAGGCGATCTGCCAGGCGACGCTTGCCGCCCATCCACGGGATTATTGGTGTGCTCATAAGTGATCCTTGTTTCGACAATTGGATTCGCTTAGGCTTCGCACCCCCTGCGCAGTGGGGCGAGGCCTTGGTTGGAGCACTCGGCATGTACGAGTGATTCAGCGTCGAGCGGGTGTTAGCGCACCAGCTCGTCGCCTCGTTTACTGCGCGGGGGTACTACTTCCCCCCCGTTGGAAGCTCAAATTCTTTGAAGCTGACAACCTCCTCACCCAGCCAGTCATTGACCTGGGCCAGGCGAGCCTGCAACGGCTCCAGCTCGTTGACCGCCCAAACCTCAGCAGCCTCCCGCAACGACCCAAACCCGCCCGCGTTCTGCGGCACGATGCCCATCAACTGTGGCGGAATGCGCAACGCCGCGAGCAAGTCGTCGCGGCTGATGTTCTTGATCGAGCTGAATTCATCCTTGGCCGCTACCTCACTCACGGGAATGAGTTGGATACCGTCCTTCTTCCCGGCCGGGGCATAGACGAACAGGTTGCGAAAGTTGCCTGGTCCCTTGGAGTTCTTCAGCGCCGTGCGCAGTGAGTCAATGTCCTCTTCCTTCTGCGCCGCGTCGGTCATGTACAGGATGAAACCGGCATGGCTGCCGTTGTTGTAGTACTTGCGACGGAACAGCGTGGCGCTCTCGTTGAGCAGCGCGCTTTGCAGCGCAGCCAGCCACTCTGGCAAGCCGTAGATCTCCTGATTGATATCCGCCTCACGCAGGTGGCAGATCGAGCCGGGGGCAAATTCGTGCTCATCTTTCCAGCCACGCACCTGGTAATAGGTCTCCAAGTCGACACCCCGGCGCATGTACTTCGCCAGCGGTGGCAGCAGGCCCATGGTGCCGCGCAGCATGTTGCTGCGTTTCTCCAGGTAGCAGTTGCCGCACCATAGCCAGTCCAGGGCGAATTGCTCAAAGGCCTGGCGACTCAGCAGCCGGTGGGGAACGAACGTGCGGGCCAACATGTTGCGTTTGAAGTTCAGCCCCGACTGAAGGTACACGCTGGCCCGCGTCGTCTTCGCCAGGCCATCCATGGACATGGGGGTTTCAAACCAACGCCCATTGGCCCAGCACTCCAGATAGTCCAGGACTTCCCTGCCATCGAGTACCGGCGTCGGGTCGCCAAAGGTAAACGCCTCAACGGGTCCAGCCTCGGGTGGCAGCAGATCCCCCTCAATGGGAGGCTGGGCGGTGGCTAATTGGGTTCCGCGCTTGCGTCTGCTCATCAGTAAGACTCCATAAATCCGGTGTTCGCCGTGGTCTGCCCTTCAAGGGGTTCGTTGTGCAGCGCGTGGAACAGCGCCCACGCCAAGTCGGCATGGCCCGTCTCGTCTGTGCGACCGGCCGTGTAAGTGAACATGCGCCCGGAGGCGGTGATTGTTTTGCGGATAGCCATCAGTGATTGCGCCATGTCCGTCCAGCCGGCATCGAACTCCAGGCGGCCGTTTTTGATGACGTCATAAGCCTTCAGCACCAGGCGGGTTTTGACTTCGGGCGAATAGCTGAAAGTGGTGATGTTCGGGAAGAACTGCTTCACCAACTGCGCCACGCCGGAGCCCATGCCAGTGATGTCGATCCCGATGTATGTCACCCAATAGCGCCTGGTCACCTGGCGGATGGCTTCGGCCTGGGCCGCAAAGTCCATACCTCGGAACTGGTGTTTTTCCAGCACCCTGAATTTGCCGCCAGGCACCGTGGGCGGGCCGATTACCACCAGCCCCGCGCTGTCACCATTCTCGGCGGGGTCGTAACCGACCCAGACCTGACGATCCCCAAACGGCCGGGCAGCAAACGGTTTGTAGTCCTCGGCCCATAGGTCCCAACTGTCGACCATGCAAGGCTGCAGCATTGCCAACGGGAAAATACTGGCGCCGTCGTCGATGAACTGGCACATCAGCAGGTTCTGGAACGCCTCGGCGTCGTACTCCTGCCGCAGTTCGTCGAGGTCGAACAGGTCGCAGCCACGGTCTTCAGCATCCAGGATGGTGACGATCTGCCGCCAGACACGGTCCTCGCAAAGCCGGCCCTGTTGCAGCGAGTCGTGGGAAACGTCGATTTTGACCCGCTGCGCCGCTGGCTTGCCCTTGTTGAAGCGCTCCCCCGTCCAGAACGTATAGGCTTCGTGCGCCATGCTGGAAGGCGTCGAAAAGTAGGTCCGGCGGTACTGCTTCTGCATCGCCATGCCACTGGCGACCTTGTTCAGTTCCTTGAACTTGAACGTCCAGAAGAATTCGTCGAAGTAGAAATTGCCGTGATAGCCCTGGGCCGTCCGGGCGTTGGTGCCCAGAAAGTGCAGCTCGGCGCCGTTGCTCAGGATGATCGGGTCGCCAGTCAGTTCAACACCGACCACCTCACGGGCAAACGCCTGGATATAAGCCTTGAAAATGTGCGCCTGATTCTTCGAAGCCGACAGGAAAATCTGGTTGCGCCCTGTGGTCAGCGCATCAATCAACGCCTCCCGAGCAAAATAGTACGTCGCACCGATCTGCCGGGATTTGAGGATTGCGCGGGTGCGTTGAGTGCCGGCCTTGTACCAATCGAGCTGGTAGCCGAAACAGCCATCAATGAAGGCCTCGGTCAGCTTTTCGATATGTTCTTCGTCGAACTCGTTGCGTTTCGGCGCCTTCTTCGGCCCTTCGTTGCGCTTGGCCAGATTCGGATTCAGTTCGGTTTCGGTGCCGCCCTCGTTGAAGCGCTGAATGCGCGCCTGCCGCTCAAGCTGGCGGTGCAGCAGGTCAATTTCCTTGTAGTCCGATCCTGACTTGGGGTCTTTGAGGATCAGTTGCACCAACCGCGCTTCGGTCGCGGCCTGAATACGCTCCAGAGGCGTGGCCCGGTCCCATTCGTCGCGGGCCTTCCAGCTGTGCAGGGTCTTTTCCTTCTCCCCAATCAGTTCGGCGATCTCGCACACGCGATAGCCCTGCCAATACAGGTGCTTGGCATGGCGGCGGTGATCGGTGGGTAATTCGACGATGGCATTCATGGCGCAGATGCTGCCGCCCGCGCGCGTACAGTACCCGCGCCCGTCCTTGTAACAGCCCGTTCTACAAGAGCACGTCGTTGCCCGTCACGCTCGCGCTCAACAACATGCGCTCATCGCCAAGGCACACAGCCACCGCACTGAGGATTCACGCATGGCCGGCAAAACCGACACCCCAGCCAAGAAACAACGCTCCAAGTTTTTCCGCGTCGCCGTTGAAGGCGCCACCACTGACGGTCGCCAGATCGAACGGCAATGGCTGGTCGATGCTGCCGAGACCTACAGCCAAAACACCTACGGGGCACGGGTTTGGATCGAACACATGCGCAGCATGCTGCCCGACAGCCCCTTCCGTGCCTACGGCGATGTGGTAGCGCTGAAGACTGAAGAAATCGAAATCGCCGGGGCTAAAAAGCTGGCGCTGTTTGCCCAAATCGAACCGACTGCCGACCTGGTCACCATGAACAAGGCCCGGCAGAAAATGTTTACCAGCATCGAGATTCGCCCGAAGTTCGCTGACACCGGCCGCGCCTATCTGGACGGTATCGCGGTCACCGACAGCCCGGCGAGCCTGGGCACTGAGATGCTTGCCTTCAGCTCCCAGCACCCGGACAAAAACCCGCTGGCAAGTCGCAAAAGCAACCCCGACAACCTGTTTTCCGAGGCTATCGAGGTCGCACTTGAATTCGAAGACGTAGAGGACGAAAGCAGCAAGGTTGCAGGTATTTTCAGCCGCGTTCTCGAAGCCCTCGGCAAGAGCAAGGACAAGGAAGGCAAGGACGCCGCCATTTTTGCAGAACTCGGCGAATCCGTTGAGGCCATGGCCGAGCATGTTGCCAGCCAAGGCGAAGCCTTTGCCGCTGAAAAATCCGCTCGCGAGAAGCTGCAGGCAGCCCACGAAAAGCTATCTGCTGACTTCAGCGATCTGGTCAAAAAGCTCGAAAACACCCCGGACAACAAAGGCACGAAAACGCAGTTCGCCGCTCGCCCTGCTGCTACGGGCGGTGACGGGAAGCTCGTCACCGACTGCTGATCCACATCACGGACAACACCCAGCCAAGGAACATCGGAGAACACCATGCGTAACGATACTCGCGTCCTTTTCAACGCCTACCTGCAACAACTCGCGCAATTGCACGGGGTGGGCGACGTCACCACCAAATTTACCGCAGCCCCAAGCGTCGCGCAGACTCTGGAAACCCGCATTCAGGAATCCAGCGCGTTCCTCAGCGCCATCAACGTGTTTGGTGTCTCCGAGCAGTCGGGTGAAAAAATCGGCATTGGTATCGACGGCACCATTGCCAGCACCACCGACACTACCCTCAAGGACCGTGAACCCCGCGACCCTAGCGGCCTGGACAACCGAGGGTACGTCTGCACTCAGACCAACTTCGACACGGGCATTCGCTACCAGAAGCTGGACCAGTGGGCCAAGTTCAAGGACTTCCAGGCGCGGATTCGTGACGCAATCATCAAGGCCCAAGCGCTCAACCGGATCATGATCGGCTGGAACGGTACCAGCCGCGCTGCAACCTCCAACCCGGCAATCAACCAACTGTTGCAGGACGTCAACGTCGGCTGGCTGGAAAAAATGCGCCTGGAAAACCCCGCCCGGGTGATGAAGGAAGTGGTCGACGGAAGCGGAAAAATCCAGATCGGCGCCGGCAAGGACTTCGAAAACATCGACGCCCTGGTCGTGAGCATGGTCAACGAGTTCATCGAGCCCTGGTACCAGGAAGACACCGACCTGGTCGTGATCTGCGGTCGCCAACTGCTGGCCGACAAGTACTTCCCGATCATCAACAAAACCCAGGCTCCGACCGAAATGCTTGCGGCCGATATCGTCACCAGCCAAAAACGCATCGGCAACTTGCCAGCCGTGCGTGTGCCGTACTTCCCGGCCAACGGGCTGCTGGTGACTCGTCTCGACAACCTGTCGATCTACTGGCAGGAAAACACCCGCCGCCGCACTGTCGTCGACAACGCCAAACGCGACCGCATCGAAAACTTCGAATCGGTCAATGAAAGCTACGTGATTGAAGACCTGGGCTGCGCTGCCATGGCCGAAAACATCACCCTGAGCTGAGGCCGGCAATCATGACCAACCCTTGCCGCCATCACTTCCAACGCGTCACCGCTGCTATTGCAGCGGCTGCCGTGGCCGGCCCAGCTCTGACGATGGAGGGTTCCACCGTTTACGAGCTGCACCTTGCGAAGCTCCAGCAGGACTATCTGCGCCTGAAACAGGTGCAGTCAATTGAAGGAAGGGCAGAGCTGAAACGGCAATTGCTGCCTGAATATATTCCGTACGTGCAAGGCGTCCTCGCTGAAGGTAAAGGCGCACAAGACCAGGTGCTCACCACTCTGATGGTCTGGCGAATGGATGCCGGCGACTTTTCCGGCGCCCTTGATATCGCCGATTACGTAATCACCCACTCGTTGTTGATGCCTGACCGTTTCGAGCGCACCACCGGCACCATTATCGCGGAAGAAATCTCCGAAGTGGCCCTGAAGGCCCAGAAAGCCGGCGGGACCTTTGATCTTGACCTGCTGCTACGCACCGAGCAGATCGCGGGTGAAGAGGATATGCCTGACCAGGCCAAAGCCAAGCTGCATCTGGCGCTAGGTAAAGCGTGTGCCGAGAAGGTTTCCGATGATGACACCTCAGAAAACAAGGTGATCGCCCTCGGCTACTTGCAATCGGCAAAGGACTACCTGGCTCGCGCCATTGAGCTGAACACCAACTGCGGTGGCAAGAAGGATCTGGAGCGCGTCGAACGCCTCCTCAAGAAATACGCTGCACCAAGCAGCTAACCGAGCGTCCCCACGCACCCCGCCGGCTCGGGGCGGATCGGCCAGGCCGCTCCTCCTGAACGTGAAGCCCCGACCACCGGCGACCTATTTTCGAGTGCAGTTCATGAGCGCATTTGTAGCCAGCGGCCCAGTCGCAGGCGGTCATATCAACACCGACCCCTTCTGGCCGTCGATTGACCTGGACCATTTGCGCGCCACCCTGCGCATCAACGACAGCGTCACCCCGGCGCGCCTGGAAACTGCCGTTATTTCTGCCGCCATCAACCTGAACCGCGAGCTGGCCGAGTGGCGGGAAACCCAGCAAGCAGCCGGCTACGCCACGCTGGACGACGTACCAGGTGACCGTATCAAAGATGTGTCAGTAAAGGCCCACCTCTACCGTCGAGCCATCGAAGCCGCTACCGGCGCCGAAGTCTGCGAGCGTTACCGCGACTACAGCGCCACCAACACTGGCAACCAGAAGGCCGAAGAAGTCACCCCCACCATTGACGACTACCGCCGCGACCTGCGCTGGGCCGTCCGCGACTTCCTCGGCCACTCCCGTACCACCGTGGAGCTGGTGTGATGGCCGTCACCGTTCGCGCCAATCAAAACGACACGGTCGACGCGCTGTGCTGGCGTTTCTACGGCCGCACCGCAGGCGTCACCGAGGCCGTTCTTGAAGCCAACCCCGGCCTGGCCGATCACGGCCCAATCCTGCCGCAAGGCCTTGTCGTCAACATGCCCGAAGCCCAAGCCAGCGCCCCACAGCGGCAGATGGTGCAGCTATGGGACTGATCCCCTGTAACCAAGGAAACCCACACCATGGCTGATCCGACTTCCAGCGCCGTGACCGGCCTGCTCATGGGCCTGGGCCTGGCAACCATCACGCCCATCATCGACGGGGAAGCCTTGTTCGGCGCGATTCTCGGCGCTTGGCTCGTGACCAGTACCAAGCACGACCTAAAGGTCTGGCAGCGTCTGGGCTCTCTGTTCCTGTCGGCCGGTGTGGGCTACCTCTTTGCCCCCATGGCGCTGCAAGCCCTGCCATTTATCACCAGCGGCGGCGCCGCGTTCGGCTGCGCCCTGGTGATCATCCCCATCAGCATCAAGCTCATGGTCTGGGTTGAGAAAGCTGACTTTTGGGAAATCGTCCGCCGCATCAGAGGGGGCAGCTGAGATGCCAAACATCGAATTGATCGTGCAGTTGATCACGGCCGTGGCCTATCTGCTCAGCGCCTTGCGCCTGGCCTGCTACACCCGAGGCGCTGCGCGGTACCGGCGCAGCATCTCGCTACTCGCCAGCCTGTTTGGATCCGCGCTGTGCATCTGCGGTCTGGAAATCCTCCTGTACCGCCAGCCCACCAGCCTCTGGCAAGCCGTCTCCATCGTGCTGCTCTGCACCCTGATATTCCGTTCTCGCGGCAACGTCGCCGCCCTGTTGAGGCCCAGCGCATGACCACCACCCTACGCCACGGCGACCGCTCACAGGCCGTCCGCACACTGCAAAAAAACCTCAACAACCACGGCGCCAAGCTGGACGTGGACGGCAGCTACGGCGACGACACCGAAGCTGCTGTCCGGGCCTATCAGCTCAAGGTCGGCTTGGTCGCTGATGGTGTGGCCGGCAGTAAGACCCAGGCCAGCCTGGCCGGTGGTGACTGCGCCCAGTTTCTGCGCAACAGCGACCTGGTCGCTGCCGCCGAACGCCTCGGCGTGCCGCTGGCAAGCATCTATGCCATCAACGAGGTGGAATCCAAGGGCAAGGGCTTCCTCGACAACGGCAAGCCAGTGATCCTGTTCGAACGGCACATCATGCACCGCCAACTCGCCAAGGTGCGGCACGAAGGCGATGACCCGGCCGAACTCAAACGCCACGCCGACCAGCTCGCCGCCGTCAATCCCGCCCTGGTCAACCCAAAGTCGGGCGGATACTCCGGCGGTACCGCCGAACACCAGCGCCTGGCCATGGCCCGCCTGATCGACGACACCGCCGCCCTTGAATCTGCGTCATGGGGGGCTTTCCAGATTATGGGCTTCCACTGGCAGCGCCTGGGCTACACCAGCGTGCAGGACTTCGTGGCAGCCATGAGTGCCGGCGAATCGCAGCAGTTCGACGCCTTCACCCGCTTCATTGAAACCGACCCGGTGTTGCACAAGGCGCTGAAAGCCCGCAAATGGGCCGAATTCGCCAAGCTCTACAACGGCCCGGACTATCAGCGAAACCTCTACGACGTGAAGCTCCAGCGCGCCTACGAACGGCACGCCGCCTGCGGTTGCGGGCAAGGGGTGGCGGCATGATCGACTTCGAAGCGGTGCAAAAACTGCGAGTGCAGGACGGCGATCTGCTGGTGGTGCCGGAATCCACCGAACAGGACGATATGCAGGTGCTGGCCGAGGCCATTCAGTTGATGAGCGGTGCCAGGGCCGTGATCGTTCGCGGCCCTATTAAACAACTCGATACCGAAGCCATGAATAAGCTCGGCTGGTACCGCGCATGAGCACCCTGCGCCAGGCCCTGTACGGCATTGCCCTGCTCGGGGCCTTGGCGCTGCTGATCTGGGGCCAGCAACAGCGCATCAACGTCGCCGAGGGCAACACAGAGCTGGCAAAGGCGGCGGCCCTGGCTGCCCGCGCAGACGCCGACCGCAACCTCACCACCGTCAACACACTCACGAACACCCTGAAACAGGAACGTAACGCCCAAAGTGCCTTGCGCACCCAACAGGATCAGTTGCGCCAGGGCCTGGCAAAGCGCGAGCGAACCATAGAGGAGCTGAAACTTGAAAACGCCGAACTACGCACCTGGGCTACTCAGCCTTTGCCTGATGTTGCTCGCCGGTTGCGGGAGCGCCCCGCCCTTACCGGCGCCGACGCTTATCGTCAGTGGATGTCCGGCCGTGGTGCCGTGCCAGTTGCCGGCGACCAGCCCACTCAATAACGGCGACCAGCTCGCCGACCAGGACCGCGTCGAAGCCGCCTGGGCTGACTGTGCCGCACAGGTCGACATGGTTTATCAGCATCAGCAGGCTGCGCCATGAACAAGCCTGAAAGCCTACGCGCCCACCTCCTGGCCACCGTCGCCGAGTTCAAGCACAACCCCGACCGGCTGCTGATCTTTATCAACAACGGCAAAGTTCGTTGCACCTCTGCGCCAAGCCTCTCTTTTGAGTACAGCTTTGAACTGCAGATCATCCTCACAGAGTTCGCAGGACACCCTGATAGCGTAATGCTCCCACTGCTGGGCTGGCTCAGCGTCAACCAATCCGAGCTGCTCGACAACCTCGATAAAGTGAAGAACGGCTTCCAGTTTGAAGCCGAGATTCTCAGCAAAGACCTGGTGGACCTCAGCATTACCCTGCCGCTGACGGAAAAAGTGATCGTCAGCCAAGATGACCAAGGCAACACCACCGTCAAGCACCCAAACGAGCCACAGCGTGTAGCGGGCTACCTCGACCCGAACTGGAAGCCTGGCGCCCAGGGCAACACCAGCGAATGGTTTGTGCCCGATGGCAAATGATCTGGAAGCGCTGGAGACCTGGGCAGCCACGCTGCTGGAGCGGCTGGAGCCGGGAGCGCGCAATCAACTGGCCCGCAGCATCGGCCAGGAGCTGCGCCGCAGCCAACAAAAACGGGTTATTGCCCAGCAGAACCCAGACGGCAGCAAGTTTGCCCCCCGTAAACAGCGCAATCTGCGTGGTAAACAGGGGCATATTCGTCGCAAGCTGGAAATGTTCAAGAAGCTGAAGAACGCCACCTACCTCAAGGCCCGAGGCGACAGCAACGCCATATCCGTGGGCTTTACCGGCCGCATTGCGCGCATCGCACGGGTTCACCAATACGGTTTGAGGGACCGCGCGGAGCGTGGCGCTCCCGACGTGCAGTACGAACAGCGTGAAGTGTTGGGGTTCACCGAAGCGGATCTTGATGTGATCCGTGACAGCTTGCTTGCGCACCTGACACTGTAAACCCCCTCCCTACAAGGCAGCAAAGCTGCACCCGCGCACGCGTGGCGCCACCATCGGCGCCATGAACAATTTCGCCGCCCTCTCCCGCATGCTCGAAAACCTCATCCGCCTCGGCGTCATCGCCGAAGTCCAGATGGTGCCCCCGCGCGTGAAGGTAAAGACCGGCGAATTGACCACCGCCTGGCTGCCCTGGCTGGCCCTGCGTGCGGGGGCCGACCGTGAGTGGGACCCGCCCACCGTCGACGAACAGGTCATCCTGATCAGCCCGTCCGGCCAACTCGCCAATGGCGTCGTCATCACCGGCCTACCCAGCGGTCACATCCCCGCCAACGGCGACCGCCCAGGCCTGCACCGCCGCACCTACTCCGACGGCACGGTGATCGAGTACGACAGCGTCGCCCATCACCTGAACGCCACCCTGCCCGACGGCGGCACCACCAACTTGACCAGCACGGGCGGCATCAACATCGTCGGCCCGATCACGCACCACGGCGACTACACCCAAACCGGCAACCAGAACGTCACCGGCACTGTGACCGTCACCGAAGACGTGGTCGCGGCCGACATCAGCCTGGTGAAACACCTGCACGGCGGCGTGTTGGTCGGCGGCGCGAAGACGGGGAAACCAGAATGAACCGAGAAACCGGCGGCGCCATCGGCGATCTGGACCTCATCAGCCAGTCGATCACCGACATCCTCACCACCCGGATAGGCACCCGCATAATGCGCCGCGAATACGGCAGCCTTTTGCCCGAGCTGGTAGACCATCCCTTCAACGATGCCACCCGCTTGCGCGTGTACGCGGCCACGGTCATGGCGTTGATGCGCTGGGAACCGCGCATCAGCCTGAACCGGGTGCAATTCCTCGGCGCCAATCTGCAAGGCCAATCGGTTCTGGATCTGGAAGGCACCCTGGTCGACACCAATGAACCGTTGAGCATGAGTCTGCCGCTGCAACTGGGGGCCAGTGTATGAACACGTTCGCCGCCATCGACCTCAGCTTGTTACCCGCGCCGCAGATCGTAGAACAGATCGATTACGAGCAGATCCTTGCCGAGCGCAAGGCCTACGCCATCAGCCTGTGGCCGGCTGAGGAACAGTCAAAAATCGCCGCCCGCCTTGAGCTTGAGTCGGAGCCGCTGACCAAGCTGCTGCAAGAGAACGCTTACCGCGAGACGATCTGGCGCCAACGGGTCAACGAAGCATCAACCGCCAATATGCTGGCCTTTGCCAAGGGCTCCGACCTAGAAAACTTGGCCTCCAACTTCAACGTCAAGCGCCTGGTTATTCAGGAAGGCAATCCCTCCGCATCCCCGCCCACTCCACGCGTAATGGAAGGGGAAGACAGCCTGCGCGAGCGCACGCAGATGGCCTGGGAAGGTCTCAGCACCGCCGGACCGCGCAACAGCTACATCTTCCACGCCCGCGCTGCTGATGGCCGTGTTGCCGACGCCACGGCGGAAAGCCCTTCCCCGGCCGTGGTCGTGGTGACGGTCCAGGGCATGCTGGCCGACGGGAGTGCCGAGCCTGGGTTGCTGGCCGTGGTTAACGCCTATCTCAGCGATGATGACCGCCGCCCCGTCGCCGACCGCCTCACCGTGCAGGCCGCACAGATCCTGCGTTATCAGGTCAAGGCCAAGCTCTACCTGAAAACCAGTGGGCCAGAAACTGAGCCTGCCCGAGCAGCTGCTGAACAACGCCTGAAGGACTATGTCCACCAGCGCCGCCGGTTGGGCATGGAAGTCTCAGAATCAGCGATCCACGCCGCGCTGCACGTCGAAGGCGTGCGTAAGGTTGAGCTGGAGAACTGGGTCGATATTGCCGCCACGCCTTACCAGGCGCCGTTTTGCACCGATATTCAATTGTCGGTTGGGGTGGAGTGATGGGCGCCCAGCACCTGCTACCCAGTAACTCGACGCAGTTGGAGCGTGACGCGGCCGTGGCACTGGCGCAGATCAAGCGGGTGCCTATCCCGATTCGTCTGCTGTGGAACCCGGACCTGTGCCCGCTCGCTGTGTTGCCGTACTTGGCCTGGTCATTTTCGGTCGACCGCTGGGACAGCACCTGGTCGGAATCGACCAAGCGCGCAGCCATCCGTGCCGCGTACTACATCCATTCGCGCAAGGGCACCATCGGTGCGCTGCGGCGCGTGGTCGAGCCCCTGGGCTATCTGATCGAGATTATCGAGTGGTGGCAGGACGTGCCGGCCGGCGTGCCGGGCACCTTTAAGCTCAAGGTCGGCGTGCTGGACACCGGCATCACCGAAGAGATGTATCAAGAACTGACCTTCCTGATCGATGACGCCAAACCCCGCAGCCGTCACCTCACCGGCCTGGCCATCAGCCTGGAAACCACCGGCAGTTTCTATATCGGCGCCTGCGTCAGCGAAGGCGATGAACTCAGCGTTTACCCACCGACCCAACGCGACATCGAAGTCAGCGGCTATCTGCGCCTGGGCGGTCGCGAACATCACATTGATACGATGGACATCCTCCCATGATCGACCAGAACAGCCAGTTTCAAGCCATTCTTACGGCCATCGGCGCGGCCAAGCAGGCTAACGCGAATGCCCTTGGCGTCCCTTGGACGTTCGCGCAGATGGGTGTGGGTGATGCCAACGACACCGACCCGTTCCCCGACCGCCTGCAAACCAAGCTGATCAACGAGCGACGCCGCGCACCGCTTAACCAGCTTAAGCCGGACCCGAATAACCCCGGAGTCATCATCGCCGAACAGGTTATCCCGGAAAACGTCGGTGGTTTCTGGATCCGGGAAATCGGTCTGTACGACCAGGACGGCGATCTGGTGGCCGTCGCCAACTGCGCGCCGACGTTCAAGCCGTTGTTGGCCCAGGGATCTGGCCGGACGCAGATTATTCGGATGAATCTGATCGTTTCCAGCATTGCCAACATTGTGCTGAAGATTGATCCAGCGGTGGTGCTGGCAACGCGCGAATACGTTGACCTGGCGCTGGATCAGCGTTTGCCAGGGGACAAGAAGGCAGGGACCTATCGTAAGGTCACGATAAATAAGTACGGGATTGTACAGTCGGGGGAAAATCCGACGACGCTGGAAGGTTACGGCATCACGGATGCTGTGAAAAAAGGTTATCTCGGTCTGGGCGGGACAACAGCTGCCGTCGGGGATATCGACAAGATCGGGTTAGGGGGTGGTTTTCACTCGTTTTCTGGTGGTGAGTCGACGTTCGGCAACTATGTGTCTGTGCTGAACTTCCCCTATATCACTGACGATTACTCGGCACAGCTGGGTTTCAAATACTCGGGCGACGAGCCCGCTATTCTCGTCCGCTCGGCCAAGTCCTCCGGAAAGT